>JAJFUV010000364.1 GCA_021372245.1 Terriglobales bacterium
ATCGATCTCCCGCGACAGGGTTGGTACAGCTCGGATGACCACCTGCACATCGCCCGGCCGGTGGAGGGTCTGAACCCGATCCTATCTAAATGGATGCAGGCCGAAGACGTACACGTCGCGAATCTGCTTCAGTGGGGAAACCCGCGGGTCTCGCACAACACCCTGCAATACGCCTTCGGCAGAGCCGGAGCTTACCAGGAAGGAGGCTACCTGATCGCCGCCGGACAAGAAAATCCGCGCACGTACTTCCGAGGGCATAGCTTCATCCTGGGAGTGGATGCACCCATTGACTTCCCATCCGAATACCTTATTTACTCCAGGTTTTTCGAAGAAGCGCGGCGGCAGGGCGCCCTCAGCGGCTACGCCCACCGCGGAACGTGGTTGGGCGCGCAGTATGGCCTCGCCGTCGACCTGCCGGCGGGACTTCTGAACATACTGGAAATCCTGCAGCAGGGAGACGAGGAGTGGTGGGCGTGGTACGAGATCCTCAACACCGGTTTTCGTTTGATTCCCACGGCGGGAACGGACTATCCCTGCCTGGCGTCTCTACCGGGACGCGAACGCTTCTACACGCGGGTGGATGGTCCTTTGACGTATGAGGCTTGGTTGGCGGGTGTCAGGCGCGGGAGGACCTTCGTGACCAATGGGCCCATACTCGATTTCCGCGTGGCCGGTAAGGAGATGGGCGAAGAGGTCCTGCTGGAGCATGCGGGAGCGGTGACGATCGAGGGCCGCGTCCGGTTTGATCCGAAGCGCGACAGAGTGGACAGGCTGGAACTGATTGAGAACGGCCAGCTGGCGGGGAGCTTTCCCCGCTTGAACAATTCCGGTGAGATCAGCTTTCGCCTTCCGTATCAGGTACGTCAGAGCTGCTGGCTGGCGATTCGCTCGCGTGGCCGGCGGTTGGATGAGACAAGTTCTTTCTCCAACAAGTCGCTCGCGCACTCGGCGCCGGTCTATCTCACGGTGAAGAATACACCCGCGCTGTCGCAAGCGCCGTTGGCTCAGGCCATGGCGCGGAGTTGGATCGCACGCCTTGATGACCTTGAAGCCCGCCTGGCTCCCGATCAGATTCCCATTCTGGCCCAACCCGCCGGAAGCGACGGCGTCGCGGAAACTGTGCTGCGAAGGGACCGCGATGCTCTCATCGCGGATATCCGGAAGGCTCGTGGAGTCTACACGAGCATCGTTGCAGGGCCCCGCAAGGGGCGGTAACAGGAGACTGGAATCGCCCCCGCACTGCGGTCGTGCCGGCTTTTGTTCGAACGCGGAGAGAGTGCGCCGTGTGAGAAACTGGCACTTATGTCTGTTCGTACCCTTGTGTTTTCCATTTGGCTGGCCACGACTCTGGCCGCCGCGCCGAAGGCGAAGAACGTAATCCTTTTTCTTGGGGATGCCGCAGGCCTACCGGTGATTAACGCCGCCGCTGCCTATAAGGGTTCACCGCAGTCGCTGTTTATACAGAGAATGCCGCAGGTTGGATTGATGGACACATCCCCGGCATCGGCTTGGGTATCCGATTCGGCGGCCGGCATGACGGCCATCGTCACGGGGCAGAAGACGGAAAACGGCGTGCTTTCACAGTCGGCCACGGCCATCCGTGGCAAGAAGGACGGCGAGACACTGAAGACCATCCTGGAATACGCCGAACAGCGGGGCCTCTCCACCGGTGTCATTAGTACGGATCGGGTAACCGGCGCTACTCCGGCGGCGTGCTATGCGCACTCCAACAGCCGTTCGAAAGCGGGTGAGATCTTCGCTCAGCTTCTCAAGCCTCCTTACGGGGACGGCGTGGACGTGTTGGTCGGGGGAGGAAAGAACGTCTTGGCCGATGCCGAAAAGGCGGCGGGGACCGACGTCGCCGCTGGCCTGAAGAGCCGCGGATACGCAGTGCTGACAACGGTTGATGAGTTCAAGTCAGCTTCTGGGCGAGCGGTGGTGCTGGTCGAACAGTCTCGATTCGATGTCGCCGCCGCGGTGGAGCGCGCGATCGAAACGCTGTCGCACAACAGGAAAGGATACTTCCTCATGGTTGAGGTCGACGCGCACACCAGCAACCTGCGGGAAGGCCTGGATCGGTTCCTGCTCCTCGATCGCCTCATCGAGCAGACCGTTCACGCGGCGGGCAACAACACGTTGGTGATCTTCGCCGCGGACCATTCGTTCGACACGCGCCTTAGGGCAGGAAACAAGGGCGACGTCCTGGTGCCGCCGGCCAGCGCCTCGAAAGAAGCGCTCGCTTCGCCGAAAGCGCCTATCCGTGTTCTCGGCGGACACACCGGCGAAGAAGTAGTGGTTGCTGCACAAGGTCCCGGAGCTGAGCGGGTCCGCGGATTCTTCCCAAATGCCAGACTGTTTGAGATCATGCTGGCGGCGTACGGCTGGAAGCCGGATTCCAAGGGGCGCTGAGAGCGTTTTTTTGAATCTACTACGCTCGCCCTACGCATCCAAACATTGGGAATTCGGCATTCGACAAGTCCATGGGCTCATCGGCTGTAGGCCGGCACCTGGATCGGTGGCGATCTTGACCCACGATCATTCGTGAGCCCCTTACCTGTATGAGGATCCTCGACGAGGCCATCGCCTGAGGTTCCACGGCAGCCGCACTGGCGCCGTTGAAGAACCACGGAAGAGGAGACAAACAACATGGATACGAAACCCACTTACGAACAGGCTCGGCTACACTTGCAGCTTTACGATCTGCGCCGTGAGGCCCGCCTGCGCCAGGCGCGGGACTGGTTCTTCAAGAACTACCACCCCGCCACTTGGGATGAGGCCATGCGCATCGCCCCTCCGGGCAGCGAAGCCGGCACTCTGTCCAGCATGGTGTTCGGTTATTGGGAACAGGCGTGCGCTTTGCTCAACTACGGCCTGCTTCACGAGGATTTGTTCTTTGAGACCAGTGGTGAGTTCTTCGGCGTTTGGGAACAGGTGAAACATCTCATTCCGACAGCCCGTGAACAGTTCGTGTACAAGCAGTTATTCGCGAATGTGGAGAAAGCGGCCAAGCGGTACGAAGCGTGGATGGAGCGCCGGTCGCCCGGGCACATCGCCGCGATGCGTAAGTTCATGCAGCAGATGAACGACCAGCGCAAGGCAGCGTAAGGCTCCCCAGCGGACTCCCGTGCGAACACCAGGTTGAGGAAGGAGATGGTATGAATGATTAGGCTCGTGTGCGGGATAAGCTCCGAGAGAAGGGATTTTCTCGGAGTAGACAGGTCACAGGCTGCATGTTCGTTTGAGGCGTTTGACCTCGTGAAGGAGATTGGT
>JAJFUV010000003.1 GCA_021372245.1 Terriglobales bacterium
ATGGAACCGAAGTGCGGATTGTCGCTGGTGATGCCGTAAGCCAGTTCGTGCATGCCGGTCTTGCCGGCCATCACCGCTCCGGCATCGCTGAGCTTTTCCACTACCGCGGCGTCGTAGGCGGGGAACTGCTTCACGAAAAGAAGCGAACCGGCGGTCGTCCGCACGCCCTTGGTGTAAAACAAGTCCTTGTAGGCGACAGGGATGCCGTGCAGCGGGCCGCGATCGACGCCTCGTGCCAGTTCTTCGTCCACCTGGCGGGCGTGATCGCGGGCCTTGCCGGCAGTAACGGTGAGGAAGGCATTGAGCGACGGGTTGAGACTTTCGATGCGCGCAATGCTCTGTTCGGCCAGTTCCAAGGCGCTCGCACGGCGCTGACGCAACAGGGCGGCGGCTTCGCGGATGGTCATTGGCCGGGCTCCTCGGGGCAGTCGAATGTCACGGCAGGTTCCAGATCCACGGGCAAATGCGCGGCGAGCGGCCGGAAAGCAGCCTCCAGTGCGTCTAGCGGCGCGATGACGCGGGGTATTTCCTCCGCCGGGATATCCAGGCCATGAGCGGCAACAAGCGAATTCCAGTCGGTCATTGCTGCCCATTGTACCGGCGCGCGAGCAAAGAGCGAAACCCGCACGCCGGCTTCGGCATCATCATAATAGAGGATATGAAGAACGTTCTGGCAGTGTCTCTGGCACTGGGCATGTGGACCATGGCCGGAGCGGCAGCAACATCCAACACGCCTAGCGATAGTGAGATCAACGGGATCGTCGCCAAGTTCGCCGCCAAGGAGGCCCAATTCGCCCAGGCGCGCGAGAACTACACCTACCGGCAGACCGCGAAACTGCACGAGCTGGACGAAACCGGCACCGTGCGCGGCCGTTGGGAAATCGTCTCCGACATCGTTTTTTCGCAGGAGGGCAAACGCAGCGAGCGCGTCGTGCACGCCCCGGTGCAGACCCTGCAGAACCTCATCCTGACGCCGGAAGACGAGCAGGACTTGCGCAGCGTACAGCCGTTCGTGCTGACTACGAAAGACATCGACAAGTACTACGTGCGCTACCTGGGCAAGCAGAATGCCGACGAGATCCCCTGCTACGTGTTCGCGGTGAAACCGAAGAGCCTGGAGCAGGGACAGCGCTACTTTTCGGGGATGGTGTGGGTGGACGACCGCGACCTGCAGATCGTGAAGACCTACGGCCGGGGTGTCGGTTATCAGAAGAAGAACAGCGACAACCAGTTCCCGAAGTTCGAGACCTACCGCGAACAGATCGACGGCAAGTACTGGTTCCCGACCTACACGCGCGCCGACGACACGCTGTATTTCCAGACCAGCGCGCAGCGCATCCGCATGACCGTCAGGTACGAGGACTACAAGCAGTTCAAGGGCGAATCGAAGATCATCTACGGCGAGGCGGTGGAATCCGGGCAGCCCAAGGAACCCAAGAAGCCCTGATTTTCGCCGTTAGGCCCCCGAATGGCGCCGCTGGAGGGGCTGCGCTATGCCGGGACAGTTGTGGCATGTTCGAATAGAACCACTGGGAAAATGTCTTCTTTCTGGATCTATATCCGGCGCCGTGCCAAGGTTGTCTCCCGCCGCGCCCGCGAGCTGAGGATGATCTGGCGGGGGCTCGTCTCGACCGATCACCCGGTGATGGCGCACATTGTCCCCATCCGCCGGTGCAACCTTACGTGCGCTTATTGCAATGAGTACGACTCGACATCGAAGCCGGTCCTGGTAGGGACCATGCTGCGGCGCATCGACCGGCTGGCGGCCCTGGGCACCACCGTTATTACTATCAGCGGCGGAGAACCGCTTTTGTACCCGGACCTCGACTTTCTCATCCGTCGCATCCGCCACCACGGCATTATTGCCGGGGTGATCACGAACGGCTACTTGCTCACGCCCGAGCGCATCCACCGGCTGAACCGTGCCGGCCTGGATCATATGCAGATCAGCATCGACAACGTCACGCCCGACGACGTATCGATGAAGAGCCTGAAGGTGCTCGACCGAAAGCTGCAAATGCTCGCCGAACATGCCGAGTTCCACGTCAACATCAACTCGGTAGTGGGCGGCGGGGTGCGCAACCCGGAGGATGCGCTGGCGATAGGCCGCCGCGCCGTCGAATTGGGGTTCACGTCGACGGTGGGCATCATACACGACGCGACCGGCCAACTGCGGCCGCTGAGCGGCAAGGAACGCGAGGTTTTCCTGGCAATGAGAAAGCTGGAAAAATCCAGCTACGCGCAGATCAACTACTTCCAGGACGACGTCGCGCAGGGGCGTCCGCACATCTGGCAGTGCCGCGCCGGGGCGCGCTATCTCTACGTCTGCGAAGACGGGCTGGTGCACTACTGCTCCCAGCAGCGCGGTTACCCCGCCAAGCCCCTGGAACAGTATTCGCTCGAAGACATCCGGCGCGAGTTTCTTACGCGAAAGCCCTGTGCGGCTTACTGCACGGTGAGCTGCGTACACCAGGTGTCCTACATGGACTTCTGGCGCGCGCCGCAGACGATTCGTCCCTGCTCGCGCACGCAGCCCGCCGCTCCTGCGAACGAACCCATCGTCCAGATACAATCGATCGGTAGGTAACTTCGTTCACCAGGGAGTCTGTTGATGCGCTTCAGATGGGAATCCGCGGTCACGAGACGGTGTGTTGCCGCTCTTGCGCTGGTATCGCTGTTCATCCTGCCGGCGGCTCCCCCCGCGGCTGCGTATCAACCATCGCCTGTTCCAGACCGCGTTATCTTGAACTGGACCGAAGATCCATCGACCGGGTTTTCGGTCACCTGGAGAACAAATGAGACGACGCGCAAGGCTTTCGCGGAAATCGTGCCGGCGGAGGACGACACGGGATTTGACAAGAAAGCGCAGCGCGTGAACGCCTTGACCGCCGCGTACGAAACCGACGCGGGGCGCGCGTCGAGCCATCGCGTCACCTTCCGCGGTCTGATGCCGGACACCCTGTACGCATACCGGGTCGGCGACGGGGCGATCTGGAGCGAGTGGAACCAGCTTCGCACGGCCAGCGCCAAGCCCGAACCGCTCACGTTCGTTTACTTCGGCGACGTTCAGATCAAGATTCACTCCCTGTGGTCGCGTGTGGTTCGCCAGGCCTATTCAATGGCGCCGGAGGCGCGCTTCATGGTGTTCGCCGGCGACCTGATCAACCGCCGCGAGGTCGATCGGGAATGGGGCGAGTGGCACGAAGCCGGCGGTTGGATCTTCCGGCTGGTACCGAGCTTCCCGGCCGTGGGCAATCACGAGTATGGAAGCTCGAAACAGCTCACCCCGAACTGGCGCGCACAGTTCACGCCGCCCTCCAATGGCGTACCGGGACTTGAAGGCACCAACTACTACATGGACATACAGGGTCTGCGGATGATCGCCCTGAATTCGAATCTGAAGCAGAAGGAACAGGCGGAGTGGCTCGACCGTTTGCTGGCGAATAATCCCAACCGCTGGACAGCGGTGGCGTTCCATCATCCCATCTACTCGACCAGGCGCGGGCGCGACAATCCGGAACTGCGCGAAACGTGGCAGCCGGTTTTCGACAAGTACGGCGTGGACCTGGTATTGCAGGGGCATGACCACACCTACGGACGAACCAACCTGCAAACCAGCGGGAAGGTCCGCTCTGCGAGGGCGGGAACAATCTATGTGGTTTCGATGAGCGGCGCGAAGATGTATACCCTGGGCCATTCGAAGGTGTTCGCGCGCACGGCCGAGGACACGCAGTTGTTCCAGATCGTGCGCATACAGGGCGATACACTGCGCTTCGAGTGCCGCACCGCCAGCGGCGCGTTGTACGACGCGTTCACGCTGCAGAAGCGGTCCGGCAAACCCAACAAGCTCACGAACCAGATCCCGGCCACACTGGAGCGGGTGCGGGCAAATCGCCAGTGACGAAGCCGCTGCGAAGCGGTCTCTACCGGCGGTTTCCGGTGGGGGCGGGCTTGGGGGCCTCTTGCGCCGCCGCTGGCGCTGATGGCTGCGGAATCCCCAACAACTTCCGCAGTTCCGCGTCGACTTGCTGGCGGATGTCAGGGTTGTCGCGCAGGAACTGGCGCGCGTTCTCGCGGCCCTGGCC
>JAJFUV010000017.1 GCA_021372245.1 Terriglobales bacterium
AACGTTCACGTCGGCCAGGCGCGTGTGTAGCAGCAGTTTCACTTTCCGCGCCAGCAGCAGCTCCTGCAGGATGACGGCGAGAATCTCATAGTGGAAGATACGCTTGCGCACGGGATCGAAAGCGTTGAGCTGCCGCAGCCCGTCGACAATGGCGTCGAAGACCTCTCCCTGCCCTTCCATCTGCCCGCAGAAATTGGCTACCCCGCCGGTTGTGAGCACTCCCCCGGTCACGGCGAAGCGTTCGACCAGAATCACCTTGGCGCCCGAGCGTGCCGCGGCGCAAGCCGCTGAAACGCCTGCGATGCCTCCTCCCAACACCGCTACGTCCGCTTCGTAGCGGACCGGCACGCGCCTTCGCCAAACGATGGAAGAGGTTTCACGCGCGGGAGCGGCCGCGGAGACGGCGGGAACCGCCAGCGCACTCTTGAGAAGGTTTCGTCGTGTGGATCTCATGGCTTGAGTCTCCCAGTGCCCTACATGATAACCGACGGCCGCCAGGGGTATGCTATGAGGCATGCCGAAGCGAATCCTGGCTGCATTCGTATTCCTGGCCGTCGCGCCGCTTGGGGCGGCCCAACCTCCTCGCGCCATTGAAGGCGGTTACGAACTTCCCAACGGCTGGCGCATTACCCCGCTGGGCAGGCCCATCCCCACCGAGGATCTGCTGCTGAACATGGTGGCCGCGCCTGATGGCAAGGCGGTCATCGCGACGCACGGAGGGTGGAACCCGCATGGCTTAGTCGTGGTCGACCCCGCGACCGAGGAGGCCGTCCAGCGCATCCCGCTCAAGAGCGCGTGGCTGGGCCTGGCCTGGCGTCCCGGCGGCAAGAAGCTCTTCGTGAGCGGCGGCAACGCCAACGGGCGCACGCCGAGCGCCGCCCCGGTCTATGTCTTCGACTACGAGAATGGCCGCTTGTCCGCCAAACCCACCGGCCTGCTTGAGGAGAGCGTCGGTCCTGCTGAGATCTACTGGTCCGGGCTGGCGCATCATCCCAACAAGCCGATTCTCTACGCCGCCAACCGGGGCGGCTCGAACCTGGCCGGTCACGTGGTTCTCTTCGACACCGGCGCCGGCAAGCTGCTCAAGCGCATCCAGGTTGAAAACGCGCCTTACGACCTGGTGCTCTCCCCCGACGGCCGCCGTCTCTACGTGTCGAACTGGGGCAGCGATTCGGTCAGCGTGATCGACACGGAGCAGGATCGCGTGGTGGCGCGCTTCGCCGTCGACGACAACCCCAACGACATGGAATTGCACAAGGACGGGCGGCTGTTCGTCTCCTGCGCCAACGACAACAGCGTGGTTGTGGTGGATACCGCCTCAGGCAAAGCCATCGAGCGGATTTCCGTTTCACTGCACGCCGGCGATCCCGCGGGCACCACGCCCAACGCGCTGGTAATGGATGCGGCCGGGCGCACCCTGTTCGTGGCCAACGCCGACAACAACGCCCTCGCCGTGGTGAATATCGCGGAGCGCGGTGAAAGCAACGTAGAGGGTTTCCTGCCCGCCGGCTGGTACCCGTCCTCGCTCGCCTGGACGGGTGGCAAGACGCCAAAGCTTTACGTGGGCAATAGCAAAGGGTTAGGGGCCCATCCGAACGTAAAGGGCCCTACCAGCCCGCTTGCTCCCGCCAGCCAGCAGCGGCGCGAATTCATCTCAGCCCTGCAGAAAGGCAGCATCAACATCGTGCCGCTCGCAGGGATGCGCACTCAGCTCAAGACCTGGACGAAGCAGGTGTACGACAACACGCCCTACAAACTTGAATTGCTACAGCGCGCCAAGGCGCCCAAGGAGCCGACCGTGGTGCCGAGCCAGGTGGGAGTCGGCTCGAAGATCAAGCACGTCATCTACATCATCAAGGAGAACCGCACTTACGACCAGGTCCTCGGCGACATGCCTAAGGGCAACGGCGACGCGCGGCTGACTATTTTCGGGAAGGAGGTGACGCCCAACCACCACGCCATCGCCGATGAGTGGGTGCTGCTGGACAACCTGTACTGCGACGGCGAGGTGAGCGTGGACGGGCACTCCTGGTCGAATTCCGCCTACGCCACGGACTTCAACGAGAAGATGTGGCCCGCGCGCTACGGCGGCCACAGCCAGAACTCGATTTCGAACGCTTACCGGCCCAAGCTGCAACTGTGGGACTTGGCCGCGCAGAAGGGGCTGACCTATCGTACGTACGGTGAATACGCCGTCCGCGCCAGCGACGGCACGCGTATGGACGCGGTGCCGGGGATGGGCGGCCTGGTGGGCCACGTCGCCCCGAATTTCAAGATGCCGAACATGCGCGACACCGATAACGTCCGCGAATTCATCCGCGAGTTCGATGAGTACGAAAAGAACTTCGACAGTCCCGACCCCAACAAGCGGCTGCCCAACTACATCGTGATGAGCCTGCCGGAGAACCACACGCGCGGCACTCGTCCCGGCGAACTGACGCCCAAGGCCATGGTGGCGAACAACGATCATGCCGTGGGCATGCTGGTGGAGCGCGTCTCGCACAGCCGCTACTGGCCGGAAACCGCCATCTTCATCATTGAGGACGACGCGCAGAACGGCAGCGACCACGTGGACGCGCGCCGCACCGTGGGCCTTGTAATCAGCCCGTACACCAAGCGCGGCGCGGTGGACAGCACGCTATACACGACCAGCGCCATGCTGCGGACCATCGAATTGCTGCTGGGCCTGCCGCCGATGAGCCAGTTCGACGCCGCGGCCACTCCCATGTACGCCAGCTTCACCGACAAGCCCGACCTGAAGCCGTACCAGTGCATCGCGCCGAAAATCGATATCAACGAGAAGAATCAACAGACCGCCTGGGGTGCGCGCGAGTCGATGGAGATGGACTTCAGCGACGTGGACCGTGCGCCGATGCTCGCCCTGAACGAGATCATCTGGAAAAGCGTTCGCGGCCCCGATTCGGAAATGCCGGTGCCCGTCCATCGCTTCTGGTTCGCCGGGCGGCGGTAGGGGATCGCAGAGGTCCGCGGACAGGTAGCGAAGGGAAAGCGACAAACGGCGGTTCTTCGAGTCCTTGCAATCCCGCCACTCGCGTCGGATACTAGGGAAAGAGTTGTACAATTCGTACGAACGGTACAGGATCATGACACGGTTGAATGTTTCGAAAGCACGACAGGAATTCCCCGACCTCATAAACCGTGCCGCCTATGGGAAGGAACGGACCATTGTCTCCCGCCGGGGTAAAGAACTGGCCGCCGTCATTCCCATGGATGACCTCCATCTTCTGGAGCGCTTGGCCAGGGAAGAGATGGACCGAATCGACCTGAAAGAGGCACGCGCCGCCTTGGCCGAAGCGGCAGAGAAGGGGACCATCCCGCTTAGAGAGGCGAAGAAACGCCTGGGGCTTTAGGGTCGTGCTCTCAATACTGACAACCGTGCGATGAGAGAACCGAAGGACCCATCATACAGACTGGAGTTTACGCCAGCCGCACTCAGGGATCTCGGCAGACTGGACCCGCACATCCGCGGAAGCGTCTTTTCCGACATCGAGAAGCTCAAAGAGGATCCCCGCCCGCATGGAGCGCAGAAGATGGAGACGAAGGAAAAGCTCTATCGCGTCTATGTAGGACCAGGGAAGAACTACCGCGCCATTTATCAGATTCGGGATGGAGTTCTTCTCGTTCTCGTGGTCCGGGTGGGAGACAGGAAAGAAGTCTATCGCCGGCTAAAGTAGAACCGACGTACGGCACGAATGCGGCACAAACAACTGCACGTTTGACGGAGCGGTTCCGTCAAGAGTTTAGGATCAGTTGCGACGCAATGTGATAGGAGGCCAATGTGACAAACATGGCGCATTGCCGTTTCATCCCCGCTCTATTCCTCGCCTGCACCTTCGCCGTTTCAGCCGGGCAGCTATCGCCTCCGGTGCGGCGGTCTCCGTTTTCTCAGATCGCCGTTCCCGGGGGGCCTGGAGCCCCCAAGTGGGCCGGCGGTCATCTCATCTTGTTCCGTCCGTCCACGACGCACTCGGATCTCTCGAACAATCTCGCGGTGCAGGACGGCGAGGGCCGCACGGTTCTCGAAACACGGGTGTGGGTTCCCGACGCTACCCAAGTCTGGATCCGGGACGTGGAGACCGTGGAGGGCGAGGCTGTCGCCGTGGGCAACGCCATGGTCGGGAATCTGGAATACACTGGTTTCCTCGCCTTCATACCCATCAAAGGGGGCGCCGCCCGCATCGTGCGGACCGCACCATTCGAAGGGATGTCGATGGCGGTTGGTCCGGACCGGTCCGTCTGGGTCTTGGGTTGGCAACTCGGTGAGGAGCGCAGAATCCTGAAGGCTCCGGACCACGCCATGCTGCAGCACTACGACCGGGACGGCAAATTCATCGGCGGGAGCCTGCCCTGGTCGTCCTTCCGGTGCGGCCTGCACCCGGTCGCCGGGCCGGATAACGGCCACGCGCAAGTGAGAGCATCCAAGGACCGAATCGGCGTTCTCCTTCCCACATGCCACGAATGGGTGGAGTTCAATACCAGCGGCGAACTCACGGGCCGCTGGAGTTGGCGCGACGTTCCCATCTCCAATGGCCTCAAATCCAGCACGATGATTTCTTCCGTCGTGATGACGCCATCCAACGAGGTCTTCGCCCGCATCGGGATCGGCCTTTACCGTTTGAATCGGGAGCAGGGGACTTGGGACCCCGTGGACCTCACCGCCGCAACTGATGCTGGCGCCATCTTCGGCTGGCTGGCCGGCCACTACGACGAATCGCTCGTATATCTCTCCCAGCGGGAATTGGTCCGGGCGGACGTGAGAAAGCAATAACCGGTCAGTGCGACGCCGCCGGGCGCGGCATGTTCACATTCCACCAGCGTTCGGCCAGCTCCGAGTTCCACGGCTCCATGCCTTCGCATTTTGCCAGCATGCCGGCAAGTTCGCGGGCGCTCGCCGGCCGCTTGTCGGGCTCCTTCTCCAGGCAGCACAGGATCACCCGCTCCAGGCTCGCCGGGATGCCCACTTCGCTGCGCTCGCTGGGCGGGACGGGCGCCTGTTGCAGGTGCGCCATCACCATGGCCATGGCGTTTTCGGCCTCGAAGACCATCTGCCCGGTCAGCAGCCAGTAGCCCACACAGCCGAGCGAGTAGATGTCCGACCGCGCGTCGATGTCCTGGCGGCCCATGGCGATTTCCGGAGCCATGTAAGCGGGCGTGCCGGCGGTGACGCCCTCCATGGTCAGTTGTGTCTGGGATTGCCCTGGCGACGAGAACTTAACCAGTCCGAAGTCGAGCACCTTCACGAAGTCGTACTCGGTGCCCATGCGGCAGGCGAAGAGGTTGCGCGGCTTGATGTCGCGGTGCACCAACCCTTGCTCGTGCGCGTCGGAAAGCGACTTCGCGGCCTGTTGCAGCATGTACGCGGCACGTCCCGGAGCCATCGGCCCAAAACGCTGAACCATGCGCTCCAGGTCCAGGCCGTCGAGCATCTCCATCACGTAGTAGAACCGGCCGTCTTCGCTCACCCCGTAATCATAGATTTCGACGGTGTGCGGCGAGCGCAGCGCGGCCATGGCCTTGGCTTCGCGCTCGAAGCGGCGCAGGGCTACGCCGGCGCTCTCGGTGCCATGCGCGGACAGGGCGTGCGGCCGGATCAACTTGATGGCGGAGACGCGCGCCAGCATGCGGTGCCGCGCGCGCCAGACCTCGCCCATGCCGCCGTGTCCGATCAACTCCAGCAACTCGTAGCTGCCCATGGCCTGCGCCTTGGTCACCTGGGTGCCCAGCCGGTAATAGTGCCTGGCCACGGGGATGGCCCACAAGGCCGCGGCGAACGGCGGCACCAGCAACAACAGCGCCTGTTCGGGACTTGGCGGGGGTTGCCCGGTCGCCACCGTGATGATCATCATGCCGATCGGCCCCATGCAGGCGGCGGTGATGGCTGCCAGCACGGATTTGCCGTATGTGCCGGGAACCGCCACCACGTACATGGCGATCCACAGGCAATTCCACGACGGCCCGCGCACGATCTCGCTTTCTTTCCAGGGCAGGGCGAACTCGGTCAGCGAGACGGCGAGCGCGATGACCACCTCCGAAACCAGGCCCAGGTCGAGGACCATTTCCGGCCGCACCTTCCGGCTCCGCGAAAGGATGAACATCGTTAAGCCGACCACCAGGAACATTGCCGCAGCCAGCGGCGGGAACAGGCCCTGGAGCCTCTCGGGCTGAACCGGCAGTTCCATCAGGTAACCGCCGGATCCCATCAGGGCCGCGATCAAGCCAAGGAAGCCCACGCGCCGCTCCGCTGTGAGCACCACTTCCTGCGGCAGGCCATACGAGGTGGGGACGCCGCCCGGCGTCGTAGCCAATCGCCGCCGGACTTTCCTGCCCTCGCCAACGGTTTTCGGTGCTGGGGTGGGCATGTGTCTAGCCGATGGAGGTTCAGGAGCCGGGACCCAACCGGTCCCTGAGCTGAGTCTACGACAAAGTGCGGGGAATTGGTACCATCGCGGCGACCGCTGACCGGGTATCGGGTATAATGAATTTTGGTCGGCAGTTCACCGAGGCGCCGCCGCCCCGCGAGGGGAGCTAAACCTGCCAGCAACACCGTTCGACTGACACCTTATCCCGTGCCTGGTCGGAAGCCGGCGGCCACCGGCAATCCATTCTCTGGATGGGCACATCCGAAAGGATAAGCGATGTCCAGAACGGCACTTCCATTCCAAACACAAGATATTTCTGCCTTTGCGCGCTCTCTGCGAGCGCAACTCAGCCAATGCGAACAGCCGCCCAGCCATGTCGAACTGCTGAATATGCTGGCCCAGTCCGCCGGTCACCGCAACTTCCAGAGCTGGCGGGCACAGATTGCCGCGCGTGACTTGCTCGACAATCCACCCGCTGAACCGGCGCCGGTCGACTACGTCCTATTGAAGCAGTTGATGCGGTACTTCGATGCGAACGGGCGCCTGACACGCTGGCCCGGCAAGTTCAGCCACCGGGAGCCCTGCCTGTGGGTGCTCTGGTCGAAACTTCCGCCCCGGCAGGCGCTCAGCGAGGACGGGATCAACCGCATCCTGCAGGCGAACCATCTATTCCGGGATCATGCGCTGCTGCGCCGGATGATGTGCGATGCGGGCATGGTGGCCAGAACCGCGAACGGGCGCGAGTACAGGCGGGTCGAGCGCCGTCCTCCGGCCGAGGCCGCCGCCTTGATCCACCAGTTGGGCGCCCGGCCTAATCGCGGGTGACCGTGTGGCCGGCGGCCGTCCACCAGCAAACGGCCTTCCGTGAGCCGCAGTCTGAGGCTCAGTGTGTCGGCAGTCGTGGGCTCGCGGGACATCATCATTCGGCAGAACGCTTTTCGCGACTGTCCTCATCGAGCAAATGCAGTACAGTCTGGCGATCGGATGCGGCCAGGGCCTGCGCTTCGGGCGCGAGCGCAAACCATGCTTCGTTCGCGCGGCGCCGCCACCACTCCAAACCTTCCTCGTAAGAGAACTTGCGCACGCCGTAGAGATAGAAGCACCAGTATGCGGGCCTGGCGAAATGCGAGACCACGTCCGCGTTCGACAGCCACACCTGCTCGGGACTCCCTTCGCCTGGCTGCACCGGCATCGAATGCGTCTCGATCACCCGGCAAACGCGATCCCTGATCGCGGCCGGCCATCCCTGATCGTCGAGAAGCTGGCGCGCGATGCGCGCGCTCTCAATGTGGTGCGAGGGAAGCACGGACATGTTGCGGATCGCGGACAGGTCGTGCAGGTAAGCTGCGAGTTCCACTACCAGCGTATCCGCGCCCAGGCGTCCGGCCAGCAAGCGGGAGTACCGCAAAACGGGAAGAATGTGTTCATCCAAGAAGGCGGGCCCGAATCCGTTCGACTCCTTCAGACACTCCGAGCGAACCAATTCGCGGATGGCGCCGGTGTTCATGAGACCATTTTCCCTGAAATCGGTTGTGAATGGACCACGGTGCCGCTATGGGCCTGCGTTAAACTGGTACCCAGGATGTCTGGCACGCCCTTCGTACATCTGCACAACCACACCGACTATTCGCTGCTCGATGGAGCCTGCGAAATCGGGCGGTTGATGGGCATCGTTGCCGAGCTTGGAATGCCGGCGATCGCCATGACGGACCATGGCAACCTGTTCGGCGCGGTCGAGTTCTACACGAAGGCCAAGGACAAGGGCATCAAGCCGATCATAGGTTGCGAAGCGTACGTGGCGCAGGGCAGCCACACCACCCGGGCCGAGGGCGAGAAGTACAACCACCTGGTACTCCTTGCCGAGAACCAGGAAGGCTACCGGAACCTCGTCAAGCTGGTCTCGAAAAGCCACCTGGAGGGCTTCTACTACAAACCTAGAATTGACAAGGACCTGCTGGCCGAAAATGCGAAGGGGCTGATAGGGCTTTCGGCCTGCCTCAAAGGCGACATCGCCGAGACCCTGCTGCAGAAGCCCTACGAAGACGCTAAGCGGTTGGCCTACCAGTACTTGGACATTCTCGGGCAGGGCAACTTCTTCCTCGAAATCCAGGACCACGGCTCGGACGACGACAAGAAGGTGGATCCGCTGATCGTGCGGCTGAGCCGCGAGACCGGCATCCCGCTGGTCGCCACCAACGATTCTCACTACTTACGTCGCGACGACGCCCGCGCCCACGAAGCGCAGCTCTGCATCCGCACCGGAAAGACGCTCGATGACGTGCACCGCATGCAGCTGAACGCGCCGGAATACTACCTGAAGTCGCGCGAGGAAATGCTGCGGATGTTCAGCGAGGTCGAGGATGCCCTGGACTGCACCTGGCGCATCGCCGAGCGCTGTAACGTGAAGCTGGAGAAGGTCAAAGAGCCCTTCCCGAAATTCGACGTGCCTGAGGGCCACAACACGGACACGTATTTCGAATTCGTTGCCCGGCAAGGTTTCGAGAAGCGCAAGGTACGTCTGCAGGCCCTGTACGCCTCCGGGCACCTCAAGCACGACATGGTGGAGTACGAGGAGAGGCTGGATCGGGAGATCAAGATGATCCAGCATATGAAGTTCTCCGGCTACTTCCTCATCGTCTGGGACTTCATACATTTCTCCAAGATCCATGGCATCCCCGTCGGTCCGGGCCGTGGGTCGGCCGCCGGGAGCCTGGTCAGCTATGCCATGGGGATCACGGACATCGATCCCATGCAGTACGGGCTGCTGTTCGAGCGCTTCCTGAATCCGGAACGCATCTCCATGCCGGATATCGACGTCGACTTCTGCACGCACCGCCGCGGCGAGGTGATCCAATACGTCACCGAAAAGTACGGCCGCGAGCAAGTAGCTCAAATCATTACCTTTGGCACCATGGGGGCGAAGGCTGCCATCAAGGACGTGGGTCGCGTGCTCGGCATGAACTTCGGCGAGGTGGACCGCATCACCAAGCTGGTCCCCAACCAGCTCAATATCACCCTCGACGAGGCCATCAAGAAGGAGCCGGCGATGGCCGAGGCCGGGCGCAAGGACCCGCGCGTCGCCGAACTGCTCGAGATAGCCCAGCGGCTGGAGGGTATGGCACGGAACGCCGGGATGCATGCCGCCGGGGTGGTTATCTCGCCCGTGCCGCTGCGCGATCTGGTGCCGCTCTACCGCACCAACCAGGAAGAAATCGTAACCCAGTACGACATGAGCGGCCTGGAAAAGCTGGGCCTGCTGAAGATGGACTTCCTGGGTCTCAAGACCCTGACGCTGATCCAGAATGCGTTGGAACTGATCGAGAAGCACCGGGGCGTGAAGCTGGTTTTGGAAGACCTGCCGCTTGACGATCATAAGACGTACGAGCTGTTTTCGCGCGGCCTCACCAGCGGCGTGTTCCAGTTTGAATCCTCAGGCATGAAGGATTTGCTGAGGAGGGCTACGCCCAACCGCATCGAGGACCTGACGGCCCTGAACGCGCTTTACCGTCCCGGCCCCATCGGCGGAGGCATGACCGACGACTTCATCGAGCGCAAGCACGGCCGCCGCCCGGTCACCTACGATCTGCCCGGTCTGAAGGAAATCCTGGGGGAGACTTACGGCGTCATCCTCTACCAGGAACAGGTGATGCAGATCGCCAACCGCGTCGCCGGCTACAGCCTCGGCGAAGCTGACCTGCTGCGCCGCGCCATGGGCAAGAAGAAGGTCGAGGTCATGGCCGCCGAGCGCGAGCACTTCCTCGAAGGCGCCAAGGAGCGCGGGTTCGCGGTCAAGAAGGCCGAGAAGCTGTTCGACCTCATGGCGGAATTCGCCGGCTACGGCTTCAATAAGTCACACTCGGCCGCCTACGCCTACCTGGCATACGTGACCGCCTATCTGAAGGCCCACTACCCGCTGGACTTCATGGCGGCTTTGCTGACGTCGGAAACCGGCAACACTACAAATGTAGTTAAATACATCAACGAATGCCGCGAGATGGGCATCAAGGTTCTGCCGCCGGACGTCAATTCAAGCGACTGGAGCTTCACACCCGACGGAGACGGCATACGGTTCGGCCTGGGTGCGGTGAAGAACGTGGGACAATCCGCTGTTGAGGGCATTATCGCGGCCCGCAAGGACGCCGGCAAGTTCAACACGATCTATCAGTTGTGCGAAACGGTGGATTTGAGTTTGATCAACCGCCGGGTGCTTGAGAGTTTGGTTCGGGCCGGGGCCATGGATTCGCTGGAAGGCACCCGCGCCCAGTTGTTTGCAGCCGTCGAGGGCTCCATGGAGGCGGGGCAGCGCGTCTGGAAGGACCGGCAGACGGGGCAGACCGGCCTGTTCGGAGGCGGCTTCGACCAGGAAGAGGCCACTGCCAGTCCGCTACCGCAGGTTCCCGATTGGACGCAGCAGGAGGCGCTGGCGGGGGAAAAGGAAATGCTCGGGTTCTATGTCACCGGGCACCCGCTGGAACGCTTCGCGGACAAGGTTTCGGAACTGTCGACACACACGAGCCAGAATCTGGAAGGGCTTACGCGGGGCGCCGAAGTGGCTCTCTGCGGGGTACTTACGGGCGTGCAACGGCGGCGCAACAAAGACAACAAGTCGTGGGCTTCCGCACGCCTGGAGGACCCGCAGGGCAGTGTGGATATCGTAGTCTTCGCCTCGCAATTCGAGCAGTTGGCGGACACGGTCGTGGAGGACCTGCCGGTTTTGGTGCGCGGGTTGGCGCTGCCGGAGGACAATGGGCCGCCGAAGATTTCGGTGCAATCGATGGTTCCGCTCGAGGTGGCGCATGTGGCCCTGCCGTCGCTCATCTCGATCCGTGTCTGGCTGAACAGGAGCGAGGAAGAGGACGCCCGCAAGGCCGACCAACTGGCCGAGCTGTTCGCGCGCAGGACCGGGGAGACGGAAGTCCGTCTGAGGCTCGAAAAACCGCGCGAGTTTTCGGTTACCTTGGATATTGACGTACGAGTGCGTCCGGATAGGGAATTCCGGGCGGAGTTGGAGAAGATCTGCGGGCCGGAGGCGATGGAAACACTCGCCGGGTGAGGTGACGATGATGGACAGCGAGCAAAGCAAGGAAAGAATCGCGAAACTGGAGAAGCAGATCGCCGAACTGCGCGATGCCAAGGAGGTTACGGGCGATCGCCTGGCCCGCCTGGAGGAAGAACTGCGCACGGTGCGTACCGAGCCCGCGGGCGAAGTGGACCCGGCCTGGCAGCGGGTGCAACTGGCGAGGCATGCGAAGCGCCCGCACGCGCTGGATTACATCCAACGCCTCGCCCCCGATTTCAGCGAACTCCACGGCGACCGCTTTTACTCCGATGACGCCGCGATCGTCGGGGGCATGGGAACGATCGAAGGGCGGCCGGTCATGATCCTGGGCCAGCAAAAAGGCCGCGACACCAAGCAGAAGCTTATCCGTAATTTCGGCATGTCGAAGCCCGAGGGCTACCGTAAGGCCATGCGGCTGATGCGGCTGGCCGAGAAGTTCGGCCGTCCCGTCGTGAACCTGCTCGATACACCGGGCGCTTACCCGGGCATCGACGCCGAGGAGCGTGGCGAAGCGGAGGCGATCGCTTACAACCTGCGGGAGATGACGCGGCTACAGGTGCCCGTTGTGGCCACCGTAATCGGAGAAGGCGGCAGCGGCGGCGCGCTGGGACTTGGCGTGGGCAACAAAGTCATGATGCTCGAAAACGCCATTTACAGCGTGATTTCGCCGGAAAGTTGCGCGGCGATCATATACCGCGACTCGACCAAGGCGGAACTGGCGGCCCGCGCGCTGCGGCTTACGGCGGCGGAACTTCTGCGGCTGGGCATTATCGACGAGATCGTTCCGGAACCCGGCGAAGGCGCTCACACGGACCCGGACCGGGCGGCGGAGTTCCTCAAAGCCGCTATCGTCCGGTCCCTGGACGAGCTGAGCGGCATGAGCGGAGAAGCACTGGCCGCGCACCGGTACAACAAGTTCCGCAACATGGGCAACTTTTTCAGCGAAAGTTAGGCCACATCGGCGGAAACGAATTTTTCGGCGGGGCAAAACCGCGACCCCGGCAGTGGCGTCTATATATAATTAGGGTACAGTGTGCTTCCCGCGCTGGCAGTCCGATTTGTTGAACATTAGAACCGAGCCCTTCGTCTGAATTAGACTGGAGCCAACAACGTGAAGAGGAAGTGGAAGATCGTACTGGGGATTGTGCTGATCCTTGTGATCAGCGGCGCTATCTTCGGCAGTATCCGCTATAGCCAGCGCGGAATCGTAGTGGTTCAGACGGGCCGCGTGACGCGCCAGGACCTTACCGCCCTGGTAACCGCGTCCGGCGAGATCAAGCCGCGCAATTACATCAACATCGGGTGCAACGCCATGAGTCCAGCTCGATTGACCGAAATCCTGGTCACCGAGGGCCAACGCGTACATAAGGGACAACTTCTGGCCAAGCTCGAATCGGTGCAGCCGGAAGCGCAGGTAGCCGCGCAGCGCGCTTCGCTCAGTTCGGCGGAAGCGGAATCGGCGGCAGCGGAAGCGTCGCTCAAGGCCTCCGATGAGAACCTGCGCACGGCACAGGCGACGGTTGACAAGACCAGAGCCGACGAGGAACGGGCGCGGTTATTCTTCGAGCGCGCCGAGAAGTTGTACAACGAGAAGCTCATCGCGCGCCAGGAATTCGATCAGCGCAAGGCGGAATACGAGTCCCTGCAGGCTGGCGTCCGGGAGGCCGTGGCGCGGGTGTCGCAGGCTAGGGCGCAGCGCGGACAGGCATACTCGCAGTTGGGCGCCGCGCAGAAGCGGATCGGGCTCAGCCAGGCTAACCTGAGGCAGGCCAGCGACGTTCTGCAGCGCACCATGGCCGTGGCTCCGCTGGACGGCGTGGTCACCAATCTTCCGGTACGCGTGGGCGAGACGGTGGTGCCCGGGATTCAGAACTCCTCGGCGAGCCTGATCATGACCATCGCCGACATGTCGCTGATCACCGCGGAAGTAAAGGTGGATGAGACCGACATCGTGAACGTGAAGCTGGACCAGACGGCGGAAATCACCATCGACGCCATCCCTAACCGCACTTTCAAGGGCCACGTGATCGAGATCGGCAATACGGCCATCCTGCGGTCGACCGGACTGGCCGCTTCGCAAAGCGCGATTTCGAGCCAGGAAGCCAAGGACTTCAAGGTGGTGATCGCCCTGGACCAGCCGCCCGAGGAAATCCGCCCGGGCCTGAGTTGCACGGCGAAGGTCACGACGGCGACGCGGCAGAAGGCGCTGAGCCTTCCCATCCAGGCGCTCACGGTTCGCCAGAAGGGCGATCTGGAGCCGGCGCCGAAGAAGGGCGTGCAGGCGGCCGCCAAGGCCGACCCACAAGCCGAGAAGGCCCGGAAGGAAGAGATCCAGGGCGTCTTTATCGTGAAGGGTGAGAAGGCGGTCTTCCAGAAGGTGGATACCGGCATCACCGGGACCACAGAGATCGAAGTCCTGAAGGGACTCCAGGAAGGCGACGAAGTGATCACGGGCAGCTACAAGGTGATCCGCACCATCCGCAACGAAGCTAAAGTGAAAGTGGATAACAAGTCGCCGGTGAAGCCGGAAACTACTTAGAACGATCTGAGAGACGAGAGAATGGCAAAAGCAGCCGAAGAAGCAATCGAGCGCGGCGAGCAGCTAAAGCGCGATGGCATCGTCATCCGGACGTACGATCTGTGGAAGACGTACATCATGGGCGACCAGGAGATCCACGCCGTTTCGGGAGTGGATGTCGAAATCCGGAAAGGCGAGTACGTCGCGATCATGGGCCCGTCCGGTTCGGGCAAGTCCACCCTCATGAATCTGATCGGGTGCCTGGACACGCCGACCAGCGGCCAGTATTACATCAACGGCAGCCTGGTCAGCGACATGAACGACGACGAACTGGCGCGGATCCGCAACCAGGAGATCGGTTTCGTATTCCAGACCTTCAATCTGTTGCCGCGCGCCTCAGCGCTGCACAACGTGGAGCTGCCGCTGATTTACGCCGGCATCAAGAGCGAGGAGCGCCTGGAGCGCGCCAAGCAGGCGCTTCGGCAGGTGGACCTGGAACCGCGCATGTACCATAAGCCGAGCGAGCTTTCCGGCGGCCAGCGCCAGAGGGTGGCCGTGGCGCGAGCGCTGGTGAACAACCCGTCGCTGCTGCTGGCCGACGAGCCCACCGGCAACCTGGACACCGCGACCGGCAACGAAATCATGGCCCTGTTCGAGAGACTGCATCAGCAGGGGAACACCATTGTGCTGGTGACCCACGAACTCGACATCGCCATGCACGCATGGCGCGTCGTGCACATCCGCGACGGCAAAGTCGAACGCGACGAAAAGATCAAGTAGCACCGCGAACGGAGAGTTCGGTAGCAGTTTCCGGGGTGGCGCGCACGTAGCATGAGAAGCTTACTCGTCGGTATTGCCGTCATTGCGGGCACCGTGGCTATTTTTCTCGCGCTGACCTACCCGCCTTGTCATCGCGAACTGAAAGCTTCGAAAGCGCGTCTGTTAGCGGGCAGTCAGATCCTGAAGACGGCCCGCGGCGAGATCGAATACTCGGTTCAAGGAGAGGGCGTTCCCGTTCTGACGCTGCACGGCGCGGGCGGAGGCTACGACCAGGGCTTTTGGGCCGCCAAGCTGGTCTTCCCGGATGGGTACAAGCTCGTCTCAGTATCCCGGTACGGGTTCCTCCGCACGCCGCTCCCGCCGAATGCGTCGATCAGATCGCAGGCCGCAGCGTACAAGGATCTCCTGGACCATCTGGGTATTCAGAAGGTTGTTGTGCTGGGCAATTCGGCCGGGGGACCTTCGGCCACGCAATTCGCGAACGACTATCCGGAAAGGGTCTCGGCGCTCATCCTGCTATCGGCGGTGAGCGAAGCATCGGCCACGGGCGACAAGCCGGCATTTTATGTCGGCATCATCCACCGCATCCAACAGTCCGACTACGCCTATTGGCTCATGACCAAGTTTCTGCGGCCGATGATGCTAAGCCTGGTGGGCGTACCGGGCGACGTCTACGCAAACTTCGATCCGGCCCAGAAGCAACGGGCGCAGGAGATGCTAGACATCATGCACCCCATGTCCCCACGCTATCGAGGCACCATGAATGACGGGGAAATGCTCCAGCGCGAAGGAGTCGCGACGGATCATGTGTCCGCGCGGACACTGATCCTGCACGCCAAAGACGACGCGCTGGTGAGCTATCACCACGCCGAGCACGCACACAGGGTGATCAGAGGCTCACGGCTGGTGTTATTCGAAACCGGCGGCCACGCCATGCTGTCTCAAACGGATGCCGTCAGGCGGAA
>JAJFUV010000020.1 GCA_021372245.1 Terriglobales bacterium
AAGTCGATCGAGGTGAGATCCTGGCCAGGGCCGAGGGTGACCGTCTTGGACGCTTCGAGGCGGCCGGACCTGAAACCCATGGTGACTAGGCGGTGAGAACCAGGCGCGAGGCCGCCCAAGGTGTAGTGCCCGGCGGAGTCCGTCGTCGTCTCGGCTCGAGCGGCGCCCATGAGATACACCGACACTTGGGCGAGCGGCGTTCCCGTCGTGGCGTCCTTCACGGTTCCGCTGATGGAGCCGGTGGTCTTGGAGGATTGCTGTGCAGCGGCGAGCGCCACGAGAGCCGCTGCGATGAGGATAGTGCGCATGAGAATTGGCTCCTTCGATCAGGGAATTCTTTCAGGCGGCGGGGCCGGCAGGTCCATTTCCGTGGGCGTGCCGCCCTGGATTTCAAGGTCGAACATGCCGGAGAGATCCGGCACCCATCGCCGGGTGGCGGTCTGCGCGGCGATGAGATAGCGACCGGGACGGAGTCCGGCAAAAACGAACCGGCCGTCCGAACCCGGCACGACGGCCTGGAGAGGTTGCGCACCGGAAACAGGGTCCGGCGAAACAAGTACGACGGTGAACTCCGACGGCTTCCCCGCCCCCGTGAGCCGCCCCCGGATGGAACCGGCGGGCTCCAGGACTATTTCGCGGGGTTCAGGGTTGGACACGCCGGTCAGATCCAGAATGCCAGCGGAGCGGCTGTAGCAGTTGTCGCCGAGCTTACCAATGGACAGCAGATAGCGGGCCGGAGCGAGATCCTCAACGGTTCGTACCTGGGCCGAATTCACGTCAACAGATTTTTCGAGGTGCATGGCCCAGTCCTCCAAAGATGACAGGGTGACCTGAGCCGTGGGTGGGCAAGCCGAATCCTTGGCAGCGGACGACGGCGGGCGCAACCGGAAAGAAGCCGTGCGACCGCGGTCGAGACCGATCGAGATACCGGTGATATCCTGACCGGCCACCTCGACGCGGGTGCGCGCGAAGAGCGGCTGCGGTTCCAGGTAGCCTCCGAAACCGCCACGCATCCGGCTGGGTCCGCTGGCAAGCAGGTGGTACGAGCCCGACGGGACGCCCTCGAAGCGGAAGCGGCCGTCCGAGCCTGCCACGGTGACGGCAACGGCGAAGCAAGGCTGCTCGATGGGCGTGAGGGCCAACCAGAACTGGCCGCCTGACGTGGGGGATTCCAACCTGCCTTCGACCACGCCCAGGACAGTGGGGTGGATGGAGAAATCGATGTTGCGAAACTCCTCGCCTCCGGAGACCTTGAAGTACTGGATCTGGGCGGAGGCGGGATAGAAGACCACGCGCGACCCCAAACCAGAAACGGTCTGCGAGCCTCCGGTCATGCCGACCGAGAGGCTGGACGCGCCGATGGAGGCGGCGATGGCGTACTCGCCGGGCGCCAGATTGTAGAGACGGTACCGGCCGCGCTCATCGGTCTGGGCAAAGGTACCCGAGGCACGGAGATCCAGGGGGCGTAGCGGAAGACCGGCGGCGGGCTTCGGTATGGCGAAGACCGAGGCCTTACTCACGGGTCGGCCTTCGTGATTGAGCACCAAGCCGGTGACAGCGCCGCGGCGAACCAGGCGGACGGTGACAAGGGGCAATGTGGATTCATTGCCGGTGGCGGTCAAACGCACGGTGGCCGGAACGAAGCTGGGTTTGGAGACTTCTATGCGATATTCGCCGGCGGGCAATCCAGGCGCTTCGAAACGGCCGGCGCTGTCGGTATCGAGGTCTGCGAGAACACCCGACGCGCCGTCCTTGAAGACGCGCACGCCGGCCGATGCCAGGGGATTGCCGGTGTGGTCTTCCACGACCCGCCCGACGATGGCGCCCATGGCTGAAGAAACGCCGAATGCAAGGAGCAAGGCGAGACGCCATCGGGCGAACATGATTTCAAGATGAGTTTATCGCACCGGGCCGAGCTTATCCAGAGGCCAGTAAACGAAAACCGCCTCTCCGTAAATGCACGCGCGCGGGACAAGGCCCCAGGAGCGGCTGTCGTTGGAGGAGCTACGGTGGTCGCCCAGGACAAAGTAGGAATCGCCCTCGATGCGCGTGGCCGGCATGGATTGGTAATCGCGGTAAGACTCGGGGACGTAGTCTTCAGTCAGGGCACGGCCGTTGACGAGGACCGTGCCGTGATCAATTTCCACGGTGTCGCCGGGCAAGCCGATCACGCGTTTGATGTAGGACTTGGACTGATCGGCGGGATAGTAAAACACCACCAAGTCTCCACGCTCGATCTTGCCGATGCCCGTCCGATAAACGAACTTGTTGATGAAGATGCGCTCCTGGTCCACCAACGCGGGCATCATGCTGGTGCCTTCGACTTTAACCGGCTGGTAAATGAACAGGATGAAGACGGCCGCAATGACCAACGCAAGGCTTACATCTCTCACCCAGGTCAACGCGGTGCGAACCAGCAATTCTTTTTTCATACCAGGCGATTAACTCCATTATACTGATCCAGAATGCGACTCTCACGACGCACGCTGCTACAGTCCTCGGTCGCCGCAGCAAGTCCAGCGGCGGCAAAATCCCCGACAAGATTGCCGAACATCGTTTTTCTGCTTTCGGACGATCATTCGAAGCCGGATGTGGGCTGCTACGGAAACCCCGCGATCCGGACGCCGAACCTCGACCGCATTGCGGCCAATGGGATGCGCTTTGAGCGTGCCTATGTGACCAGCCCGCAGTGCAGTCCCAACCGCTCGTCGATCTTCACCGGATGCGCGCCCCACACCACGGCGACATCGCGGCTGCACACCAGTCTTCCGCCCTGGGAAACCACGATCATCGACGCATTGAAGGAGCGCGGGTACTTCACGTCGATTCTCAAGAAACATCACCAAGGCGCTCATTTTGAAGGACGTTTAGACTTCTATCACGGCGAAATCGACTTCGCCAAGTTCTTCGCGGCGCTGCCGGAGCGTCGCCCGTTCTTCCTGCAGGTGGGCTTCACCGACCCGCACCGTCCCTACCGGAAGGGGAGCTATCCAGTGAGGCACGATCCGAAATCGGTGGTGGTTCCACCGTTCCTCCCGGACACCGGAAAGGTTCGCGAAGACCTGGCGGACTACTACGACGCCATTGCCAGATTAGACGCACAGACGGGCGAGTTGTTTCGTGAACTCGAGCGGCGGGGCCTGATGGAGAACACCATGGTGGTGTTCACGGGGGACAACGGTATGCCTTTCCCGCGCGCCAAGGGGACGCTCTACGAGGCGGGGATCAATGTGCCGCTGTTGGTGTGGTGGCCGGGGCACACGAAGGCGGGCGTGGTGAACCGGTCGCTGGTGGCGCATGTGGACCTGCCGGCGACATGGCTGGAAGTGGCCGGGGTGGCGAAACCGGCGAAGATGCAAGGGCAAAGTATGCTCGGTCTGATACAAGGCGCGGAGTACCGGGAGCGCGAGTGCGTGTTCGCGGAAAGGAACTGGCACGACAACTTCGATCCCACGCGTACTGTTGTATTTGGGCGTTATAAGCTCGTCTACAACATGAACCCTACGCGGGGGTATCGACCGATCAAAGACCTGCGGCAATCGCCCACGTGGGAGTCGATTGTCGAGGAGTACGATGCCAGCCGGCTGGAGCCAAAGCACCAGACACTGTTCGAGCCGAGCCGCCCACTGTGGGAGATGTACGACCTGGAGCGGGACCCGGAAGAGCGCCGGAACCTGGCAGGCGATCCGGAAAAGGCCGGCCTGTTCGAAGAACTCAAAGTGCGGCTGAGCAACTGGATGCACGAGACCTTCGACTTCCTTCCGCCTCCCTACCGCAACTACCCGGCCCGGCGCGGTACGCGCCGCATCTACTATATGCCGTAACACGTCTCCGAATGCCGTGCATGCCGGTAGGACTGCCGGCATTACAGGCCGGCGGCCCGCTCCACCTGCCTGGACGGCGGAAGCCGTTCACCAATCTGGGTCAATAATTTTCTCCTCTTTTTTCAATCACTTAGTTTAGAGGCAAGGCTTGCGCGCTAGGACTCGGATGCTACCTTCGTGTGCGAAGCAGGCAGCGCGAGGAGAGCAAATGAGCACGACGCGAACGGAGGCAAAGAAAGGGTCGAGAAGGAAGAACCCTGCGCGCACTCTCGTCGAGAAGCAGGCATTTCTTATCAACAAGCTGGTGAACAACATCGAGGAGAAGATTGACGCAAATGAACTGAAAGCCACGCTGGGAGACCTCATCAGGCTAATGCAGATCCAGAAGGAACTGGAAGAGAACCAACCGCGGGAGATCAAGGTGACATGGGTCGAGACACCGGAGACGGCATTCGAGTCCGAAACATAGCGTACCAGCCGCTGCCGTCGCAGCTAAAGTTCCACAGTTCGAAGGCGCGGTTCAAGGGCTTTTCGGGGCCGATCGGATCCGGCAAAAGCCAAGCACTCTGCCAGGAGGCGGTGAAGCTGAGTTACCTGAACGCGGGGCGACTGGGACTGATGGGGGCACCCACCTACCCCATGCTGCGGGACGCGACGATGCAGGCGTTCCTGGAGATCCTGGGGCAGAACGGGATCCCTTACGACCTGAACAAGGCCGAGAACGTACTGACGCTTAAGGACACCGGGTCGCGGATTCTGTTCCGGAGCCTGGACGAGTTCGAGCGGCTGCGCGGCACGAACCTGGCGTGGTTCGGAGTGGATGAGCTGACCTATACAGCCGAGGAGGCGTGGCTGCGGCTGGAAGGACGCCTGCGAGACCCGAAGGCGAAGCGGTTGTGCGGCTTCGCCGTGTGGACTCCGAAGGGATTCGACTGGGTCTACCGGCGGTTCATCGCGGACAAAGTGGACGGATATGAAGCTATTATCGCCAAGCCATTCGAAAACAGTCACTTATTGGAAAAGGTGCCGGACTTCTACGACCGGTTAAAGAAAAGCTACGACCAGCAGTTCTTCGAGCAGGAAGTGCTGGGCGAGTACCTGAACAGCAATGCGGGCCTGGTGTACCACGCATTCAAGCGGCGAGAGCACCTGTGTGAATTGGAAGTCGACCGGCGGCTACCGCTGCTGTGGGCCCTGGATTTCAACGTGGATCCCATGTCGTCGGTGGTGGTGCAGGTAGAAGGCGAGGTCGTCCGCGTGGTGGACGAGATCGTAATGAGAAGGGCCAGCACCGAGCAGGCGTGTCAGGAGTTCTGGAACCGGTATGCGGAGCACCCGGCGGGGGTGACCATTTACGGCGATGCGTCGGGCAACAGCATGCAGACGACGGGCACGACGGACTACCAGATCATCCGCCGCTACTTCAACGGGGTGCACTACTACAACGTGCAACTGAAAGTGCCGCGGTCGAATCCGCAGGTCCGGGAGCGGGTGGGGCTGGTGAACGCAAAGCTCAGGAGCGCAGAGGGGCAGGTGCAGATGCTGGTGGCCCCGCGGTGCAAGGAACTGGTGAAGGACTTCGAGGAAGTCTCGTACAAGCCGGGCAGCACGGTGGTGGACAAGGAGAAGGACGCGCGGCGGACGCACTTGTCGGACGCGCTGGGGTACCTGGTGTGGCAGGAATGCCGGCCGCTGCCGCCGGTGGGCGAGCAAGTGAGAAGGCTGATCTGACAAGAGGCTAGACACCTGGGACAGGCACCAGCGTCCACGCGCCGCGTTTGGCGGCTTGGGACGCGGGTGCCAGTCCCGAGTAGGAGCAACCGTGATAGGGATCGATCAAGAACATCCGGAATACGTGGCCAGAACGGCGATGTGGAAGAAGTACCGGGACCTGTACGCAGGCGGCGAGCAACTGAAAGACAACGCCAGCCTGTATCTGCCCCGGCGGCAGAAGGAACCGTACGACGTCTACGCGGAACGGTTGAGCAAGGTCTTCTATGAGAACTACGCCGGCTCAATCATCGACTGGTACACCGCGACGCTGTTCCGGCGGGAGCCGGTGCTGACGTTCGAGGGGACCAACGACGCCGGCAAACAGTTCTTCAATAACTTCTCGGAGGACTGCGATCAAAAAGGGACGGCGTTGAGCGATTTCTTCCGGCGCCAGATGACGGAGGCGCTGGTAAGTGGCGCGAGCTACATCCTGGTGGATTTCCCGCGCATCGCCCATCCAGCGGCAAACCGGGCCGAGGAAGACGCGGCGGGGGCCTCGCGCGCGTACCTGGTGGATTACCGGCCGGAGAACGTCATCAACTGGAGCCTGGATGAGCGCGGGAACCTGGCCTGGGTGGTCCTAAGGACCTCGTCCCTGCAGCAGACGAGCGTGGGCGGCGGGTACATCAAAGAGACGCGGTGGGTCTACTACGACAAGCGGGAGTACCAGGTATACCGGCGCGTGGAGACGGGCGACGGGAAGGCCGAGATCGAGCTGATCGATCAAGGCCGCCATTCGCTGTGGAAACAGGAACGGGTACCGCTGTTCGAGCTGAAGGTTTCAGAAGGGTTGTGGTTGATGAACAAGGCTGCCCTACTGCAACTCGAACACTTCAATAAGTCCAACGCCCTGAGCTGGGCACTCACGATGGGGTTGTTCGCGATGCCGGTAGTCTACTCGAACCGCGAGTGGAAGCAGGTGGTCGGGGAATCCTACTACCTGCAGCTGGGGTCGGACGACAAATTCGGGTGGACGGAGCCGGAGGGCAAAGTTTACCAGATCGCCGCGGACAACCTGGTGCGTTTGAAGGACGAGATCTACCGGGTGTGCTACCTGCTGACGCAGGCAGGGGGGACGCAGGCGAGCTTCACGGCGCAATCAGCGCTGAGCAAGCAGCGGGACTATAGCATCACGCAGGAAGTGCTGCGGGCCTATGGGGATGCGGTGAAGGACGTGATGAAGCGGGTGCTGCGGGCGATTGAGGCGGCGAGGGAAGACGACCTGACGATCGACGTCAGCGGCCTGGACGAATTCGACATCGGAGACTTCACCACGGAGCTGGAGGACGCGACGAAACTGCTCGATCTGGGGATCCAGTCGGAGACGCTCAAACGGCAGGTGTACAAGAAGTTGGCGTTCAAGTACCTGTGCGATATGAGGCAGGAGACCAAGGACCGTATCGCGCGGGAGATCGACGACTGGTTCGCGGCGAAGGGGAAGAGGCGGAAGTAACACCGCCGGTGGGCAAGGAAAGGAGAGCAATGGAAGAACAACAGGAAGCAGATGTGAAGGCAGTGGATGTCCGGTCAGTGATCCGGGAAGCAATCACGGAGTTTGTCAGCGCCGAACAGGCAAAAGCGGAGCCGGCCTACAAGGCGGAACTGGTGGAAGAGCGCAGGCGGCGGGAAGAGCTGGAGCGGCGGTTGAACGAAGTGGTGGAAGAAAACCGCCGGAGCCGGCAACTCGCCGAGGAGCTGGACCGGCAGTCGAAGATCTGCAACGAGCTGCAACGGCTGGGAGTAGCGAAGGTGGACCTGGCGTTCAAGGCGGTGAAGGACGACATCCAACGGACCAGCGACGGGCGGCTGGTGGCGCGCGCGGGCCAGAACGAGCTGGACGCACGAGAGTACCTGTCGCAGTTCGTGAACGAGAACCCCGAGTTTCTGCCGGCGCGGATCACGGGCGGTTCGGGGGTGGGGGCCTCGCCACGCACAACGGGCGCGAGCGCGGCCGATTTGGACAAGCTGAAGCCGGGTATGAACGCCGAGGAACTGGAACGAATCCGGCAAGAGATTGCGCGAGTGGCATCGCAGACCATGCGAGGCGCTTGAGCAGAAGAGCCGCGGGTCTCGCGAAGCGAGGCCTGGGGAAGACAACGGCGGCCGACGCCAAAGAGCGAAGCGCGCCGCCAAGAAGACAAGGAGAAGGTGAATGTCAGCAATTACATCGACGAACGTGGCTAACGCGATTGTCAAACTCGTGGCGGTGGATGCATTGCCAGCGCTTATGGGGAACATGGTCATGGGTAACCTTGTCAACCGGGACTTCGAGCCTACCCTGGCCCAGGCCGGTGACACCGTGAACGTGCCCATTCCTCCGACGCTGGTGGCGAACAACCTAGCCGAGGGCGGCACCGTTCAGACACAGAACCCGAATCTGGGCAACGCCCAGATCGTATTGAACACGCACGCGGAAGCGACCTTCCAGATTCCGGATGTGACGAAGGTCCTGGCGGTGCCCGATCTGCTGAAGCTGTATATGCAGCCGGCGGTGGTGGCTCTCGCCGAAAGAATCGAAACCGATCTTCTGGGCTTGTACGCAGGCTTCACGGCGAACAGCGCGGTAGGTACGTCTTCGACCGCGGTGACGGAAGCGACGATCGACGCGGCCGAGACGGCCCTGTTCGACGCAAAGGTGCCGGCGAGTGAGCCGAAGTACCTGGTGGTGGACGGCAACACGTATTCGCAACTGCGGCAGATCACGCGGTTCAGCGAGTACCAGACGGCCGGCGACGCGGGCTTGCGCGCCCTGGTGGACGGCACGGTGGGGAAGATCAAGGACTTCTATGTCTTCCGCTCGCAGTTCGTGCACAAGACCGGCAGCGCCCCGATGACGACCCACAACCTGGGCTTCGGGCGCTCGGCGATCGGCCTGGTGGTCCGGCGCCTGCCGCAGCCACTTCCGGGGACGGGCGCGGTGGCGGAATACGCCGAGATGGGGAACTTCGGCATCCGCGTGGTCATGAGCTACCAGCCCAACACGCTGGCGCAGCAGTTCACCGTAGACGTGCTGTACGGCGCCGCGGTGTTGCGCAACGGGTTCGGCGTTCAGGTAAACAGCTAGACTCCTGACGCGGAATAGCACAAAGGGCAAATTGGGGACAGGCACGAAGTTTCGCAAAAGCGGCGAAATTCGAGCCAGTCCCCAGTTTGCGCGTACTGCCATTACAGACTGCACAGTGAGAGCGAGGAACGCATGGACTTGAAGATCTACTACCAAAAGCTGAGGGAGACCGAGAGGCAGATCAAGGAAACGCATCCGGTGGTGGTGAGCAAGGCTACACCGGATGGCGGTAAGGAAGGCGTGATGACGGAAGTGGCCCGGCATGTGGCGGCCGGCATGATCGCGGACGGCAAAGCGCGGCTGGCGACAACGGAAGAAGCCGCGGAGTTCCGGAGTTCGGTGGCCGCCGCGCGGAAGGCGGCCGAGCAGGCGGCAGCAGCGGGCCGGGTTGCGTTGAGCGTGCTTCCGGCGGCGGAACTGCAGATGCTTCGCGGGGCGTTGAACCTGGCGAAGGCGCATCTGCAGGAGAAGGCTTGAGGCAACGGCCATGTCTGTATTCACCGACGGCGTGATCGCCATGATCGGCGACCTACGGAGTTACGAGAGCTCGATCCTGGATGTGGCGCACACGGAGGGGATCGACCTGACGGCGAAGCTGGCGCTAGCGCAGGAAGAGGTGGCCGTGGAGTTGGAGGCACTTCTGCCACGGAGAAGAGCAGGTGTGTGGAGCGGCATCAACGGGCGACCGAAGCTGGACAACGTAGTGGTGACAAGGCCGCTCAAACAGTGGCTGATTTTCCACACGCTGGCCATCGTGTACCGCGACGCTTACAACAGCCAGCTCAACGATCGCTACCTGGGCAAGCGGAAGGAATACTCGGAACTAGCCAAATGGGCGGCGCGGATGCTGAGCGAGATCGGCGTGGGTGTAGTAAGCACACCCATCCCAAAGGCGAGCGAGCCGATAATGAGCACGACACCCGGCAACGGCGTAGCGGGGCGCTATTACGTGCGAGTGGCGTGGCGCAACGCGGTGGGAGAGGAAGGGGCACCGGGCGAGGTTTGCGTGGCCGACACTTCGGACGGCACGCTGCTCACGGTGGCACCGACCGATCCACCGCCGGCGGCGAGCGGGTGGAGCGTGTACGCAGGGACCTCACCGGACGACATCACGCTGCAAAGCGTGGAGGCGATCGGGTTGGGGCAGCAGTGGACGGCTCCCGCCACCGGCCTGGTCCAGGGCCGGAAACCAGGGGATGGCCAAGAGGCCGAGACGTACTTGATGGTGGATCAAACTCTGCAGAGAGGGTGAACGCGATGGCAGGAATCGGCGGCAGAACAGCGAATCGAGTGACTGAGCTATTGACGAGCGCCACGGGATTGGAGAGCAGCGTACACCAGGCGGCCCTGAGCGCCAGGGTGCAACTGGCCGAAATCCCACCGGAGCAGGTTTTCCCGCAGAACGTGAGCTTCGAGGTTACCGAACGCACGGGCGTAGCGCGGTACCCATCGGTTCACGTTTACTGCGAGAAGGTGTCGAACGAGATGCGGGAGAAGTTCCGAACTTTCTCCGGCCGCGTGCGGATGGTGGTGGAGATTCGGGTGTCGCACGATCGTCTGGAAGGGATGGAAGAGGAGTTGCACGGCTACGCGGACGCGGTGACACGCGTTCTGGACAGCAGCCGGGGCGACTGGGGAAACGGGATGTATTACGCCGGCGGGTACGAGATCAATTTCGGTGGGGTAAAGAAGGGCGGCAAGAACCACGTTCAGACGGCGAAGGTGGAGTTCGACGTGGAGGGAAGCCTGAAGTAGGCCGTAGACGAGGGCCATTGAGAGGTCTAGAGAATCATGCCTAGCTACATTTCATCAAGTGAAAACAGGTTCTACACGGCGACCGAAGGATCGTACGGGCAGGTGCCGGCGATCACGAACGAGAACCGATTCCCGGCGGTCAAGCTGACCGCGCGACAGATGGTGGACCGGCTTCAACGGAGGGACAAGACGGGGAGCCGGACGTTTGCGGGTCTTCCCGCCGGAATCCGCAAGCAGACGCAGTTCTCGTTGAAGACGTACCTGACGAACTGGGCGAATGCGAGCGGGGAGCCAGGGTACGGCCCGCTGTTTCGTGCGGCTCTTGGCGGCGCTCCGCGCTTGTTCGCCGGCGGGACGTTAGGGCCGGCCAGCGAAACGAGATCGCTTGCCTTCGTAAGCCCGCACGGTTTGGCGGCGGGCGACGCGGTGGTTTTCGGCAACGAGATCCGCTTCGTCTCTTCGATCATGGACGCGCAGACGGTGCTGCTAAATGCGCCACTCACGCTGGCCCCGGCGGCTGGCGCAACGGCGGGCGCAACGGCGACCTACTCACCGGCGACGGACCTGCCGAGCGTGAGCGTGTTCGACTACTGGAGTCCGGTGACGTCGGTGCAGAGAATCCTGGCGGGCGCGGCGATCGATGAGATGCGCGTAACGATCAACGGCGACTTCCACGAGTTCGAATTCAGCGGTCTGGCGGCCGATGTCATCGACAGCGGAAGCTTCAACCAGGGACAGGGAGCGCTGAGCATTTTTCCGGAAGAGCCGGCGATGGGGTCCTTCGACTATTCGGTCGTGCCCGGACACCTGGGGCAGGCGTGGCTGGGAGCTTTCGAAGAGCAGGTTTACACCATCACGTCAGCGGAACTGGTGGTCAACAACAGCATCGACTTGCGCAATCGCGAATTCGGCTGCGAAACACCACGCGGCGTGGCGGGGGGCATGCGCAACGTGAGCATGAACTTCAGCCTGTACGAGAAGGACGACGACTCGACGCGGGCGCTGTACCAGGCTGCCCGGAGCCGGTCGCCGATTTCGATCATGTTCCAACTCGGGCAACAGCAGGGACAGTTGTTCGGGTTGTATCTGAAGAGCGTGATCCCGGAAGTGCCGGAATTCGACGACAGCGACAACCGCCTGCAGTGGAAATTCGCGAGCTGCCGCGCGCAGGGATCGGTGGACGATGAAATTTACGTGGCTTTCGGATAGGAGACGCCCGGCGGGCGCGGGGGTTTACGCGCAGGACAGGACGGAGCGAGAGACATCGGGAGCGATGAAGTACGCGAGTACGTTCAAAGCGAGATCGAAGACGTGTCCGAAGGTGACGCTGGAGATCGCGCGGATCAGCTTCGGCCGGCGCATCGAGTTAATGCGCAAAATTCGGGAGCTGGCTGCACGGGCGGAATTCCTGGAGGCGGGCGGCACGCCGAAGGAGAAGATGGAAGCCTCACTGCTCGAGAGCGAAGTCGAGCGGACGTATATCGAGTGGGGGCTGACCGGCGTGGAAGGCCTGGTGGTGGATGGGCGGGCAGCCACGCCGGAAAGCCTGATTCAGTCCGGGCCGGAAGCGCTGTGCCGGGAAGCGCTCGCCTTGATCAAGGCAGAGTGCGGACTGAGCGAAGCCGAACGAAAAAACTGATCGCCGCCTTCCATTTTCAGTTTACGAACCAGGCCGGGTGGGAGTGCGGCGAATGCAGAAAGCGGGGCCTGGAACAATCGCGCCGCTGCGGCTGGATAGGGGAGCAGCCAGGCCGGCCGCGAAGGCCGGTTTGGGCGCGCGGCAACTGCGCCGTCGAGGAGTGTCCGCGGTCCTACATTACGCCGCAGAGCGTGGCTTGGCTGGAGGGTTTCTACGCATGGCGGCTGACTGGAAGGCGAACGTTGGAGGAGCTGCCAGCGCGCTGGGCGGACGCGTTCCTGGTTCTGGAAGGTGAGCTGATGGAGGAAAACAGTGATGGCCGGAGATGATCAGACGACGAGGCTGGCCGAAGCGCTGGCGCAAGCAAGCGGGAGAAGCCGGGTGATGGAGAGCGTCGCCGAAACGCTCGGGCGATTCTCGACGTGGAACCCGGCCGGGACCACGGACCAGATGGGTGGATTGGCGAGCCAAATCGAGCAGCTCCGCCAGGCGAGCGAGCAACAGGCCAGCGTGGTGGCCGCGAATACCATGGCGATCGCGCGAAGCACGAACGCACAGGGGAATCCGACAGTGGCGGGGACACTGAAGCCTTCGTCGATCCTGTCAAGCATCTTCGGCAGCGGGTTCGGGATCTCACCGCTGGTGTCGGGAATCATGAAGCTGTTCGGCGGAGGAGACGAAACCACGACGACGACGGCGCCGGCCGAATACGAGCGCCCACAAGCACTGAGCTTCACCGGCGGGTACGCGAGGGCAAGCGGAGGCCGCATCTACGCGCTGGACTATGCAGCGGGCGACCGATTGCGTTTGATGAGAGAAGCCGCAACGGACGGTACGAATTCACTGGACCAATCGCTGCCCCCGGCGACCGGCGGTTCCAGCGCGAGCGCACCAACGGCACAGCCGCCGAGCGGCGCGGCGACTCATATCACAGTACAGGTGCAAGCGATGGACAGCCGGTCGTTTCTCGATCACAGTGAGGACATCGCGCGGGCGGTACGGCAGGCGATGCTCAATTCGAACGGCATCAACGACGTCATCACGGAGCTGTGACGGATCATGACAGACTTTCCCATCTTAAAGACCGGTGCCGTGATGCAGTACCCGGCCGAGCGCTCGATGAGCTTTTCGACGGAGGTCCTACGGTTCGTCGACGGGAGCGAGCAGCGCTTCCGGGATTTCGGCACGCCGCTAAAGCGGTGGATCGTGCGGCTGGACTTACTCGAAGACGCAGAACTGAAGCGGCTGGAACAGTTTTTCGAAGCCTCGCAGGGAGCGCTGGGCTCGTTTCAATTCACGGATCCCCGGGATGGAACGGTGTACGCGAGCTGCAGACTGGAGGAGGACCAGATGACGATCGAGTTCAACGCGGAGCAGCAAGGCCGGACGGAGCTGGTGATACGAGAGAACAGGACATAACATGCTCTGCTACCCACAACTAGAGTCGGGCGCGATCGGGCAGTTTCCGGGCCGGAAGCAATTGATACAGCGCACAGTGACGAACACACTTTCGGACGGTAGCACACAGCGGTTCGGCGATCCCGCAGGGTCGCGAATCGAGTGGACGCTCACCTATGAGGACCTGACCGACGCGGAGATGGCCGCCATTACGACGCTGTTCCAGGCGTGCGAGGGCAGGCTACTGACATTCACGTTTCCGGATCCCACGGCGAACCTACTGGGCTGGAGCGAGAATCTTGCAGCGGACGCCTGGCGCAAAGACCCGCTGCTTCAACTGACGAGCGGCGCCGCCGATCCTCTGGGAACGAACCGGGCAACAAGAATTACGAATACGGGTCAGGCCGCACAGCGGCTGGATCAATCGCTGGCGGCGCCGGAGAACCTGCAGTACTGCTTCAGCCTGTATGCGCGCAGCGATTATACCGGAGAGATCATTACTTACCGAATGAGCGGAGGCACCGGAGATCGCAGGACGTTCACAATCGGGCCAAGTTGGAAGCGGCTGATCATCTCATCCAAGCTGGACTCATCCACCGAGACAGCAACGTTCGGACTCGAACTGCCGAACGGGCGGACAGCGGACGTATTCGGACTCCAAGTAGAAGCGCAGCCCGGCGCTTCCCAATACAAGATAACCGCGGGCCAGGGTGGAGTGTATAAACGGGCGCGATTCATGGATGACAGCCTGACGGTGACGTCGCAGGGTGTGAACCGCCATTCGTGCCGGGTACGCGTCACAGCCAGGCAGGGGAACTGAACCGTATGCCGACTATTTACGAACTGAAGGAACTGGAAGTCACCGAGACGCCGCTTTTGTTGTTTGAGTGCCAGTTAAGTTCGGGCGCCGTCGAACGGTGGAGCACACATAGGGTGGAATACGGCGGCCAGGTCTACGATGCACGCGTTCTCCGGCACAACTTATTCGAGATCAAAGCCGGGAGCGAGGACGGTGTGGACCTGGTATCCAGATTGTCGGTGACGCTGGCGAACGCAGACTCGCGGTTTTCGGAGATTGAGCGCAACACAGGCTGGAAAGGCGCGCGGCTGACTGTCCGGTTCGCATTCTTCGATTTGAAAGCCGGCAGCGCTGCGACGACGGATCGTGTGATGTTCCGCGGTACGGGCAACGCGCCGGATGAGATCACGGAGTCGACAGTGCGGTTGAGTTTCTCGAGCCGGAACGCCCTCCAAAGGATGCTGCTGCCGACGGTGCGCGTCGAGCGGCGTTGTCCCTGGATCTTTCCGTCGAACCAGGCGCAGCGCGCGGAAGCGTCGCAAGGCGGGGAGCAAGGCAAGTACTCCATCTTCCATGGCTGTGGGTACTCGCCGGACGTCGAGGGCGGGTGCGGGAACTTGAACGGCACGGGTGCGTTCACCACCTGCGATTACACGAAGAGCAGTTGCGAACAACGCGGGATGTTTCGCAGCGACGGCGCAGGGCACACAACGTGCCGATTCGGCGGAGTAGAGTTCGTGCCGCCGACGATCAGCGTTCGAAGCTACGGCGAAAAGGGCTGGCACACTTCGGGAGCGGTGGAGAACGAGGGACGGTACAACGACTCTGTGCCACTCGTTTATGGCACGGCGTGGTATGCACCGCCGATCATCTTCGCTCGCAACGACGGCAACCTCACACATCTGGAGGTTTTGCTGGGCATGGGGGAAATCCATGACGTCCTGAAAGTCCTGGTAAACGATATCGAGATCCCGGCCAGCCAGACAGGCGCCGATATGACGGCGACGGGATGGTTCAAAGTTGTGGGAACCGGCAGCCGGAACGGAGCCTTCAACGAGGATTTCCTCGATCCTCAGGGCACTCCGGCCGGCGATCCGTACGGGAGCATGGCGGTGCTGTCCCTGGTCGTGCCGAACCGGATTGAGGACGGCAAGACGCTGCCGCGTATCGAAGTTTTGCTGGAAGGCCTGAAGCTGGCTCGCTATGCCGAAGACGGCACGGCGTTGGGCGAGGCGTTCACAAACAACCCGTCGTGGGTGATCCTGGACATCCTACGCCGTTCGGGGTGGAAGATCGAGGAGCTTAACCTGGCGAGCTTCGCGCGGACAGCGGCGCATTGCGACGCACCGATCCAGACGCTGGATCTGAACGGCAATCAAACGCTGATCCCGCGCTATCAGTGCAACCTGGTGGTCCGAAAACGACGTAGCGCGGCGGACGTGCTTCGGGGCGTTCGAAACGCGTCGTCGTTGTATCTGACCTACGGAGACGACGGCAAGCTGGAACTGCTCCCGGAGAGCACGCTGGCGGTCCAACAGGCAACGAAGGCGGCGGGGAGTAACGCGCAGACAGCACTCGATGGAGGATGGCCAGCGTACGAGTTCGGAGATGGAACGTACGGCATTTCGGGCATCCTGCGAAATGACAACGGAGAACCGAGTATCCGGATCTGGTCGCGCAGCACGGCGGATACCCCGAACCGGGCGAGCGTCGAGTTCCAGGACGCCTTCAACGAGTACCAGCAGGACAGCATATCGCTGGCCGACGTAGACGATGTGGTGTCCGCGGGACAGGAGGTGACCGCCACGCTGGCGGCGCTGGGAATCCCCAACATGGACCAGGCCGCTCGCGCGGTGCGACGGTTCCTGGACAAATCGGTCCGCGGAAACACCTACGTCGAGTTCGATACAAGCGTCCGGTCGCTGGGGCTGCGGCCCGGAGACATCGTCGCGATGACTTATCTGAAGGAGGGCTTCCAACGCCAGCCGTTTCGCGTCACGAAAATCGCTCCCGGCACCAACTATCGCACTGCAACCATCACCGCGCAGATCCACGACGACTCGTGGTACGACGAGGCGAATGGGGTCATCGGCAGGGATTTCCGGACGCGTCGCCGGTCGCCCTATGGGGTGGGAGTGCCACGTCCGCTGGCAGGCACGGTCCTCGATGAATACGGCCAAGTGCAGTTCGAGATTCACGAAAAATCGAAGGAAAACACCGACGGCGGGATGGCGGTGGCCCTTCAGGTGGGATTCTCGGCGCCATCCAATGCCATTCGCGCCGATCTGGCGATTCCGACGCTGAGCCTGTCGCCAACGGTGGATGCGAGCGGCGGGACCCTGCCGGGAGACCAGACGCTGTATTACGCAGTAAGCGCATCGGACGGCGCGGGCAACGAAAGCAGCCTCTCGTTCGTGGTACGCGCCACAATCCCGTCGACGGGCGGAACAAACAAGGTGACCCTGAAGGGGATCAGCGTGGGCGCCGGGTCGACGGGCTTCCATGTTTACCGCGGCAAGAGTCCTATGCAGTTGGCACGCATTGCCTCGGATTGTCCGATCGCAACGGAGTTCACCGACCGCGGCATAGCAAACGGCACAGATGCGCCGCCGGACGAGCACTACAGTCACGCGAATTTCTACTGGCGCCTGGAATTCCAGCCAGAGAACGCGGCGACAATCCACGGCGCGGGCACAATCGGCAACGAAAGTCTGGGGATGCTGGAGAACGAACTGCGCGGGGCGGTTGTCCGCATCACGAGGGGCAAGGGCGCGGGTCAGGAGCGTGTGGTGTCGTCAAACACCGCGACGACGCTGACGCTCACGACGCCATGGACGGTTGAGCCGGACGGCACCAGCCACTTTGTGGTGGCCGAGTCGAGCTGGCACTTCGGGGTTGCGGGAAGAACGAGCCCGGTGGAATTCGAAGTACCGAATCGCGATTCAGCGACGGTTCACATTTCGGGGCGATCGGCGAATACGCACGATGTCGAATGCCCGTACGAGCTTTCGCCGCTCACACGGTGGCGCATAGGCGGGGCGGCAGGCGGACAGTTGGATACAGACCGGCCGGGAGCGCCGGTATTCGGACTAGTCCCCTCAGGCAAAGGAATGGTGGAACTGGTGGGCGTCGCGTTCGAGGACTTGTCTAACACGCGCACGATCAGCGCCGGTACGCTGAGTTTCAACTACTGGGACGAACTGGTGAGCCCGGCGACCAAGAAGCTAGCCGCCGCGGTTGGGGGGACGGATCTTTATGTGGATCTCAGCCCCGCGGGCACGGGGCAAGCGGGGGATCGTATCCAGGTCGGCTCGGAAATCATGGAGCTCGAGGAGATTCAGTCAGCCGGCGCGCGGTACAAAGTGAAGCGGGCCGTACAGGGCAGTCCAGCCGAGAGTCACGCGGCGGATGCTCCCGTGTACCACTTAGTGCGGAAGATTTTCGTAGTTCCCTTCCCCAGGGACTTCTTCGGCAGCCCGGCGAGTGGCAGCTACAGTTGTCCAATTTCTCTTCCAAACGCGAGAATCGCCTCAGCGGAGTTTTACGTCACCAACAGCAAGGGGAACAGCCCAACAGTGGTCAGTTGTTTCACGGGAACAACCAGCGATGGATTACGAACGCTTTCCGGCGGGCAGATCTCCATCCAGGTAGAAGGGTTCCTGGCGATCCAGAATGACGCCGCGCCACCACTGGTGATGGATGCCACTCACTCGATGCGGGATTTGTTCGCTGTGGTCGGAGAGGCACCGACGGGCGCGCCAGTGGAATTGCGTTTGAGACAGGACACAGAAGAGATCTGCCGCCTGACGATCCCCACAGGGGCGACGCAATCGAATTTCGTGAACGGATTCGGACTGCGGGCACTTCAGGCGCAGTCGCTGATACACCTGGACATTCTCTCGGTAGGGCAGACAAGCGACACTACACCGGGACGCAATCTCACGGTCATAGTGAGGCTGTAAGGAGCGGACATGCCAGAGACGTTGGAAAAACTACGGCCGGACCGCGACCTTCAATGCTACTTCGAGCGGCCATCGGCCATCGCCGCGTTGAGCCAGGCAAGTGCAACGGGCTTTCGCGTAAGCGGCACGTGGAGACAGCAGTTCGACTGGGCAGTAGTTGAGTGGAACCGTGACAATGTGTTCGAACACCCCGCCTTGCGCAACCTTCCGGACGGCGACCTCAGTGGACTCACGCTCTCGTATGAAGAGACACGCAACAACTGCATGGCGATGGATTGCGATCTCTATCCGACGGTGGAATGGCCTTACCTAAGGATTTGGGCATCATCGAACGGGGTGGAGGATCTCTACAAGATCAAGCTGCGCGACTGCGCCAACCCGGTGGAAGGTTCCTACACATGCGCGTCAACGGAATTCGAACTGCAGGGTACGGCGACGACGGGTGACTATGTTGGACTGGCGTGGCTTGAAGAACACCACACCTATCAGCTGTACGCTTCGGACACGTTGGAAACGGCGACACAGGCGATCGTAGACAGCGTGAACTCGTTCTCGCAGACCATGCGGGCAACGAGGACGGGGACGAAGATCCGACTCACGTACATCGGCGCGGGACAGACGCCGGAAAACAGCACCACAGGGGCCAACGGTAACCGCATTGGGGTGTACGGGTTCGTGGCCGGAGCGAAAACGGAGATCTGGACGCCGGAGTGGGCAAGGTTGAGTGGTGGAACGTCACCCACCAAGTGGCGAGTGAATCTGAATTTCGGAAATCTCACGGACGTGAACGCTCGGATGGTTCCGACGCAATCGGTCCGCAAGATGCGCTGGACGTACGCCGCGAATTTCCAGCTCGGCGAATTCGCTCGCGGCGAGTTTGAAGTGCTGGTATCGAACTGGACCGTAGGCGGCGAGCGCAAAGCGTACAGTGTGGCAGGCCCTGGCAGCCGGAGGATCGAGGACGACTCGCACGAAGTGACTTATTCGGGCACATGGCAGAGTGCGCGCGGCAACTTCTCAGGCGGTTCGATCCAGAACACGACGACGCCCACCAGCACGGTGCAGTGCTCCTATCGGTGCCCGCAGGCGCACGAGCTATATCTGGGCACGCGTGCCTGTTACAACGGCACTCAGATCTCAATCCGCATTGATGGCGCGGCCGCATCGACCAGGAATCTGAAGGTGGCAGGAGAAGATACGCTGGTCCGAATCCCGCTCGGCCAGTTCACGGCTGGAGAACACACAGTAACAGTCGCACACGACGGGGTTTCGGGAGAGTACTTCTACTTCGACTCCTTCGAGATTGCAATACCATCTCTGACCTTGCCGGAGTTCGATACGGCACCCACAATTACACTCGCCACCGACTGGGACACGGACCATTCAATCGCCCTAGCGGCCGAGCGCACGGCATGGCTTCTGCACAAGTTGGGATTCCACGGCCGCGCCAATCACTATGTTGGGGCGATGTGGTTCTATGAACTGTACCGAAAAAACCACCACTACGCGTCGGTGACAGTGGACTTCGCGGGCACACCACAGTTCAGTGCGACCACGACGCTGTATATCGGCAGGACCGATGAACCTCCGGAAAAACGACTCGTGCTAGCGCATGTGAACAAGATCGGAGACACGGCCCAAAGCATCGCCCGCGCATTCGAGTTGGAGATTAACCGGGGCTACATTGCCGTTCGCGCGGAGGCGGACGGACCGCGGCTAACGGTTTACGCGCGCGCCATGGGCGCCGAAGGCAACATGCTGAAGGTGGAGGGTGATCCTGTTTCCGGGCAATTCCAGGTTCTGGTGAGCTCCGAAACGCTGACCGGCGGTGCAGATGGGGAGTGGCGTACTGATGCACAGTCCGAGCACAAGTTGAATCGCGCAGTAAGAGACTGGAGCCGCTGTTACTTTGAGGCGCTCCATGGCTACGGGATTGACGCCGCCGCCGCGTTCAGCCTGGAGCTACAACACGGCGACGACTCAATGGAGGCAGGCATCGCCCAGCGCCATGCGGACGGAAGCGCTTGTTGGCTGAACACGCCGGCTCTGCAGACCAACTTCAGTCCGGCGAGTGTGGACTATTGGAAACAGGTCCAACTTGAAATGGCCTCGGTGATGAACGAGGCGGGGGTGACGCCGTTCCTTCAACTGGGCGAAGTCCAGTGGTGGTACTTTCCAACACGATGGGACGGCGTCACAGGCCAGTGGGCGAACGCCGGCAGCATGCCGTTTTACGACGCCTATGCCACCACCACCTTCCAGAACACGTACAACCGTCCCATGCACGTGTTCGCTTCCAACGAGGAAGATCCGTCACTTTATCCCGAAGAAGCTGCTTTCCTGTCCTCACTGATCGGGAGCTTCACCGCCGCTGCGATCAACCATGTGCGCGCGGTGCACCCGAACTGCCGTTTCGAAGCCCTCTACCCCACAGACGTCAACCAGACGGCTTTGAACCGCCTGGTCAACTATCCGGATGCCGAGTGGACGCCGGCGAAGCTGGATTGCCTCAAAACGGAGAGTTTCTCCTATACTTACGCCCGAGACCTTAACCTGAGCCACAGTTCGATGGATTTCGGGGCGACAAAGGGCTTTCCCCGCACCCGGCGCGGTCATCTCGTCGGTATTGGAGACCATACGACGGCATGGCTCAAAGAGGCGCGTCTAGCGCAGTCGGAGTACCTGGAAAGTGTAGTGCTGTTCGCCCTGGACCAATACTGCCTGATCGGCTATGCGACACCGCTGCCGGCGAGCATGCGCCGCAGCATGAAGCTGGGCTGACCTTATTGCCTGCTCCGACCAAGCCCCGGTCGCGGGACCTCCAATTGAAAGCTGACATACAATGTGAGTTCAACATCAGCCAGCGACCTTACCGAATGAAGTGGACACGTTCTAAAGAAGATCAGAGCCAACTCGCCATCGACAAGCCCGCACCTGCCGAAGAGATTTCGCAGCAACTCGAGCGGATGATAGGCGACCCGATCTTCCGCAAGTCAGAGAATCTACGCAACATATTGACATTCCTCGCCCAGGAGTCAATCACGCACCCAGGAGCCAATCACAAGGAGCATGAGATTGCCACGCGTGCTCTGGGGCGTTCCGACGACTTCGATCCCCGGCTGGATTCGACGGTCCGTGTGCATACCGCACGTCTGAGAACAAAGCTCGCAGAGTACTATGCATCCACTGGCCAGAACGATCCGGTGATGTTCGACATCCCGAAGGGTGCCTACCAATTGGATGCCAGACTCCGCGAGCAACCGCAGGTTTCGGTGATGGACGGCCCCCATGAGAATGTCGCCAAGCCTTTGGCCATACCGCGATTTCGTGCCTTGTGGGCCTGGATGGTTGCGGGGGTTGCAGCCGGTCTGGCGATCTATTTCTGGATGGACTCCCGGTCCAAAGTGTGCCCGCCAGCTCTCGGCGTCTTTTGGGCCGACTTCATGAAGCCAGAAGAGGAAACTACGTTGGTTTTCTCGACGCCAAAGATGACCGCCACGGACGGTGGAGGATTACGCTTTGTCCAGATGGACCCGGTATCACCCGAGTTACTTGTTGAGACCTATGCCGGCACGGGTGAGGTCTACGGCATTGGGGCGTTGTCGGGACTGTTCGCACAGTACTCGAAGCCCGCGCGTGTTAAGCGAGGCCGTCTTCTCACTTGGGACGATGCCAGGCAACAGAATCTTGTTTTTGTCGGCGGGCCAGCGGTCAACGTGCAATTGGGCGAGCTACCGGAATTGCAGCGTTTTCGATTCGTCACAACGGCAAACGGGACATTTCTGCGTGACTCCTATATTAATGATGTCGGAACCGGGACACCGCAACAGGTCCAATACGGGCACTCCCGACGTCCGTGTACCTATGACCATGCCGTCATCGCTCGTATGAGACGCGCTTCCAACCGTGCGATGTTGCTTCTGGCGGGCACTACCACGGTAGGGACTCAAGCCGCCGTCGATTTTGTGGTCCGCGAGGAGACAACGAAAGCGCTTCTCGACGCCCTGAAGACACCCCACACCATCCCTGGATTTGAGGTGCTGCTGAGCGTGAAGGTCAGCGATGGCGTTCCGGTGCATTCGCGAATTGTCGCGGTCCACATACGAAGGTGACTCAAATTCAACCAGTTGCGTGCGTTAAATAACCGTTTTATACACAGACTGATCTTGTGCCACGCGTAAAGCTGCCGTAGGATCTATCGTGCAAAGTTCCTTCGGTCGGGAGGTTTCATGATTACCAGACTCATCAAGATTTTTGTGTTGGTCGCGGCCACCGCTTTGATGGCATACGCTCAGAACGCCGGCGGATCCATCACCGGGCAAGTGCGGGATATGACAGGCGCGGCCATTGCTGGCGCAAAGGTGTCTGTCGCCCAGTCCGAGACCGGGGCAACCCGAAATGCGACCACAGGAGGTGGTGGAGAGTACACGTTTCCAAACCTCGCTGTGGGCACTTACACCATCGCCGCAGAACACGATGGCTTCAAGAAGTTCAAGAGACAAGGCGTGGTGCTGCATGTAAGCGAACAGGTGGGCGCCGATCTTGTGCTGCAAGTCGGTGAAGTCAGCGAACAGATTTCCGTGGAGTCGACAGCGGCGGAGGTACGTACGGAATCCAGCGAACAGGGTGGCGTCATCACCGGGAGCCAAGTCCGCGAACTGCAGCTCAACGGCCGCTCCTTTATGACTCTGCTGGAGTTGGTTCCGGGCGTTTCATCCAACATGGCGGACCGCGCCGATCCGAACAGCAACCCGAACCTGTCGATTAACGGAGCACGCAGCAGCGCGTCCAACTTTCGAATTGATGGCGGCAACAACGCCGATGTCATTGTGGGGTCAAGTTCACTCAATACGTTCACGTCGATCGAGACCATCGCCGAGTTTAACGTGTTGACCGCCAATTTCTCGGCTGAGTATGGGCAGAGCGGTGTATCCCAAATCAATGTAGTCACCCGCGGCGGCACACGCGATCTGCACGGCTCGCTATACGAGTTCTTCCGTAACGACAGGCTCGACGCCAAGGATTTCATCAGCGGTCAGAATCTGCCGTTGAAGATGAACGACTTCGGCTACACGCTCGGAGGGCCAGTAAGCCTTGGCGGCTACAACCGGGACCGCACGAAGACATTCTTTTTCGTCGCACAGGAATTCAACCGCCTCAGCACGCAGAACGCGGCCCAGAACACCACGGTGCCGACAGCGGACGAACGATCAGGTGATTTCAGCGCATCCAAGACCACCATCATCGATCCAACCACGCGTAGTCCGTTCCCCAACAACAAGATTCCAACCAGCCGCATCGATACGAACGCAGCCAAGATCGCCACGCTGTATCCACTTCCCAACTTCGTCGGATCGGGCGCAAACAACTTCACCTCGGCGGTCGCTGCGCGGCAACCGTTCCGCGAGGACATGTTCCGCGCCGACCACATTTTCAATCAGAAAGTCACCTTGTATGGACGCTACACACAAGACAGCGCCACTATCGACAACCCTTACGGTGGATCAAGCGCAACGGGCGTCTATACGAAGTTCCCGGGTATCGGCAGTACCAACGCCGACCGGCCGGGGAGGAACCTCGCCGTGAACAGCACTCAGATCTTTCGACCCACACTGGTCAACCAGGTGAGCTTCGCTTACTCGCGGCGAATCTTTGACATGTATTCCACCTCGACGCAAGGATCCAAGACCAAGCTAGGCCTGAACCTTCCGGAGATATTTCCGGAGAATGAGGAGAACACGCTTCCCATCATTGCGATGACCAACTATGCCGGCATCAACGTGGCACGGCGCGGCCATAAGGAACTGTTCACCCTGGAGTTCTCCGATAACCTGTCCTACATCACGGGCCGTCACGCTTTCAAATTCGGGGGTTACTATACGTACGCCGGCAACCGGGAGCAGAAGTTCAATCCCAACGTGAGCGGCACCTTCACGTTCGACACGTCCATTGCCGGAAACGATATGGCGGCGCTGCTGCTCGGAGCCCCGACGCGCTACTCGGAAGTCGAGAAGACGGTCTGGACCGACATGCGCTTCGGCGCGCTCGAGTTCTACGCACAAGACGACATAAAGCTGACTCCGAGGTTCACGCTGAACCTCGGACTGCGTGTGACAAACTTCCTGCAACCATATGATCAAAGCGATGCACAATCGAACTTCGTGCCATCACTCTACGATCCAGCGAAAGCGTTCACCATCAATCCGAAAACGGGTACGCGCGTATTGGGGACCGGCGACGAACTTAACGGCATTGTGCGTACGGGCGTAAATTCTCCGTATGGCCGGAAGCTCACCGAGAACAACACGTTTCTGCTCGGTCCGCGGTTCGGCGTGGCATGGAGTCCCCTGGCAGCCAAGCACTGGGTGCTTCGGGGCGGCTACGGCATCTATTACACGCGCGCGATGCTGGGTGCTTACGCCGACACAGGCTTGAGCAATCCCCCATTCACCCAAACGACGACCATTGAAGCAGCGACGCTCTCGAATCCAGGAGGAGGCAAGATCGTACCCGCCACGGCGGTCGTCGACCTCACCACCCTTGGCCTGCCGATGAAGGCACCTACGATCCAGCAGTGGAGCTTCGGTACGGAATTCGACCTGGTCCGCCAGGCAGTACTGAGTGTCAACTATATTGGTTCGCGCGGCACGCACTTACTCCAACCGGTCAACATCAACGCGCCCGAACCAGGTTTGGCCGCAGCGCAGAACGTCAAGGTGAATGCCGTCCGGCCTTATCTTGGCTACGGCGCCATCACCCAGAGGCAGAGCACGGGAACCAGCAACTACAATTCCCTGCAAGTCAGCCTGAACCGGCAGGTAGGATCGGGAGTCTCTATAGGCACCGCGTATACATACGCAAAGAGCATTGACGATTCCTCTTCGGACCGCGATGCCGGCGATGTGCCACCGGACATTCGGAACCTGAGGGCAGAACGCGCCATCAGTAACTACGACCGCACACAGGTGCTGACGTCCAATTTCAACTGGAATTTGCCGAAACTGGCGCGTGGCATGCTGTCAAATCCTGTGATGAGCACAGTGTTGGATGGCTGGCAGGTTTCCGGCATCGTACGGATGTGGTCCGGCATGCCCTTCGATGTGGTGTTGAGTCAGGACGTGGCTGGGATCGGTGCAGTGCAGAACCAGCGTCCCAACATCATCGGCGATACGAAGGGACCGCGCACGACCGAACAATGGTTCAACCTGGCGGCGTTCGCGCGCCCTGCCAACGGCGCCTTCGGGAACATGGGCCGCAACAGCATGCGACTTCCGGGAGTGAACAAATGGGACCTGGCGGCGTCGAAAAACTTCATGCTGCACGAAGGAGTCCGGCTCCAGTTCCGCACGGAGTTTTTTAATGCGTTCAATCACCCGTCGCTTTCGGCGGTGGGCTCTACGATCACAACCACCGCGACCGGCGTAAATACGGCCACGGGCAACTTCGGTGTGGTGACAGATTCCCGCGACGCCCGTGTAATCCAGTTCGCCCTGAAGTTGGCATTCTGACCGCTAGACGAGGACCGGTTCGAGTTCCGAACCGGTCCTCGCGAATCCACTCCAGCCGCCCTCATTTCGTGTCACGATAGAAATTTCCATGAAGCGATTGGTTTGTTGTTTCCTCATAGCGATTCTGGCCACGTGCTTGACGGTGGCCGCGCCCCGCCACGACCGGATGGTGGTCGTAATCAGCCTGGACGGATTTCCGAGCTATGCGTTGGACGATCCGTACCTGCCCATACCCACCATTAGGCAATTGATGCGAGAGGGAGCGGCGGCAGCCTCGATGCGCCCCACGAATCCGACTGTGACTTGGCCCAGTCACACGTCAATGGTGACCGGCGTAGACGGGTCGCACCACCAAGTTCTGTTTAACGGTCTGCTCACTCCGCCCTCCGCCGGGCGCCCCGGCAAGATCGAGCCATGGCTTGACAAGGACAAGATGGTGCGCGCCGTCACGGTGTACGACATTGCGCACAAGGCCGGCCTGACTACCGCGGAGGTGGATTGGGTGGCTATCTATGGCGCGCGTTCCATCACCTGGAAATTCCCCGAGCTCCCCGATCCTGACGGCGTAATAGAGAAGGAGTTGATCGCGCATAACGTAGTGAGCCGCGACCAGTTGGTGAATTTCCGAAAGGCTCCGATAACATGGCGGGACGGCGTCTGGACCGAAGCCGCCATCCAGATTCTCACGGCGCACAAGCCGAACCTGATGCTGTTCCACGTGCTCAACATGGACTCGACGCATCACCGGTACGGGCCCATGGAGCTCGCCAGCTACAGCGCGTTTGCATTCGCCGACGAGCGCGTCAAGCAGATCCGCGATGCGCTGGCGAAGGCACGGCTACTCGATCGCACGACGCTATTGGTGGTTTCCGATCATGGCTTCCGCACCGTGAACAAACTCATCCAGGCGGATGCCGTACTCGAAAGCAAGGGAGTCAAGGGAGCGTGGGTAGTACCGGAAGGCGGAACCGCCATGGCGTACGTAACCGATCCCGCCCAACGAGCCGCATTGGTACCGCGCATCGCAGACGCGTTTCGCGGCGTCGAAGGGGTGGAAGCGGTCATCGGCCGCAGCGAATTCGGCCGTCTGGGACTGAATCCTGACAGCAAGGAGAGTCCCGACCTCGTGCTCGCCGCCAAGCCCGGCTACGCCTTCGCCGGAGGCAAGGTTTCAAACGCGTCCCCGTTTAGAGGCGGCAGTCACGGGTACTTGAATACCGATTCGCAAATGGACGCCATCTTCGTGGCTTGGGGTACGGGTATCCGGCGCGGCACGCGTCTTGGGCAAGTGTCCGTGATGGACGTCGGCCCGACCATCGCCTCGTTGCTGGGCCTCGACATGAAAGACGTGCAGGGCCGTGTGCTGCGAGAGATTCTGGAGTAGAGACTTCCGTTCATGGCCTTGTCATTGAGCAGCCGGCTCATGTAAGGTATAGTGAACACTTCAAACGTGGTTCTCGCGCAAAGAGTCTCTAAAGTCTACCCTCTGTACAAGCGTCCTTCCGACCGCTTGCTGGAAGTGTTTGAATTCGGGAAGCGGCGCCGGCACACGGAATTCTGGGCGCTTCGGGATGTAAGTTTCCGCGCGGAAAAGGGCGAGATCCTGGCGCTGGTCGGCCCGAATGGGTCGGGGAAGAGCACGCTGCTGCAGATCGTGAGCGGACTGCTGCAGCCTACGGCGGGGCGCGTACTCACCGAAGGGCGCGTAGCTGCGCTGCTCGAATTGGGCGCGGGGTTCAATCCCGAATTCACGGGACGGGAGAACGTCTATCTTAATGGCGAAATCATGGGCCTCACGCGACGCGAGGTGGACAACGCCTTCGCGAGCATCGAGACTTTCGCCGAAATCGGTGAATTCATAGATCGCCCCGTGAAGGAATACTCCAGCGGCATGTACGTGCGCCTGGCCTTCGCGACGGCGATCCACGTCGAACCCGAGATTCTGATCGTGGATGAAGCCCTCGCCGTGGGCGATGCCATCTTCGCCAACCGCTGCATTCAGAAGTTCGAGGAACTCAAGCAAAAACAGGTTACAATCCTTTTCGTCTCGCACGATCTGGGGCTGGTGAAGCGTCTGGCACACCGGGCCATCCTGCTGCTGAACGGACAGATCGCGGCCGAGGGCACGCCGAGCGACGTGGTCAACCGTTACGTCGGATTCGTGCATGAGAGAGAGCAGGCGAGACCGGGGGCGGAGACCGAAAACATCCTCGAACGCAACGCCAGTTTCCGCCACGGGGACGGCGCAAGCCGTATAACGGATGTGCGTATCCTGGATTCGCAGGGACAAGCGCTGAGCACGGTCTTAAGCGGCAGCCCTGTCACGGTCCGCGTGCGCGCGGAATTCAAGCAGACGGTGCAGGAACCAGTTATGGGGATTCTGGTGCGCAACCGTCTGGGGATCGACGTTTACGGAACCAACACCCGCATCGAGAACCGCGCTTTCGGTACATTCCATGCCGGCGAGGTGTTGGAAGTGGATTTCAACTTCGATTGTCTACTTACCCGGCAGGAGTACACGCTCACGGCCGCCACGCAGTACTGGGATGGGTCCAGCCAGGATTGGCTCGACGACGTGCTCGCTTTCAGCGTCGTCGATCAGCGCGATATGGCGGGATTCGCCCACCTGAAGACCACGGTCGAATGGCGCAAGCTGAGCGGAGAACACTAAACCGATGATTTACATGATTGTCCTGGCCGCGGTCGTGCTGGTGTTGACCACGGTCACATTTATCAAAGCGCGAGACGTACACAACGAGACGGACTTTCTGCTGGCGGGGCGCAAGCTGCCCTGGACCGTGCTGGTGTTCACGCTGCTTTCGTCGTGGATCGGCGCGGGGAGTTTGTTCGCCGGGGGCGAGAATGCCTACCGGAACGGATTCGCGGCCCTGTGGCAGCCTCTGGGTGGTTGGCTGGGGCTGATTGTTATCTGGAGCATCGCGGGACGGGCACGGCATTTCGCGCAATTCACAATCCCGGATCTACTGGAGACGCGTTACAACGCGGTGGCACGCGTGATGGGCACCATCGCCATCATCATTTCCTACACCGTCATCACGAGCTACCAGTTCAAGGGCGGAGGCGACATTCTGCACCTGATCTTTCCGGAGTTGGACCGGACCACCGGCATGTACATTATCGCCGCGTTCGTGATTACGTTTACCGCCGCGGCGGGCATGGCTTCGATCGCGTACCTCGACCTGGTGATCGGGTTGCTGGTGACCACAATCGTAATCGTGTCACTGCCGCTCCTGTTGAACGCCGCCGGCGGATGGGAGCAAGTACACCGTGCTCTTCCCGCATCGCACTTCCAACCGTTGGGAGATCTTACTATCTCGCAGGCACTGGGCCTCACGCTGCCCACGATGCTGCTGCTGATCGGCAATCAAGGGATGTACCAGAAGTTCTTCTCCGCACGCTCGGAGAGAGACGCGAAGTTAGCGGTGGGCGGGTGGATCATCGGTACAGTGGTTCTGGAGACCCTTCTGATCACGATCTCGGTGATCGGAAGCTCGATGTTCCATCCCGAAACTCCGCGCGAGATCATACCGGTGACTGCGCGCCTCGGGTTGCCTTCCCTCATCGGTGCGATCTTGCTGGGCGGAATCTTCGCGAAGGTGCTTTCGACGGCGAACAACTACTTATTCTCTCCGGCCAGCAACTTGATCCACGACGTGTTCGATCGTTTTGTCGTGAAGGAGCGCAATGAGCGCAGAAGCCTCCTCATGTCGCGCATCACGGTGGTGGCGCTTGGGCTATTCGCACTCGCGCAGGCGGCGCACTTCGAATCGATCCTGAAAGCCGCACTTTACGCATACACGGTGTATGGAGCGGCAGTCACGCCCGCGGTGATGGCGGTATTCTTCTCCCGCCGGGTGAACACGGCAGGAGCGATAACCTCCATCGTTTCGGGGACGTTAGTCACGGTACTCTGGAATCTGGCGGGTATCACCGCGCTCGACGCCGTGTATCCGGCGTTGGCGATGTCGGTGTGCTGCCTGTTTGCCGTCAGCTGGATGACGGCACCACCGCCGGAAGAGAAGTGGCGACCGTTTTTCGAGTGAGGGGTGAAATGGAACTGGATCGGATTCAGGAAGCCTTGCGGAGCCAGGGCCTGGATGGGTGGTTGTTTTTCGATCACCACGTTCGCGACCCGCTGGCTTACCGCATTCTGCAGCTCGATGAGCAACATGCGCCCACGCGGCGCTGGTATTATCTGATCCCGGCTCAAGGCGAACCGCAAGGGCTGGTGCACCGGATCGAACCAGATATGCTGGACAAGCTGCCGGGCCAGAAGACGCCGTACTCGAGTTGGACGACGCAGGCCGAGGGGCTCAAAGCGATGCTGGCAGGCTGCCGCCGCGTGGCCATGCAGTACTCGCCAGAGTGCGCCATCCCGTACGTCGGCATGGTGGACGCCGGCACCGTCGAACTGGTGCGAAGTTGCGGCGTCGAAGTGGTGAGTTCGGCGGACTTGGTCCAACAGTTTGAAGCGTGCTGGGATGCGGCGAAGCTTGCGTCGCACCTGGAAGCCGGACGGAGCGTGGATCGCATCCGCGGCGAAGCATTCGAACTCGTCGTCCGCCGCTTCGCGAACGGCGCGACGGTGACCGAACTTGAGGTGAAGCAATTCATCCTGGACCGCTTCGCCGCGTCATCGCTCACGACCGACCACGGCCCCATCGTGGCGGTGAACGAAAACGCATCGAACCCCCACTACGAACCGGACGCGGATCACAACCGTCCGATTACGCGCGGCGATCTGCTCCTCATCGACATGTGGGCAAAGCTGAAGGCGCCCGGCAGCGTCTACTACGACATCACCTGGACCGCCTACTGCGGCGCAAAGCCGCCCGACAAGATGCTGGAGGTCTTCGGCATCGTCAGCCAGGCCCGGGACAAGGCCGTGGAGTGCGTGGCGGACGCGGTGGCTCATCGGCGCGAGCTGCGCGGGTATGAAGTGGACGACGTGGCGCGCGGACATATCCGGCAAGCGGGTTACGGCGATTACTTCTTCCATCGCACGGGCCACTCGATCGGGCCCGATGTGCATGGCGCGGGCGCGAACATGGACAATCTGGAAACGCACGATGAGCGTCGTGTCATGCCGTGGACCTGCTTCTCCATCGAGCCCGGCATTTATCTGCCCGAGTTCGGCATTCGCTCGGAAGTGAACGTTTTCGTCGACGAGGAAAGCGCCAGGGTCACCGGCGAAGTGCAACGGGATTTGCTGCGGCTTTAGCATGCGCACCCGGTTTCTGCTGGCATTGCTGCTCAGCGCGCTCCCGTCGTGCACGTTTGCGGGCGCCGGTTACGAGCGCCGAGGCAACTCCATCACAATCTCGGTCCCAGGCGGCTGGGTCAAGATCGAGTGGATCACCACGGGAGCGTTCCGATTCTGCCGTGGTTGGGAGCGCCCCACCGGATGTCCGGATCTTGCCGACCGCGAGCCGGTGGCGTTCACCGACCGCGATGAGTTGGGATCCGTCGAATTGCGCTCACGTGAACTGGCAGTACGGATCGAGAAGGCTACCGGCAGGGTCGCGGTGGCAACCGCCGAAGGGGTTACGCTACTGGAAGAAGCCGGTGTCGCCCAACGCACGGGCAGCGGCGCGGCCGTCCGCTTCCGGATTTCACCCTCGGAGAAGTTCCAGGGCTTGGGGATGCGGGATGGACCGGTGTTCCTGCACGCGGCGCGAGTGACAACGCGCTGGCCGTTCCTGCTATCCAATCGCGGCTACGGCATCTACTTCCCCGCCCCCGGAGAACACGAATTCGATCTCGGCGCGTCCGCCTCCGGCATACTGGAAGCGCGAGCGCAGGACGGAAGGCGCATGGAGTACTTCTTCTACCAGGGAGGAAGCGCCAAAGAGGTGTTGGAAGAGCATTTCGCCGCATCGAGTCAGGTAGAGCGACTGAACGCACATGACATCCGTATTGTGCCGCCAAGCGAGTGGCCGGCAGAAGCGGCACCGATCGGGAGCTTCGCCCCTCCGAGTTGGACCGCGCTTCGCGCCACGGTGCGGGCGCTCATCAACGGGAGCCTCTCGGCGGCGCTGTTGCCGGCATGGGACTTGGCACCCTGGCGCAACGCTCCTGCCGGTCTGCATCGCCGTGCCACGCAACTCGCCGTTTTCCTTCCGCTGCTCGGAGACTCGACCCAGCCTAAGGCGCATCCGGCCCACCCTTTGCTCGACGCGGCTTCCGTCGCCCTGCGCGCGAGGCTGACGCCGTTCCTGCTCACCTACACGTTGGAGGCTCATGATCGTGGGTTTCCGGTCATCCACCCCCTGCTCATGCAGTTTCCGGACGACGCGCAGGGCGCCTCGTTGGAGGACGAATTCTTCTTCGGTGATGAAATTCTGGTGGCGCCGGCCCTGGATGCCACCAACCGCCGCAAGGTCTACCTTCCGATGGGACAATGGACCGACCTCTGGAGCAACGCCACGTACAAGGGCAAGCAGACCATTGAGATCGAGGCACCGGAACACGCTCCCGCTCTGCTGGTGAAGAACGGCTCGTTGATCCCGCTCGCGGCTGAGCGGGCAGGCGAGCCCATGGAAGTGCATTACTTCCCTGCCCTGGGCGGCGAGTTCTTCCTGGCCGAGGAGGGCATGTGGCAGCCCACACAGTTCCACGCCTCACCCGCCGGGGACTACTACCGTCTGGAAACCGAGTCGAAGAAGGACCGCGATTACGAGTGGATCGTACACCACATGGCGCGGCCTTCCAAAGTGGCCGAAGGCGATGATGTGTACCTGGAGGTCGGGGACCGGACCATGCTCGCCAACGGCTGCTGGTATTACGATGCCGCGCAACGGAACCTGCACGTTCGCCAGCAGGCGTGCGCGGGCGCCGACCAAGTCATCAACATCGCATTCTAAACCGCCCTCGCCAGCGGGGATCCTGCCCGCATCCGGCGCGCCTTGCCGGACATCCGATAGATGGGAGACATTTCACATGAAGATTGCATTCGCCGTGACCGGCGTCCTGGTTGTAGGTGGCTTGTTCGTCTGGGCGCAGGTAGCCAGCGCCAAGACCAACCTGAAAGTGGGCGACCTGGCGCCGGACTTCACGCTTTCCTCGACTTCGGGCACCGATTTCACACTATCGGACTTCCGCGGCAAGAAGAACGTGGTACTTGCCTTCTTCCCTAAAGCCTTCACCAGCGGCTGCACCAGGGAGATGACTGCGTACCAGGCGGGGATCGGCGAGTTCAACGGCATCCAGGCACAGGTAGTGAGCATCAGTACAGACAACCTGGACACGTTGAAGCGCTGGTCGACGGAACTGAAGGCTTCCTTCCCGATGTTGAGCGACGCCAACCACAAGGTCAGTAAAGAATACGGTGTACTGGCGGGCGTGCTGGGCTACGCCAACCGGACAACTTTCGTGATCGACACCGAGGGCCGCATACAGCAAATCGAGGAAGGCTCGGCGGCGTTGGGTCCCACGGGCGCCGCGACAGCTTGCAAGCGAATGAGTAGGAAACCCTAACGCGCGGCTGCGACTCAGTTCCGGCGAAGAGGGCCCGTGTGTTTTCACGAGCCCACCCGTCAATGATTGGAGGAGACGTTTGCCAACGCCTCACGGCGGAGGACATTCAAACGCTTTGAATGGATAGTGCCGGCAGCGACGAGAAGCTCTCAGTGAATTTCGCCGGCGCCGTCGCTAGGCTCGCAAACATAGCTGTGGGGGTCTATCCCGTACCGTTCGAGGTAGATCCTGGCAATTCCGGCACGGAAAGCCTCCACGGCATCGGAGCGCACCAGGTTCACCGTGCAGCCACCGAATCCCCCGCCGGTCATGCGGGCCCCGAACACGCCGTCCATGCCGATGGCACTGTCGACAAGGAAATCCAACTCCGGGCAGCTCACTTCGTAATCGTGCTGTAGGCTGCGATGGGAGGCCACGAACAGCTCCCCCATGCGCTTCAACTCGCCGGCCACCGACGCAAGCATGAACTCCTCCACGCGCGCATCTTCACTGACGACGTGGCGGGCGCGGCGATAGACCAGCTTGGGCATCGAAGCAGCGCAAGCTTCCAACTGCGGGATGCTGACATCGCGAAGGCTCGCGACCGCCGGATCGCCGGCGCTGATGGCGTCCACGGCTTCGCGGCATTCACGCACCCGGTCCCGATAGGCCGAACCGCCCAGTTCGTGCTTCACCATGGAGTTCACCGCGACGATAGACACCCCGCCAGGAAGGCGGACTGTGTCGTGCCCCAGTGAACGGCAGTCGATGCGCACGGCGCAGCCCGCTTTGCCGAACACGGAAATGTACTGGTCCATGATGCCGCAGGGCATTCCCACAAAGTCCTTTTCGGCACGCTGACACAGACGTGCGATATCGAGCCGGGCGAGGCCGGAGGATTCGTCGAGGAGAGCCATCGCGGTGGCCACTTCGAGCGCGGCCGAGGAACTCAGCCCGCTGCCCACCGGCACCGTGCTCCACAGGTACAGGTTTGAGGGGCGCACACGGCAGCCGGCGTGAACCAGTTCGCGCGCGACGCCCGCGACGTAGTCGCTCCACTCGCCGGCCGGCTCAATCGCGCCTAGATCATCGACCTCCCATTCGCGCGACTGACGGACGTTCTCCGACCACACGCGCAGGCGGCCGTCATCGGACGGCCCTACGGCGATGTAACAGGCCATCTGTAGCGCAACGGGCAGCACGAAGCCAAGGCTGTAGTCGGTGTGCTCGCCGATCAGGTTCACTCGTCCCGGAGCGCGCACCAGGCGCGGAGCTTCGCCGCCACCGTATTTCTCGCGATAGCCCTCAATCAGGAATGACGCCGGGCCAGCCACAAAAGCACTCCTCCAAACAGGACCATGGACACGCCCACATACAAATCGATGTTGACGTTCGTGAGCGGCGCGCGCGTAGCCGGGTTGATCGCTCCAACCGCGCAGAGAATCAGGCCGACCGCCAGGAAGAATAGACCGGAAGGTGTTCTGAGATCCCACATAGCATTTACCAGAACAGGAAGTTCAACAGCAGGCAGATGACGCCCACCACCACCGCCAGCACGGCAGGGCGCTTGTACCAGACAAGCCCCGGTTCATTCAGGGTTTCTGTCAAGCCGAAGACCAAGCCGCGCAACTCCGTCTCGGCGCGAGGACGAGTGGCCAGGCTGACAGCAATGGTCACCACGAAGCACACGCTCCATGCCACAATGGCGATCCAGAAATTCTGGGCCATGGTGGAGGGGAACACGTGCACCACGCCGATCCAGCCGCCTTTACCTTCGGCCATGGTGAGACCGTGCGTGAGGGTGGCGGCTCCGGTACCTGCGAGCAGCCCGGTGAACGCACCGTGACCCGTAGCGCGTTTCCAGAACATGCCCAACAGGAACGTGGCAAACAGAGGGGCGTTCACGAAGCCGAAGACCAACTGCAGCAGGTCCATGATGTTGTTGTAAAGTCTCGCCAGATAGGCGGTGCCGATGGACAGGGCGATACCAACCACCGTGGTCCAGCGTCCTACCCACAGGTAATGCGAATCGGGCGCGTTGCGGCGGATATAGCTCTGATAGATATCAAATGTGAAAACGGTGTTGAACGCCGTCACGTTCCCGGCCATGCCGGACATGAAGGACGCCATCAACGCGGTCAGGCCTACGCCCAGCAGACCGGAAGGATAGAATTGCGCCATCAGCGTGGGCAGCACCTGGTCGTAGTCATAGCTCGCGCCCTTGACCGGCAGGGTATAGCCGAGGTTCATCTGCGTCAGCGCCATGGCAGCCACGCCGGGCAGGATGACGATGAAAGGAATGACCATTTTCGGGAATGCCGCGATGAGCGGCGTGCGGCGCGCGGCCGACATCGAATTGGCTGCCAGCGCACGCTGGATCACCAGGAAGTCCGTGCACCAGTAGCCGAACGAAAGCACGAAACCAAGCCCGGCGATCAGCCCGAACCACTCAACACCCATTGGATTCTGGCTGGAACTCGTAGTGTACGTCCAGGCATGGGTCATCACGGGAGACAGTCTGGAAGTGATGCCCTTCCAGCCTCCTGCTTTGGCCACGGCCAGGATCGCTAACGGGCTAAATCCTAGCACTACCAGGAAGAATTGCAGTACCTCGTTGTAGATAGCGCTGGTGAGCCCGCCCAGGTAGGTGTAAACGAGCACGATGACGGCCGACAACAACACCGAAGCCGTGAAACTCCAGCCCAATACCAGCTGGAACAAGAGGCCGAGAGCGTACATCGAGATCCCGGAAGAAAAGATGGTCATCAACGCGAAGGTGATGGCGTTCAGACCACGCGTCTTTTCATCGAAGCGCAGCTTGAGGTATTCCGGAACGGACCGGGCGCGGCTGCCGTAATAGAACGGCATCATGAACACGCCCAGGAAAAGCATGGCGGGAATGGCGCCGACCCAATAAAAGTGCGACGTCATGATGCCGTATTTGGCACCGGAAGCGCACATGCCGATGACTTCCTGGGCACCAAGATTGGCCGCGACAAAAGCCAGGCTGGTAATCCAGACGGGCACGCTGCGGCCGCTGGTGAGAAAGTCCTCGCTGGTGGAGACGTGCTTCTTCAGCCGCCATCCAATGCCGAGAACGAAGCCAAAGTACAGGGCTAGTATGAGGTAATCCGGAAACGCGAGTGTCAATGCAAGCCTCGAAGAGGAGGAACCCGACTAAACTGCCGAGTCTATCGCGAATCGGTGGGCGCATGCAATTGAGTCCCGTCGTTCGTCGTTCGTGATCAAGGTCACTGCCTCGGCGGGCCCTTCACCCTACCATGGGCGTGGAGGGGAAGATGCTGGGAACGCAAGAAAAGACCGTGTCGGAAATCGCGGCCGGCTCTCTGGCCGCGGTACGCGTTTTTGAACGCCTGGGAATCGATTACTGTTGCGGCGGCAAACGTCCGCTCGCCGAGGCGTGCCGGGAGAAGGGCTACGATCCCGCCGCCGTCCTCAACGAACTGGATTCCGCGGCTGCTGCGGGCACGGCGCCGTCCCGCGATTGGAACCAAGCCCCGCTGAAGGAGCTCGTCGAGCACATTGTCACCACGCACCACGCTTACCTGAATCGCGAGTTGGCTCCACTCAGTGCGCGCATCGAAAAGGTCTACAAGATCTACAACGAGAAGTACGGGCCGACGTTGACCGGGCTGCCCGCGGTCTTCTTCGGCCTGCGCTCGGAGTTGGAGATGCACATGCGCAAGGAGGAGATGATCCTCTTTCCGGCGATCGCCGCCTACGAGGTCGCGGTGGAAGCCGGATCGCCCTTGCCGCAAACGCCCTTCGGCACCGTGGCCAATCCGATCCACATGATGGAAGCCGAGCACGACGGCGCCGGCAATGCACTCGCGGACATCCGCCGGATCACGGCGAACTACGCCGTCCCCGAGTACGCCTGTGTCACTTACCGGTCCCTGATGGCGGGATTGCAGGAACTGGAACAGGACCTGCACTTGCACATCCACCTTGAAAACAACATCCTGTTCCCGCGCGCCATCACACTGGAGAACTCCGGGCGGTAAGCTGAGCTGCGCGAATTCATCCGGCAATCTCCGCAGCCGTCGCTTCGAAAACGGCCAGGTAGCGCTGCGCGACGTCATCCCATCGGTGGTGTTTTTCGACGTAGCCGCGACCCTGGCGGCCTAGTTGGGCCCGCAGCGCCTGTTCGGACAGCAGCTTGTCGAGACATGCACGGAATTCGCGGTAATCGCGGTACCAGAGCCCGCCCTGGCTGCGCACGCACTGCCCGCGAAGGACGTCCGAACGGCCGTTCGCCAGAACGGGTTTCGACGACGCCCATCCTTCGAGGGCCGCAATGCAGAGACTTTCGTAAGGGGAAGGCGCCAGAACAACGTCGCTTGCTTGAAGGGCCAGCCACTTCACGGCATCGGAGATGAAAGCCGGCGCGAGGATCGAGCCATGCGCGGGCATGTCGATAGTAGCTTTGCCGGCCAGGAGCAGTTTGACGTTCGATTCCGGACGATCCTCGATGTAGCGAAGGAAGTAGTCAATAAGCTGAACACAGCCTTTGGATTCACTGACGCGGCCGACGTAAGTGATAACCGGCGAGTCTCCGGTGCGCGCCCGCAAGATATCCCAATCCGGGTCACCCGGGAGCGGGTCAGGAGGGAATTCGACGCCGCCTCCTACCAGGTGGCCCACCTCGCGCTCGAAGCAGAAACGGCGCAGGACGAAGTGGCGCTCTTCCGGCGTCAGGAAAATCAGATCTCGCGCCTCGCGGAAAACCCTGTCGTAAGCCGCCAGGTAAATTGGCAGCTCGTCGTGCGCCGTGGGCACCAGGATGGCGCGGCCGGCCACCAGCGGCAGGCCGAAACAAGTCGTGGCATAAAGGTACGTGAAGAAAACGAAGAGATCGTAATCTTCACGGTGTGCGGCGAGATAATCGAACAAGCCCGGCACAAGCGGGCCCTGCGCGCGGATCCAGTCGGTCTCGTCTTTTTCGGAGTGCGCCTGGTGGAGCACCCGGTCAGACAACGAGGCTAGTTTCTCCCACTCGCGGAGGCGGGCCACCGGGAAGCGGCGCACCGTAACGCCATTCAGCATCTCCTCGCCCGCGGGAAAGCGATTCTCCCAGGTCGTATAATCCACGGCGCAAGTGGTCAGCACGTCGAGAGCAATGTGGGGGGCCAAGCGCTCGGCGATGGAGCGGCACATCATCTCGCTGCCTCCGGCGACGCCCTCCCCGTAGCGCTGCACAACAAAGGCCAAGCGCCTCATCGGAGCGCCTCGCCGCGTGCGACCCGTCCCAGCAGGGAGTTCAGCCTCGCGCTGAGGATGCCGGGCCGGAAGTTCGCCTGATACCTTTGGAAACCAGCGGCGGCCAGATGGCGGGCAAGCCGTCCGTCCTCAATCACGGAGTGAATGGACTCGGCAAGGCAGCCCGCGTCGAAATGGTCCCACACCAACCCGGCTTCGCCTACCGTTTCACCAACGGCCGTCGTACCCCAAGCAACGATGGGCAGACGGAAGTACATAGCTTCGACCAACGGTACGCAAAAGCCTTCGTGCTCGCTCACGGAAAGGAACGCGTCCGCGAGCATGTAGAGGCTACGCAATTGAGATGGCGTCACGGCGCCCGTAAAGACCACGTGCCCTGCGAGCCCCAGCTTGCCGGTTTCGTGTTCCAGCGCCTCGCGGTAGTTGGACAGGTGCGGATCCACCTTGCCGGCGAATATGAACCGTGCGGGCGCATTCGACCAGCGGCGGTATTCCGCCAGTACTCTCAACGCGCGCACGTAACCCTTGTTCGGCTTCAAGCCGCCGACGAAGAGGATGTTCGCACTGCCGTCCTTATAGCGGTCGAGCGTCGGTGCGTCGAATGGGACGCGGGACAGTTCTTCTGTCGCGTGGATAGGGGCCAGCGCCGCGGTGCGGGCAGCCGGCGCGCCCAAACGGATCAGTTCGTCACAGTTGAAGACGGAATCACCCAGAAACCAGGCGCGCGGCAGCCTCGCCAGGCGCCTTGTACTCGCCTCGCCTTCTTTGCAGGCGCGGTAGTGCCCTTCCGAATAGCGCGAGAAAAAGCGCGCGGGGGTGATGTTGTGGTACCGGACGACAACCCTCACCTGCGAGGCCTCCAGGAGCCGCTCACCCTTAGGCCACGCTACGGCATGGTGGTAGATAAGGGTGGCACCCGAATCGTTCCAGTGCCGGCTGTCGCCCGGATCGAGTAAACGGCCTACGCCCGCATAGATCCTGTCGATCTCGTCGGCGACAATCTCTACCTCGTAGCCACCATTACGCAACACCGCTGCCATGCCACGCACATCGTTGCCGACAGCGTCAAATGGCGTCAAGCTCGGCGTGAGGATGATGACCTTAGACTTACGCATGGGCGGCTACGGACGCGGCTCGTGCGCGCCGGAATCCGCAGCGGACCCTGCCAAGCGCCGTTCCAGGCTTGCGATTCTCGCGTGCAAGCTCGTCGAGACACTTTCGAGCGCGGCCACCTGTTCCTCCAGCGCTCGCAGGGTAACCTCGTTGAAGTCCGTAATCTGCGGCGTGTACCAGAACAACATACGCCGTACCAAGCGCACCAGGATGGAACTCAGGCGCGCTCGCAGCGTGGGCGGCTGCGGAGGTTGCGTTCCAATGGCGGCCGAGCAACGCCGCGCGTGTTCGATGAGCCGCAGGAGATCGTTGAAGTCGGCAGGATCATCCGAAACCAAGGGCGCCGCAGGGCCGGACGCTTGTGGGGTTGATGCGACGCGACTCCGAACCCGCTCGCGTATTTCGTCCATGATCTGCTCGACGTCGATATGAGATTCTGGCGTGGACATGCGCGAAGTTCCTATCCTTATAGCAGTTCGGCGAGCAGGAAACCAGCGGCGGATTACGCCACCGCGTCGAGCACAGGGGCGGTCTGTTCGGCCGTCGCAAATAGGGCAGCCTGCACGGGAGCGTCGGCGCGGTATGCCGACAGGTGGCCCGGGTAGAGTTGCACCAGACGCGAGGGAGCTTCAAAAGATGCTCCGCCTTCCAGGCGCTTCAACTCGAGCGCGTTCACCACGCTAGCCCCCCTCGCGTCGTTGGTAAAGACCACGAACGTGGCTGTGGAAAATGCACTGACGCGCTCGAAGCGCGGCTTCCACTCGTCAAACTCATCAGCGCCGTAGAGGTAGCTGGAGCGGTGCTTCCGCGAGTCTGGATTCTCAAACTCCTCGCGCCAGTAAAGCGGGTTGCGACCGTGCATTCGCACATAGCCGACGGGCGAGGTCAGGTACGCCGTGGGCGGCATGGCGCGCGTGTGTGAAGGTTGATCGGCGTTCACGAACCCCAGGTGGTAGTCGATCATGGTGCCCAGAGCTTCTTCCCGCAACCAACTGTCATGCGGCATCTCGGCGACCAATGGGAATTCGTGGAAGGTGCGCCGCAGGGTGATCAGGAACTCGCGGTTTTCGACCGTGAAGCGGAAGGACCAGGGAAACTGCATCACGACGCAACCTAGGCGGCCCGCTTTGTGCAGGGGCCGCAGACCCTCTTTGAAAGCCGCCACCGCGGCCGGGTCCAGGTCGCGGCCATACGTGAAACGGCTCCCAAGCAGGGCTGTGAATTGGAAACGCGGATTGCGCTCCACCTTGCCAAGCCACAGCCACGCCACCTCCGGCCGCAGCGGCCGGTGGAACGTGGCGTCGATTTCAATGGCGTCGAGGAACCGCGAGAGATACTCCAGTCGATGAAAACCGCGGCGGCGCGGCGAGGGGTAAACAGCGTCGTCCCAATGCGGATGAGTCCAGCCGGAAGCGCCGGCCAGAATCTTGGAGGAGGTCTGCATAGGGCTCCTTTCGCTTTTTCTCCTTATGCCAATAGTGTAAGGAATACCACTGGCGAAAGTCAAGCGAAAGTTGTCTGTGATCCCTAATACTTGGCCTTGGTCGCCCGGCCCGCGGTTTCCCCGCGCAGCCAGACGTAGAGCGGAGAGTGTGGCGCGGGCGATGGCCACGGCAAGGCGACGCGGAGCATCTGCTCGTGTGCGCTGCCTGCCACAGGTTTCGGCAGGTCCTTCACGGCGAGGCCGGATTGCGCGTCCCAGCTTGTCTTTTCAATGATTTCCAGATCTTCGCCGCGTAAAACGCCGGCGTACACGCCGGGCGACAGCGCCTCTTCGGTCAAGGTGAAGCTCTTGATGCGAGGCAGGCGCACAATCTTCCCCAAGGTGGCCGGCTCAGAGGCGCCTTCCGGCGTTACTTCGACCGAAGCCGTCAGATCACAGCCGGGTTGCCCGGCGCTGGCCGGATCGACCGAAAGGAACAGCAAGCCTTGCCCGGCGGATTCCAGGCGGACCGAGTCGCGTCTTTCACCCGGCCGCACTGCGACCTCAGGGCCTCCCGAAGCACAGCGCAGCCTGACAGTAGGGTCGCTTGCGAGGTTGTCCACCTGCATGGAGAAGCTCGCCACCGCGCCCGCGGGCAACTCACTTTCATGCAGAACGACGCTGAGGTCTTCGGGAAGGCTGGCCTTCACCATGCCGATCTTCGGCCTCGGTCCCAGGACTGTCAGCGCGCCGACGAGATGCAACGGTTGATGCACGCCTTCCACTTTGAGGTCGAGGTCCATGCGGTCGCCTTTATTGGCGCCCTGTTTCAGGCGCACGGTGACGTGCCGCTCGGCCGGAGAGCCGCCGGTTTCCAGCGCGAACTCGGCGCCGCCGGATTGAATCTGTTCGATGCGATCCAGACCCGCGCCGCGCAGGACGACAACTTGCGATTTCTCGCCGAAGTTGGCCGCCAGGGGCACATTGCGGATGGCCGGGTGCGGCGGCAGGACTCGGAGGGCGACCGGCTGGGCCTTGCTCCCGGACTGCGTGAGCAGCAGGCGATACCGGCCGGCGGCGAGTTTCGAGGTGTCGACCTCCACCTCGATGCTGTCCTGGGGCCCGGCGCGCTTGCCCTTGGGAAGAGTGAAAGTCAGTTCCGTGGGCACCGCCCTTTCCTCCCCGTCCTTCCGCAGAGCCACCTTCTCGACAAACTGGAAATCCGCGCCCTCCAGCTTGGCGTGCACCATGCCGGACCCGGTGACGAGTTTATCCGCACTCGCGTCCGACACCTTGACCTTGGCGAAATCGGGCAGCGGCAGGGCATTAACATCGCCTGCAACTTCGAACCCGTCCCAATCCCAATCGGCCTTCAGCTTATAGGCGCCCGCGGGGAGGGCAACCTTGGCCAGGTCGAGCGAAAGCCCCTTGCCGGGGATTACGACGACCGGAACCAGGTACCCCTTCCCCTCCCGGGAAACCATTTGCCAGTTCCGCGCCCGGTTGAGGTACTTCCAGGTGGCCGCTTCGGCCGATTTCACTTCGATTTGCGAGGCCATCCCGAACGGAAGGTACGACGCGGCACCGACGGAAAGCGCCGGCATGTTCACGTTCGGCAGGCGGATGGCCCAAAGGTACGCGAGGCGCGTCCGCGATTTCACGGCTTCCCTCTTGGCGCAAAGCGTCAAGCCGCCGCTAGGAGACGACTGCACCAGCGCCGAGCGGAAGGCCGTGTCCGGGAACATCATCGTCCGCAGGTTTTGAACCATCATGGCGCCGCCGGCGGCCAGACCCACGGTGTTGCCGAGGAACAAACCGGCGACAGAAGCCGCCAGCCCGGCCGACTGCTGGAACCGCGCGCCAGACTGCTGGGCCAGCGGATCGTACGAATTGAGGGCCGGGTTCACCGCCCGCATCAGGGAGAGGGCCTGTTCGTTGGTGGGGGCCGTGCGGTCCAGTTTAGTGATCGAGGCGCCCGACTGGGCTGCAATGCCGGAAACGGCCGCGTCCAGGGAGTTCGACTTGGTGGGATCGCCTTCCCACGCGGTGAGTGTATCGATCAGCGTTTCCACTTGCGACGTCTGCTCGGCGTAGTCGGCAAGCTGCGACACGAGTTCCCGGTCCTTGTTCACGAGGGACGTAACCTTTTTCGTATCAAGTCCTTGCGGTCCGAAGACCAGCGCGACGACTCCTACCGGCTTCTCCACATTCCATTCGCCCGGCTCGCTGGCGGGATGGTGTTCCAGCACCGTCAGCGTGGCTTCCGATCCCGATGGACCGCTTTCGGGCGCCAGCACCAGGGCGATTTCGGCGGACTTCCGGTAGTCGGCCGGTAGCTGCCCCGGCCTGTAGACGATCTTTTGCCCAGGCAGGACGGCATTCATGCTCCGGAGGGGTCTGGCCGCCGAACCGGTGCCAGGATCCACCAGAAGTTCGAAATTACCCAGCGGCAGGCTGGCGGGGCATCCTTTCGGAGCAGCCGTCAGTACCGAAGCCATCAGGATGAAAACAGCCGGAAGAATGTTTTGCAGTCGCATGATTGGAATGAATGCCCTTGGGGAGCTAAATCTCCCCTATCCCATCATGACGCGGTTGGAGGCGAAATGGTCGATGGCTTCAGTTGAGGACCTCGGCTTTGTCCCGGGCCGTCATCTTCTCGGCGGCGTAACGCAGCACCAGGCGAGTCGTGCGGTGCTTCCAGGCGGAAAGGAACGCCACGGTCTCGCGCGGGCGTTTTGGGTACGTCTCCTTAAGCAGCCAGCCGACGCCCTTTTGAACCATGTCGTCCGGGTCCTCAAGCAACAGCGAAGCAATGCGGAAGATGGCTTCGGTGCTCCGGCCTTGCTTGGCTTCCTGCAGAAGAGCCACGGCGGCCGCACGCCGTTTCCAGCGGTTGGCGGAGGTAGTCCAGGCGGGCAACCGCCCTATCAGTTCGGGCGCGTTGGCAATGGAAGCAGCCAGCAGCCAACTGGAAACCCCGTCGGTGTGCGCCCAGTTGCGCACATACCGGTCGATCCAGCGGGAGAACATCCCGAATTCCGCGGCACCGCATTGGCGCGCAAAACGGCGGTAAAGATAGACCGCCACCACGCCTTCTTCGAGTTTGCCGCTCTTCCAGAGGCCTTCACAGAGCTTGTTGCGATCGACGGCCGGCCAAGCTTTGACGCGATGGTATAGTTCGGCCGCAATGCGCTTCACGTCTTCGCCGCGCACCCCATAATTCGACACGGTTTCCTGAAAGAAGCGATACTGCCCCCGGCGGAAATCTTCGTCCACGGCAGCGGCCAGTTGGTCCCGGACCCATTGTGCGGTTTGGTTGATCATCAGGAAGCTCCGACCTCGATGCTACACTGGCCTTGTGGGAGTTGGAAATGCGCTGCCCATCCTGGGACAAGGGTTGGGAGCCACGCCGCGCATCACCTCGTTGCTGATTAAGCCAGCCTCGGCAGTCTGCAACCTGGACTGCGCCTACTGCTTCTACCTGGACCGCGAGGCCGACCCATACAAGGCGCTGCCGGGCCGCCGCATGTCGCTCGAAACGCTGGAACGGCTTGTAGACACCTATCTGTTCTACTCCTATCCGAACAGCGTGTTTGCGTTTCAAGGCGGCGAACCGACGCTCGCCGGGCTGCCCTTCTTTCAGAAGCTGGTGGAGTTCCAGCAGCGGTATGGGCGCAA
>JAJFUV010000024.1 GCA_021372245.1 Terriglobales bacterium
GCTTTGCGGTATGAGTAGCGGGGGGATGGCACTGGGTGACTGCGAGGCAGGAGTGACTGTTTGGTGACGGTTTCCGGCTGCCTCTAGGAAATTGTCCCGTCTGTCACCGAATTCCTGTCACAGTGCTGTCTTCAAAGCGAATAACAATCTGCGGGAATCAGTTTGCAGATTGAAAGCCCAGCATCACTGCAGACATCTCTAACTCGCGGCTTCACGAGGACCGGTCCTGGCAATCCGTTAATTCTAAAAAGATCCAATCCAAGTAGTGATTCCATTTCCACCGCCACTCGGTCGTAGCCTTCTATTATGCCGGCTGACCCACAGGCTGGACAGACATCGTTTCCTGACGTCCTAAGAGCCGATCTCACCCTGTCGACGGACCCGCCAATTTGGACTTCTGCGATAAGATAATTCGCTGTCAGACGGCGATCCGCTGGACCTCTAATTTCGACCACATCAATCGCGAAGGGATTGATTAATCCTCGAATCCCTGCTTCCTTAAGAACTCGCCAACACCTCTCGGTTAGCAGCACATCCCCTCCGACAAGCTTCGCGAGGTCAATGACTGATCTCCCGGATTCCAGAACCCCTTTGACCGGCGGAAGTAACGGACGCATTCCTACAAACCTGCCGCACTGGGAGCACTTTGGCGCCTCGCCGACCTGCGTCCCACCCTCCGTGTAGAACTCGAACTCTGAGCCGTCTTCACAGTGGCCACCATCCAAGACAAAGAATGAAAACTGGGGAGAGTTGTCAGTCGTCCGGTTTGTGAGCAAACCTTGCTGGCCTGTCGTTGCTTGCGGTGACGGCCTGGGCACTTCGGCCTCGAATCCAGGCCGACCTGCCGACTCAGCTTCTCGATGAATTCGTTGCCGTCCAGAGGCGTGCCGCGCCGCATCACTTCCCGTATGCGCTCTTTCCATACCTCCTCCTCAATACCACAGAGCAACAGTCTCCGCCAGGGATTTTCGCTGTATTGCATGGGAAAGCGGGGGCTGTAACCATTTACCTCATCTACGCGGAGGGTGCTGGTCTGTGGCTGCTTGCCGGGATGACCTGGAGGCTTCGGCATCGGGGGAGATAAGAAATTCGGCGCAGATCACCATAGTTCTCACCGCTAAAACCCTCAATCGATATCTTATCCCGCCCAACATCACCAAACCACATCCCGAACTCCGTAGGATTCCTCCAGCTTCCTCGTCGTGGGTGGCGCGCCAAAGCCGCCTGTTGGAAAGCGGGGGCAGTAACCATTTACCTCGTTCGCGCGGAGGGCGCTGGTCTGTGGCTGCTGCGGGGACGGCCTGGAGGCTTCGGCATCGGATCCCGGCCTATCGGCCGGGTCAGCTTCTCGATGAATTCGTTGCTGTCCAGCGGTGTGCCGTACCGGGTCGCTTCCTGTATGCGCTCCTTCCATGACTCTTCCTCCATACCACACCGGCACGGTTCCCGCCAGTGATCTTCGATGTATCGAGCACCCCATTCGTCGCGTTCCCCGCCATTGGCACGATAGTGGCGGCGCGACGGAGAAGCTTTCACAGAACCGAGTAGTTGGTTGCTGCCCCCGGTTGCCCGCATCTCCTGGCGCTCCATACGGCATAGCCGTATAATAGGTTTGTGCGTCGCGTAATCCGAAGCAGCCGCTACGAACGGGCCGCCGCCAAGCTGTTGCGGCCTTCGGTCCAGCAGGGACTGGAGGAAGCCATCGCCGCAGCACCCGAACACCATCCGGTCGTCCCCGGCACGGGTGGGTTTCGCAAGGCGCGGTGGCGGCGAGACGGCGGCGGGAAGAGCGGTGGCGTGCGAGTGATCTACTATTTCATGGTCCGCCCGGACGTGGTCTTCCTTGCGGATCTGTATGCAAAGAACGAGAAGGAGAACTTGACCCATGCGGAAAGAAACCAGCTTCAGAAAATCGCCTCGGAAATCCAGCAAGAGTTCGGCGGTTAGGACCGGGCGCCGGACCGAAGCCTCGCTCGGGGCGCGCCTGCTCGATTCCATGAAAGAACTGCGGGCCCATCTGCGGGGCGAGATTCAGTTGAGCGAGACCGTCTATCACGTTCCGCCCGAGACAGACGTGAGGGCGTTGCGTGAGAAGCTTGGACTATCGCAGTCGGATTTCGCCGCCTTGTTTGGCTTCAACGTGCGCTCAGTGCAGGACTGGGAGCAGGGCCGCCGGCGCCCGGAGATCCCCATCCGCGCCTACTTGGCCGTCATCAAGCGTGACCCGCAGGCAGTTATCCGCGCGCTGCGCGGCGCGTGAGATATGAACTCGGGTGAGGAGTTCGGAGGTCGGGAACTTCTGTAATAGCCGAAGCGAAACGCGCGGACCGATTACTGTCCCCGGCTTGCGAGGTGCGACGCCGAGTGCGTTGCCACACTCCGCAATTGTCTTCTATAGACCGCGAAGAAGTACAGACTGGATGCGAAGGCGAAACCTATGAAGAAGATGATCAACCATAGGATCTTCCACCTCCTTGATGAACGGTCGAATCTGAAAAGGTAAGCCAGCATTCCAAGGAAGAGGGCCATTCCCACAATACTTCCCAGGGCGCCAAGACACGCCATAATCACTGGGAGTGTGGATCGTACAAAGGGACTTGGACTATCTATCCACGTCGTGAAAAAGCCCACGGCAAAGACTGCAAATGCTATAGTCCACCATGCTGAAAAGGTAAATGCGACGTAAGCTCTCCGGCCGCAAAGGATCCTGTGCGCGCAGCTACTCTGATGTGTATTCATTTCGGAAAGCGAGGACATTGACCATTTACCCCGTTCGCGGGGAGGCCGTGCCAGTCTGTGGCTGCTTGCCGGGACGGCCTGGAGGCTTCGGCATCGGGGGAGATAAGGAATTCGGCGCAGATCACCATAGTTCTCACCGCTAAAACCCTCAATCGATATCTTATCCCGCCCAACATCACCAAACCACATCCCGAACTCCGTAGGGTTCCTCCAGATTCCTCGTCGTGGGCAGTGCGCCAACGCCGCCTGTTTGAGGGTGCTCACGTGAGATTCATTGCCTAAGTATCGAGGGAAGCTCCCCGATTCCGGAAGTGCAATCTTGTGTGAGGAGAGATGACGCCGGCAGGACTGCCGGCGTTGCAGGCGTGGCCGCCTGCTCACGGGGGAGGTTGGGTTGGAGGGTCTGTTCCACTCAGCGGGCGGCGGTGACGTAGTCCCATATGCGGCCGCAGTGCTCCACGATTCCGTCGACATCACTCGCTAGAAGCAGGCGGTCTCCAACCAGGCGGTTGGCTTCGGCGCGCACTCGCGCCAAGTAGTCGTTCTTGTCCTTGTAGCGCTCGGCGACCGAAGGGCGCGGATCTCCGATCCGTTCGCGCTCGGTTTTCGTGCGCTCCAGCGGGAACCACGAGCCGATCATGTCCGCCATCTCTTCGGGCGCTCCGATGGCGGCGTCGCGGAAGTTCCAGCCCGTGTAAGTGGCCAGCGGCACCGCGATCTCCGGCATCCGCACACCCGCCAGCTCGTTGCCGTCCGCATCCACCTGCGGCAGCATGAGGGCGAACGGCTGCCCAATGCGCGGAGGTTCTACGCCGAAGGGAGTGAGCCGCCGATACGCCCGTAGAGGACTCTCGGGGAGCGTGACTTGCGCCAACGCCGGGAACCTGACTTTGTCGAGCGGCGCCAGTTCGCCCTTGGCGATCAGCGGGAAGCGCGATGCCGGTGGCGGGACCGCGCCGCGAAGCCAGCCGTCCATGGTCAGCATGAGCGCGCGCATGACGGGGCGGAAATCGTTCGGGTTCGCCGGGTAGCGGGTGGAGTTGCGCGGCGGCGGGAACGAGCCGGGGCCGTGCTGCGTTCCGGTGAGGAAGTAGATGCGCGTGTTCGGGGCGGGCGGGATGTCGCGCGCGCCATCGGCGCTCGAATGGATGAGCGCCGCCACACGGCCCCAATACTCGTAAGAGCCGTTGGTGTAGAAGATCTTCGGGACCACGCCGGCTTTCACGGCAGCGTCGAGCAGACCTTCCCTTTGGTGCGTCAGAGGATCTTCGACCGCGGTGCCGGAGAAGGGATACACGTCGGTAGGGAAGAAGAAGTTCATGAAGGGATGCCCGTCGCGCGAGGCCTGCGCGAAGCGGTGGTTGAAGCTGCCGCGCCCGCCTCCGGCCACGTTGGCCCAAACGCCGTCGAAGACCTTCCGCCTGTTCTCATCCGCGTTGAAGCCGTAGTGGAGGAAGGCGCGCAGGAATCTGCCGCTTTGGGATGTGCCGAAACCGATGGCGCGCTTGAGATGAGGACGCTTGTCCGCCAGTGCGTCGCTCGCGCCGCCGTACTTGAGGAACGAGATCAGATCGCGCACGGCGGCCGGTCCCAGTCCCACCAACGCCGGATCCTGGCTCCTGTAAACCACCTCGTAAATCTTGCCCGGCTCGAAGCCTCCGTCGAGCGCGACGTGCGTCGGGTCGGGGAAGCGCCATTTCTCGCGGGGGATGAACACGGGCTTCTCGTCGGCGCGCGAGCGCACGGAAAGCGTCGCACCCTTCGGACTCGCCACCTGGTAGGCGATGTGATCGCGGTCGGACAGCAGCACGGAATCCTGCCTGCGCGGCAGCACGAAGTTCGAGCGCACCGTACCCGTGATGCCCTTCACCACGGGCGTCGACAGGCGCAGGCGCTGTGGCTCCTCAGGCACGTCGAATTGCCAGCCGAGCCAGGCCAGCGTGAAGCCTTGCTCCATGAGAAAACCGTCCCCGAATTCGGCCGCCGAAGCCGGCTCGCGCGAGGATCGGGCGTGGTTGAAAGTGGGGAGCAGCAGCTTGTTGCCGCGATTGCACACTTCGAACAGAACGGTGCCGTTCGCGGCCTTGGGGTCGCGCGGCGCCAGGATGTAAAGGTCCGCCGAGAATTCCACCAGGCCCTTCGCGTTGCGCGGCGCGAGCGCGATGTCGGCGATGATGCGGTTGGACGGATTCGATGGGTCCACCGCGAACCAGGCCTTGCCGACAATGAGCTCGTAAGCTCCCGTTTTGCCGAACGGTTTGCCGCCGAGGACGGCTTCGCGGCGGTCAATGCGGATGCCGGTGAGTGCGGCATCGAGCAGCGTGGAGCAGAGGGCGCCGATAAAGAGCAATCGCAGCACGAACATGATCATCCTCCGTGAACTACCTGTTTGAACGCGTCATTCCCCAGGACTTCAGCAGCCGGTTGAGATCGTCCCCGGTGGGAGGCCGGAAGACGCCGTCACCCGGATTCGGAACCGACAGCGGCGCGGTATCCCCGAACTGCTTCTGAGCGAGGCGCAGCCTGTCCAGCATGGCATTGATGCGCGCCTGGTGCGCCGGTTCCGAGGCAAGGTCGCGCGTTTCGTCGGGATCCCGCACCAGGTCGAACAACTGGCGCCGCGCGGCCTTGGGGTACACGATCAGCTTGTAACGCTCCTCGCGCAAGGCGCGCTGCACGTCGCGGTAGGCCAGAAAGATGGAATCGCGCGCCTTTCGCGCGCGGCCGCGAACAACGGGCGCGTAACTGCGTCCATCCAGACCCGGCGGGGCGGCTGCACCAACCAGTTCCAGAATGGTGGGGAAGATGTCCATCAGGTACACCATCGCGCCGGTAATGCCGGGAGTGATGCCCGACCCGCGAATGAAGAGCGGCACATGCATGCTGTCTTCGTAGAGGTTCTGCTTGCCCATCAGGCCGTGACTTCCCAGCGCGATGCCCTGGTCGGACGAGAAGACGATGATGGTGTTGTCGTAAATGCCGGACTCTTTCATGCAGGCGATCAGACGGCCGATGTTCTCGTCCAGCCCGGTGACCACGGCCCAGTATTCGGCGAGTTGCCGGCGGATTTCCTCGGGCGTGCGCGGCCAGGGCGCGAGCAGTTCGTCGCGAATGACCATCTCCCCGTTGTCGAAAGGATGCACGGGGAGGAAGTTCCTGGGGAGGGGGATCCTGGCGGGATCGTAGAGGTCCAGGTAGCGGCGCGCGGCGACCCGCGGATCGTGCGGATTGCCGAAGGCGAGGTACATGAACACGGGCCGGTCATGCGGCTCACGCAAGAACCGGATCGCTTCGTCGACAATCTGCTTGCCCGGTTCGCCGCTGAGACGTTCGGCCTTGTCGTCCAGGTACTTGTTGTATTCGAAGCGGGCTTGGATGAGTAGGGCGGTGTTACCGCGCTTGCCGTGATGGTAAGTCTCGTAGTCGGCCGCACGCATGGCGTCCGGAAAATTGGGGGCATCGGCGGGCGCGGTGAGTCCGTAGCGAAAGAACGTGCGGCCGCTCAGAAGCATGTTGCGGCTGGGCAGGCAGACGGCGGGCGAATTGCCGCCCATGCAGTAAGCGTTGCGGAACACCATGCCGGAGCGGCACAGGGCATCCAGGTTCGGCGTCCTGATGTGCGGATTGCCGAGCGCGGAGACGGTATCGGCACGCTGGTCGTCGGTGAACAGGAACACCACGTTGGGACGCTTCGCCGGCGCGGCCAGGAGCTTCGACGCGCACAGAGCGCCACCTTGCCTGAGCCACGTCCTGCGGTCGATAGCGGTCATCAGGCCTCATCGTAATCCAAATGCCGTTCGGACGGCGGGCGAGGTTATATGCGCGATTTGTTAACCTTTGAGAATCGGGCAGTAAAACCCTATGTATCGCGTGTCACATGGCTCGGCGCATGGCTTGGCGGATGTTTCAGCGTTTCTCGAGACGCTGAATCGCGAAGGCGCCGGCGTGTTCGTGCATGGCGAACCGGTCTTCGTGACCCGCGCGCCGGGGCGGCTCGATGTCATGGGCGGCATTGCGGACTACTCGGGATCCCTGGTGCTGGAGTTGCCGCTCGGCGAGGCGGCGCTGGCGGCGGTGCAGGCCGTCGCGGAGCCGGTGCTGCACATCACCAGCCTGGGCGCGGAAGAGAATCACCGCGCGGCGCAGTTTGAGATGCCGCTTGATGCGTTGGGCGCCCTCGACTACGACACGGCGCGGGCGTTTTTCCGGCGCGACCCGGCCACGGCATGGGCCGCATATGCCGCCGGCGCTTTCCTGGTGTTGAGGCGTGAGCGCGGCGTGCGGTTCGATCGCGGCGCGCGCATACTCATCGACTCCAAGGTTCCCGAAGGCAAGGGCGTTAGTAGTTCGGCCGCGCTCGAAGTGGCCGTCATGCAGGGCGCAGCGGCGGCGTTCGACATTCCGATAGAGCCGCGCGAGATGGCCCTGCTTTGCCAGAAGGTGGAGAACCTGGTGGTGGGCGCGCCCTGCGGCGTGATGGACCAGATGACGGCGGTCCGCGGTGAGAGGAACCGTCTGCTGGCGCTGCTTTGCCAACCGGCGGAGCTGTGCGGCATGGTGGAACTGCCGGCCGAAATTTCGGTGTGGGGCATTGACTCCGGAGTACGGCATGCCGTGACCGGCGCCGACTACGGCTCGGTGCGTACGGGCGCCTTCATGGGCCTTCGTATCATCGGCCTGCCACGCTTGGGCAACTACTTGGCACGCCTGGAGCCTTCGGAGTTTGAGCAATTCTACGCGCCGCGTTTGCCGGAGCGCATGACAGGAAGCGAGTTCCTGGCGCGATATGACGGCACGGCGGACACGGTGACGCGCGTGGAACCGGGCCGTGAGTACGCCGTGCGGATGCCGGCCGCGCATCCGGTTTATGAGCATTACCGGGTGCGCGCGTTCGCCGAATTGCTCGCCGGCCCTCTGAACGAAAGTGCATTGAAATTGTTGGGCGAGTTGATGTATCAGTCCCACGCGAGCTACTCGGCGTGCGGGTTGGGCTCGCACGCGACCGACCGGCTGGTGGAAATGGCGCGCGACGCCGGCCCAAAGCGCGGAATTTACGGAGCGAAGATCACGGGCGGCGGCAGCGGCGGAACGGTGTGCGTGTTGGGCCGCGCATCGGCCATCGGCGCGGTGGAGGAGATTGCGGCGGCGTATGCCAGCGAGAGCGGACACCGGCCTTACCTGTTTCGGGGGTCCTCGCCGGGCGCAGCCGCATTCGGTTATCTGAAGCTGGAGGAAACAGCGTGAGCGTATTGGTGACGGGAGGCGCGGGCTACATCGGCAGCGCCACGGTGGAGATGCTGCTCGCCAAGGGCGAGAAGGTAGTGGTGCTGGACAACCTGTCGCGAGGGCATCGCGAGGCGGTGCGCGAAGGCGTTCCGTTTTATCAGGGCGACGTGTGCGACCAGGAATTGGTGACGAAGATCGCCCGCGAACACGCGGTGGACGCCTGCGTGCACTTCGCCGCGTTCGCTTACGTGGGAGAGTCGGTGGCCGAACCGCTGAGGTACTTCGAGAACAATTCGGCCGAGGGCGTGTCGTTCCTGGAGGCGTTGATCCGGGCTGGAGTCAAGCGGATCGTATTCTCCTCCACCTGCGCCACGTACGGCGAGCCCAAGACGGTGCCCATCACCGAGAGTCACCCGCAGTGGCCCGCCAACCCGTACGGCTGGACGAAATTCTTCATGGAGCGGATCCTGGAGAGCTGCGACCGTGCCTACGGCCTGAAGTTCGTCGCGCTGCGGTATTTCAATGCCGCCGGCGCCACCGAGCGCTGCGGCGAGGTTCACTCCCCGGAGACGCACCTGATCCCCAACGTCCTGGCCGCGGCATGCGGACGGCTTCCGCACGTCGAAGTTTACGGCAACGATTACCCGACGCCGGACGGCACCGCAGTGCGCGATTACATCCACATCGAAGACCTCGGCTCGGCGCATATTCTTGCGCTGGACTACCTGGCGGCAGGCAATGAAAGCAATTTCTTCAACCTCGGCACCGGCCGCGGCAACTCCGTGCTGGAAGTGATCCAAGCCGCGCGCCGTGTGTCGGGCAAAGAGATCCAAACGGAATTTCGCCCGCGCCGTCCAGGCGATCCGTCGCACCTGGTGGCGGGCGCCGACAAGGCGCGCAACGTGCTCGGCTGGAAACCCGCTTTCGAAAGCATCGACGAGATTATTCGCACTGCCTGGGAATGGCAGATGAGCCATCCGAAAGGATACGCCGCAGCGTGACCATGCGCGAACGTCTGCTGAAGATTGCTTATTGGACATTGCCCAGCCTGTTTTGCCTGGCGCTCTACTGGAAAGGGCTGACCATCTGGTTCCTGCATGACGACTTCGCCTGGCTGAGCCTGCGCTTCCAGGTCTACGATTGGAACAGCCTGCTGCGCGCCATCTTCACACCCGCCGAGCACGGCACCTTCCGCCCGTTGAGCGAACGCGGATTCTTCCTGCTGTTCAGCACCTTGTTCGGCGTGGACCCGCTGCCTTTCCGCATCTGCGTGTTTCTCACCGAGTTCGCCAACCTGGTGCTGTTGAGTTCGATCGTGCGCCGGTTGACAGGCTCGAAGCTGGCCGGGTTCCTGGCGCCGGTTTTCTGGGTGTCGAACACCGTGATGGTGGTGGCGATGACCTGGAGCAGCGCGTATATGCAGGTGCTCTGCGGATTCCTGCTGCTGGCCGCGTTCCATTTCTTCCTGCGGTATAACGAAACCGGCCAACGGCGATATCTCTACCTGCAGTGGATTCCCTTCCTTACCGGATTCCTCGTGATGGAAACCACCATCGTTTATCCGGCAATCGCGGCCGCCTACGCGTTGCTGTGCGCGCGACAGCACTTCAAGAAGACACTGCCGCTGTTTGTGCCGTCGATCCTATTCACGATCCTGCACATGAAGCTGGCGCCGAAGCAGGCCGCCGGAACGTACTCGATCCACCTGGATTTGTCGATGGCGCACACGCTGTGGACTTATTGGCGCTGGTTTTTCGAACCCTTCGCCCTGGCGTTCCCCTCGACCACACCGCTGAGATGGATCCTCTATGGCAGCACGGTGCTGTTCACCTTGGCGCTGGTGGGCTTTGCGGGCTGGATGGCGTGGCGCGGCAGGCGCGTCCCGCTGTTCTTCCTTGCTTGTTTCGTCATCGTGCTGGCTCCGATGCTACCTTTGCGCGAGCACATCACCGACTACTACCTGACGCTGCCAAGTATGGGAGTGGCCTGCCTGGGAGCCGCCGCCGTCGCCTTCGCGTTTTCAAGACAGGGCAAGAAGCGATGGACATGGCGCGCGGCGGCTGTCGTACTATCCGGCTTCTTCCTGATTGTCTCGGTGACTGAAGCGCATAAGGTCACAAACTGGTGGCACGACCGGGCCAGACGTGTGAGGAATATGACGCTGGGAGTTGTCGAAGCGCGCCAGTTGCATCCGCGTGAAGCCATCCTGCTGGCGGGCGTGGACGACACCTTGTTCTGGGGCGGCATCATGGACGGCTGCTTTCGCGCGGCCGGCGTTTCGGACGTCTACCTGGAACCGGGAACCGAGAACCGCACGGTAAGCCGGCCGGCCCTGGGCAACGTCGAAAGGTTTATCCTGCCTCCCCAAGCCGTACTGCGCGGTCTCAAGCACAATGAACTCGTAGTATATGAGGCGGGGGGAGAGCGGTTGGTAAACATCACGCGGCGTTACAGCCAGACGGCTTTCCTACGCCTGGTGGACCGCTTGCCTGCCAGGGTGGACGCCGGCAATCCACTGGTCGCGTATCTGTTGGGCGAGACCTGGTATCCGATCGACAACCGTTCCCGCTGGATGCCACGCCGCGCAACGCTGCGATTGAGGGGACCCGACGCGCCGGGGAAGACGCTGTCGGTCCAAGGCTACTGTCCAAGGAGTCAATTGACTGCCGGGCCGCTGCCGCTTTCCGTGACCGTGGATGGAGTGCGCATGCCCGAGATGAAGATAACGCATGGCGACTCACAATTCACCTTCGACTACGCGTTGCCCGCCAGTGCGGTGGGAAAACCTGAAATCGAAATCACGGTCGAAAGCGGACGTGTCTTCAAGCCCGAAGGAGACGGCCGCGAACTGGGCCTGGTGTTCGGGGTGTTCGAAATCCACTAGCGGTTGCGCGGCGCCTCAAGCCTGAATCGCGGAGAGCAGCACCGGAGAGCGATTGCCTTCAACGACTACGATCCCGCTCTCGGTGACGTAATGATCCTGGCGATCCTTTTCCAGGTCGTAGCCGATGACGGCGTCCTCGGGGATGGCTACGTTCTTGTCGATGATGGCGCGGCGGATGCGAGCGCGCCGGCCGATATCGCAGTAGTCGAAAACGATGGAGTCCTCGATGTGGACCCCGGCGTGAATGCGCACGAAACGCCCGATGATGGAATTGCGCACGGTGCCGCCCGAAAGAATTGTTCCGCCGGCGACCACGGAATCGACGGCCTGGCCGCGACGGCCCTCCTCGTCGAAGGCGAACTTGACGGGAGGGTCCGAATAACCCGCGGTGCGCAATGGCCACTCGTGGTTGTACAGATTCAAGGACGGGCGCACCGCGCGCAGGTCCATGTTCGCGGCCCAATAGGCGTCCACCGTCCCGACATCGCGCCAATAGGCCTCCTGGTCGGTGGGGTCGCCCGGGATCACGTTGGTGTTGAAGTTATAGGCGTACATGGGCGCGCGGCCGACCAGCGAGGGCAGGATATCGCGGCCGAAGTCGTGAGTGCTTTCCTCATTATTGGCGTCGGCGTACAGTTCGTCGTGCAGGCGCTTGCGCGAGAAAATGTAGTTGCCCATGGAGGCAAAGACTTTCTCGGGGTCGCCCGGCATGCATGGCGCGGATGGGTTCTTCTCGTGAAAAGCGACAATCGAACCTTCCGGCGCGGCTTCAATTACGCCAAACTCGGCGGCGTGGCGCCGCGGCGCCGGGATGGCGGCCACGGTCACCTCCGCCTTCTTCGCCAGGTGGTACTCGATCATGTTCCGGATGTTCATGCGGTAGATATGATCGGCGCCGAAAATGAGTACCAGGTCCGGATCTGACTGTTCGATCAGGTTGACGTTTTGGAAAATGGCGTCGGCGGTGCCCTGGTACCAGGTCTCTTCCGGAGTGCGCATCTGCGCGGGCACAGGAATGATGAATTGACTGTTGAGCAATCCGCTGAACTGCCATCCGTCGCGCAGGTGCTGCAACAGCGACTGGCTTTTAAACTGCGTCAACACGTATATGGAATAAATGCCGGAGTTGATCAGATTGCTGAGTACGAAATCGACGATCCGGTACTTACCGCCGAACGGCACGGCAGGTTTGGCGCGCTCCTTGGTCAATGGATAGAGCCGGGTTCCCTTGCCTCCGGCGAGCACGAACGCCAGCACGCGAATTTGCATCCATCAAGCTCCTATAAAGACAATACCGAAAATTTGCCCGCCATTGGCGCGACTCCCGCGGCGCCGGACGGTAATGTGAGCAAGACGCGGTAGGCGGTCCACCGGGATGACTGCCGGCGTGGCGCGCAAGACTGCGCGCTCCACGCATGGCAGGCGCCGCTTCAGAAGTTTGGAATCCCCACCACCCCGAATTCAGCCTAATGCTTGCCCGCCAGCGCGAGTATAATACCGGCGGAGGCGCGCATGCGCTTCGAATCGTTTTCCTTTGGTTTTATCCGGATCGACGGCGTAACTTACGAACACGACGTCGTCGTCGAGCGCGGGATAGTCCGGAAACGCAACAAGAAGCCATCCAAAGAACTGCGGGATGTCTACGGACACACGCCACTCTCTTCGAAGGAAGAAATACCCTGGAAATGCCGCCGGCTGATCGTGGGCACAGGCATGCACGCCGCCTTACCGGTGACAGACGAGCTGAAACGCAGTGCTAAGCAGCGCAAAGTTGAGTTGATCATTCTACCGACTGCTCAGGCAATCGAGGCGCTGAAGAGCGAGGATCTCGAAAGAACCAACGCTATACTGCACGTCACGTGCTGACCTCCCTCTTCTGCTGTCCGGCCGCTGGGCGCAGGAGAATCACGAAGCATACTCGAGGATCCCATGGGATTATTCGCCGGGAGAACGTTGCAGGATCCACACTGTGGGGATCAAACGTGTAAGCTTTGCGGGCGGACGTCGCCTCTCATCAGCGCGACGCTGAAGTTGTGCCTGGAGTGCATCCGGACCCGACCTGCCGATGCGCTCCGTATCGCGGAATCCGTACACGCAGGCGTTCGCCGCAGGTATGATCTGCCAGGTTCCCCACCGAGGACAGTCAACGGCGTCAAATGTCCCCTGTGTGCTCGGGAGTGCCAGATCGGCGAAGCAGAGAAAGGTTATTGCGGACTGCGTACTGTTCGCCACGACAGGCTGGTGAACCTGGCGGGCACGCCTCAGTGCGGCATTCTGGAATGGTATCGCGATCCCCTGCCCACCAACTGCGTGGCGGACTGGGTGTGCGCCGGCCGGCGACAAAGCGGCGGCCATAGCCTCGCGGTCTTTTACGCCAGTTGCACGCTCGACTGTCTCTTTTGCCAGAACTGGCACTTCCGGGAAGCGAGCCCGGACCGGTCTCGAGGTGTCACGGCCAAAGAGCTCGCCGACACGGCCAATTCCGAGACTTTCTGCGTGTGTTTCTTTGGCGGCGACCCCGCGTCACAGATGCCACACGCTCTGGCCACAGCCCGTCATTTGGCCAACCAAGGTGTAGCGGTGTGTTGGGAAACAGCGGGAACCTCGAACCCCAAGATGTCGGACCTCGCCCTGCAACTCTCGTTGGAGAGCGGCGGGTGCATCAAATTTGACCTAAAAGCTTTCGACGCAGTGCTGCACACAGTCCTCACCGGCGGGTCGAATCGCCGCTCGTTGGAGAACTTCGCCAGAGCCGCCAGGCAGGCTTCTGAACGTCTGGATCCGCCGCTTGTCGTCGTGAGTACGCTGTTGATACCCGGTTACGTGGATGCCGAGGAGGTCGCACGGATCGCAGGACTTATCGCCAGTTTGGATCCCGGCATTCCGTATTCCTTACTCGGTTTCGCGCCTCATTTCTATATGGCCGACCTGCCGCGGACCTCGGTCCGGCACGCGGAAGAAGCCCAAGCCGCCGCCCGGTCCGCTGGTTTGCGGAACGTCCATATTGGCAACCGCCACTTGCTGGGCCACGACTACTGAGCCAAGCCGGAGGTCCTGGCAAGACAGGAGCACGTGATGGAGCCCACTGAGGAGCGCATCGTTGAAGTCCTTCTGCGGGATTACGGACGGACATTCGCCGAGGAACTCGGAGTTGATCTGAAACCGGACGACGCCTCCTGCCTCTTCCGTCTGCTATGTAGGTCCTTGCTATTTAGCGTCCGGATTAATCACTCTATTGCCCTCAAGGCCGCCGAAAGCATTTGTGCTCACGGCTGGACCACGCCACAAAAGATGGCCGGGGTGACTTGGGGACAGAGAGTGCGGGCGCTCGATGAAGCCGGCTATGTCCGCTATGACGAACGTACCGCGACCAGGCTTGGCCATTGACCTCGGGCGCCCGAGGCGGATACGCTACATCCGGAGTAAGACAATGGAACATCGCAGGTTTCTGATAGTCGTCCTCTTTCTGGTCGAAGCGACGGTATTGATCGCGCGGGAGCCGGCGGCGGTGCAGGCGGCCAACACGGGAAGCCGGCTGACTCTCTCTGCTCCGGTCCGAACGGGTGGTATGCCGCTTCAGGAGGCACTCGCCCGGCGGGCGTCCGTACGTGAGTTCGCGAAGCGGCCCTTGGACACCCGCGAACTTTCGCAACTGCTGTGGGCAGCTCAGGGGATCACCCACGGTGAGAACCGGAGAACGGCTCCCTCGGCCGGAGCGCGCTATCCACTAGAACTTTACGCAGCTACCGCGGACGGTTTCTTCCACTACGAGCCGCGCGGCCATGTACTGCAAAGGCTGACCGAAGCCGACCTGCGGCCGGCCATCTCGATAATCGCGGTCGGACAGAGATGGATCGCCGAGGCAGCAGCGGTGTTCGTATTCGCTGCGGTGAGCGCGCGCACGGCACAGAGATACGGGGAAGCACGCACCGCACGTTATGTTCACATCGAGATCGGACATGCGGCACAGAACCTCCTGCTACAAGCGGTAGCGCTGAATCTGGGCGGTGCGCCGGTGGGAGCATTCGACGACCTCCAAATGCAAAAAGCCCTTCCGGTACCCAAGGACCACACTATTTATTACTTGGTACCCGTTGGTCACCTTCGGTGAACGCAGCGATGACCAAGGGCATAGTGTGCAGCCGAGGACACCAGGATCGAGATCGCAGGCCGTCGCCGGTTATGGCTGCTGGGCGCGTGGGAACCCACTAACGTTCGGCGGGTTGAGTACAGTGATGCTACAGGGTCAGCCGTGCGCTTTTCCTTTGAGGGCTTCGAAGCCAGAAATGATGTCGAGCAGTTCGGACGTGATGGCCGATTGGCGAGACTGGTGGAACTCGGAGGTGAGCGCCTTCAATCGATCCTCGATGTTGCGCTCCGCCACCTGCATGCTGGCGAGGCGGGCGGCGTTTTCGCTGGCGAGAGACTCCGCGAGGGCTCGAAACAGGGAGACAAACAGATACTCGTGGACGAGGGAGTGGAGAAGGTGCTCCGTGTCGTGAAAATAGGTAGGGAGAACGCGCGTCGGCCATCGCCTGGCCTGGAGACCACGTATCCAATCGGCGTCCACGGGCAGGAGCCGTAAGCCGCGCGGCCGGTAGAAGACGCCGGTGACGAGCCGGCAGTTGAACAGTACGACTATTTCGATGCCGCGAACGCGCCATTCCTCGATCCGTGCCAGAAGTTCATGTACCGTGGTCGTGATGCCGCTGACCGAGTCCGGCACTCCCAGGGTGGTTTCCGGCGGCTGGCCAGCGTTCTCCAACTGGCCGGCGGCGCGCACGCCGACGGCGATGAGGGCCTGGTCCTGATGCCGCCGCGCGAGCCTGGCGAGCGCGCGTGAGGCGTGTGCGACAATCGCATCGTTTAGCGTCCCGCACATTCCCTGGTCGGAGCCGAAGACGAGGGCGCCGAGTTTCCGGCCCGGCGCCGGATGGGGCGGGAGGGCCGGTTCGGGTACGTTCCGGAGCACGATCTGGAGGCCCATCTCGACGGTGCGATTGTACTGGGCGACAGCCTGCGCCGCCCGCTCATACTGGCGGATGTTCAGCCCGGCGAGAACCTTCATCGTTTTCACCAGCGACTGCAGCTCCCTGGTGACATGAATGGTTCTTTTCAGGGTTTCAATGGCTTCCATTCGCCGTTCAACGCCTTTCGCGCCACTGCGATCAACGCCTCGCGCGACGCCGCGTCCAGATCCTTACCGCTGTCCACCAGATCGTAGATTCCCGGCATCTCCACGGGCAGCAGCCGCCGGATTCCTCCCGAAAAGGCGGCAACCTTCTCCGGCGGCAGATCATCGAACAACCCGCTGGTGGCAGCCAGCAGGATGGCGATCTGCTCGGCCGCGGGCAGGGGATCATAGAGCGGCTGCTTCAGTGCCTCGCGCACCGCGCGCCCGCGAGCCAGCGTCCGCCGCGTGTGTTCGTCTATGCGCGTGCCAAACCGAGAAAAGACTTCCAGCTCCTCGAACTGCGAGTATGAGAGCTTCAGATCGGCGGCCACCGCACGGTAGGCGGGCAACTGCGTCTTGCCACCGACGCGGGAGACGGAGGTTCCCACGTCCACCGCAGGCAGAACGCCCTTTTGGAACAGAGTAGGCGTGAGGTAGATCTGGCCGTCGGTGATCGAGATGAGGTTGGTGGGGATATACGCGGCAAGGTTCTGCTCTTCCGTCTCGATGATGGGCAGGGCACTGAGGGAGCCGCCCCCCAGTTCGGGACGAAAATGGGTGGATCGCTCCAGCAGGCGGGAGTGAATGTAGAAGATGTCCCCGGGAAAACTCTCGCGGCCAGGGGGGCGGCGCAGTAGAAGGGAGAGCTCGCGGTAGGCGCGCGCGTGCTGGCTGAGGTCGTCAAAGACGACCAGCGCATCGAGGCCCTTGCGCATGAAATACTCGCCCATCGCCATCGCGGCGTATGGCGCAATGAAGAGCTGGCCCGGAGGAGCATCGCCCGGAGCGAAGACGACAATGCAGTACGATGTGGCGTCGTGCTCCCGGAGATCGGCGATCACCTTGGCGACCGAGGAACTGCGCTGGCCGATGGCGCAGTAGATGCAGATCATGTGCTTGCCCTTCTGGTTGATCATGCAATCCACTACCAGGCCCGTCTTGCCGGTCTGCCGGTCTCCAAGAATGAGTTCGCGCTGCCCTCGGCCGATGGGAATCAGCGCGTCGACGACCTTGATGCCGGTGCTCAGCGGAACGGTGACGGGCGCGCGATCGATAATGGCCGGCGCCGGCGATTCGATGATCGCGCGGGCAGCGGAACGGATACGGCCGGCATTGTCGAGAGGCCGGCCGGCCGGATCCACCACGCGGCCCAGCAAACCCTCGCCCACCGGTACGTCCAGCACCCGGTTGGTCCTCCGCGCCGTGGCGCCCGCGGCCAGGCCGGGGCCTTCATCCAACAAAATGACTCCCACTTCCTCCGGCTCGAGGTTGAAAGCCATTCCGAGCAGATCGTTAGGAAAGCGGACGAGTTCCTCCGACCGCACGCCGGGCAATCCGCGCACGCGAGCGACACCGTGACCGACCGATGTGACCTCGCCGTACTCCTCGGCCCGCAGCGTACCGCGAGGCGTGCGCGAGATCCGGTCGACGGCGCCGAGGGTTTCCTCGAAAACCGTGTGAAGACTCCCCTCGCGCTTCATCCGTCACCTGCTTTCACGCCCGGTTCGGCGGCGTGTTCAAGCACCTCCATGAGGTCGTCGTTGATGGCCTCCAGGTAGCTCTCCGAGTTCCAGCCGATGCGCCAGCCGTTCCCGCGCAATTCGAGCCCCAGACCGAGCCCCGGAGCGCGTTCGAAGCGCAGCAGGACAGACGCCTGGAGCTGTTCTTCCAGAACATGCCTGATCCGTCTTCTGGTCTCTTCCGGCGGGTCGAAGGCGGCCCGAATCAGCAGTTCGCCCTGCGCCATGCCTTTGCGGGCGTCGTCCCCAAGCGTCCGAATCTTGTCGAGGAAGACCATCACCGCGCACTCCTGAACGTCCAGACAGGTAAGATCCTCCAGGGTCCGGCGGGTCAAGTCAACAATCTCGGCGGCGACGCGGCGGCGGAAGTCCACGAGCAGCGTGCTCCGTTCATGTTCGAGTTCATCCTTCCATTTGGTCTCGAGCGCCCGCACCTCATCCCGTGCCCTATCCAGCATCTCCGCGTACTGCTTCTCGGCATCGAGCTTGGCCTGGGCCAGCATGCTCGCGTGTTGCTGCTCGAAGTCTTGAAGTTTGGCCTGATAAACGGCCAATTGCTCCGTGGCCGTCTGCTCCCTGGCCGCAGCCTCGGCCAGATCCCCGGCGATTCTCTTCTCTCGTGCGTCGATCGCGCCCAGTATCCGGCGATACAGGAACCGTTTCAGCAACCACACCAGCAGCAGGAAGTTGACGATTTGTGCTGCAACGGTCAACCCGTCGATGAGCATGGCTTACCTCCCCAGCCTGACCGGTTTTGCGCGCTCAGCCGCCTTGTCCGGCCGCGGCCCTGGTGATGAAGTGATTCCAGAACGGATTGGCAAAGATCAGAATGATCGAGATCACCAGGCAGTAAATGGCGATCGATTCGATCATCGCCAACCCGATAAAGAGAGTACGGCTGATCGAGCCGGCTTCGTCCGGCTGCTGGGCGATCGCGCTCAGCGCCTGCTGTAACGCCTTGGCTTCGCCCAACGCGGGCGCCACCGAGCCGAACGTCATGCAAAGGGCCGCGCTGCCGATGGAAGTGAGTCCGATCCAGGTGGTGTTATCCATGAGCTGGTCCTCCTTCTGGCTTTTGCTCCGCCGCCTGGCCAGGCTGGCGGCGGAATGCTGCCGCGATGTACACCATCGCGAGAATGGAGAAGATATAGGCCTGGATGAGGCCGATAAGGAGTCCGAGCACCTGCATGGTGACCGGAACGAAAAAGGGTGTAATGGAGAGCAGTAGCCCCACCAGCAGGGACCCGCTCATGATGTTGCCGAACAGACGGGCTGCCAAGGCCACGGTTCGGGTGAATTCGCTCAGCAGGTGAAACGGAGCCATGAGGATATTCGGGGTGAGGTAGTGGTGCAGGTAGCCCTTCAGGCCGGAACTTCGGATGCCGAAGATGGGAACGCTCACCGCCACACAGATAGCGAGCGCTGCCGTGGTGGAAAGGGAACCGGTGGGGGGATGCCAGCCGGGCACGACCTCCAGCGTGTTGGAAACGGCAATGAACAGGAAAAGGGTGCCGATAAACGGAACGCACTCCGAGCCGTTTTCCTGGCCGCTGATTTCCCGGATCTGGCCGCGGACCGTCAGGACGATCGCCTCCAGCACGTTCTGCCAACGGCCGCCCGGCTGATCCTGCCGGATGTGGCGTGTCCCCAGCCACGCGCCCAGGACCAGCAGGATCATCAGGGCCCACGTGTAAGCGATCGTCGCGTTCAGGTGGAGGAAGCCCCACTGGACAAGTACAAGATGGTCGGGCGTGATCTCCACGGCTAGGCCGCTCCTTTCCCGGCCGGGGGATTCGGCATGAGGCGCGCGCACACAAACCGCGCCAGCACGAAGCCCGCGAGGCAGAGGGCCGCGTTCTGCCACAACTGATCCATGAGCAGCAGGAAGCAAGCGATCACTACCGCGGTTCGGCCCCAGAAGCTCGCCAGCATCAGCAGCACGGGATGCCGGGAACCGCACAAGGCCCGGATAGTGAACCACAACCCCCCGTAAAAGAAGAGACCGAGGGCGCAGCCCGCCAGCAGCAGCAAAGTATACGAAATGGCGCCGCCGGTCACCGGTCCTCCTGTTCCCGCTTGATCCTGTTCCAGGCGTTCGCGCAACCGGCCACCAGGCCGGCAAACAGAAGCATGATGGTCCAGGAAAGCCGGCTGGGCCATCTCCGGTCGATCCAGCCTCCCACCGCGATGCCCGCCAGCATCGGCAGCACGACCGTCCAGCCGATCACGCCCGCCAGCGACATTGCGCGCCAGAAGTTCCGCGGGCCTTCCTTCTTCCGCCGGATCAGACGCGCTTCGCCGGCAGCGACGCGATCCGCGAACCGCCGGGCGGAAGCGGACGGACCCTGCTCCGGCACTGGACGCTCCTCAGGCATATTTCTCCACCTCCAGGAGCTGCCGCACCAACTCCGCCTCCAGCTTCGCCTCGAAGATGCGGGACGCCAGTTCTTTCTCCTGCTGACCCCGGAAGTGGCTGACCACCGTATCGTAGAGGGCTCCGAGGGACCCGCCGCGCGCCACATTGCGCGCAGACACGGAAACTTCCGGCCCGCACTTCACCAGAATCCCCTGATCGACGGCCACGTACCCGGTCTGGCCGGAAGGCGTCTCAAAAATCAGGATTCCCGGAACGAGCGAGGTGACAAAATCGATGTGCCGCGGCAGGATGCAGAACCAGCCGTTCTCGGTCTCGGCTTTCACCTTGACCACCTCTTCCATCACCGCAAGTTCGGCCGGCGCCCAGATTTTGAGGGTCATGGTTTGCGCGCCTCGTCGATGGATCCGATCATGTAGAGCGACTGTTCCGGATAACTCGCGAACTCGTCGTTGAGGATGCGCTCGCAGCCCGTGAGCGCGTCCTCCAGCGACACCAGCCGGCCACGATGCCCCGTGAACTGCTCGGTCACAAAACACGGCTGCGTCAGGAACCTCTCGAGGCGGCGGGCGCGGTAAACCGTACGCCGGTCCTCCTGCGAGAGCTCCTCGATGCCCAGCATCGCAATGATGTCTTTCAACTCCTCGTAGCCCGCCAGGGTTTTGCGGATCGCCTGGGCCGTAGAGTAATGGCGCTCCCCGGCGATCTGCGGATTCACCATTTTCGATCCTGAGCGCAAGGGATCGACGGCCGGGTAGAGACCTTCGGCCGCGCGCTTGCGGGAAAGCACGATGGACGCCGAAAGATGAGAGAAGGTGTGAACGGCGGAGGGATCGGCGAAATCGTCGGCAGGAACGTAGACAGCCTGCACGGACGTTATGGCCCCGCTGGCGGTGTTGCAGATGCGCTCCTCCAGGCTGGCAAGTTCCGTGCCAAGCGTGGGCTGGTAACCCAGGCGCGAAGGCAACTGCCCCATGAGGCCGGAGACCTCGGAGCCGGCCTGGATGAAGCGAAAGATGTTGTCGATCAGGAGCAGCACGTCCTGGTGCAGGTCGTCGCGGAAGTACTCTGCCATGGTGAGCGCGGAATGGCCCACCCGAAATCGGGTGCCGGGCGGGTCATTCATCTGTCCGAAGACCAGGACGGTCTTGTCGAGAACGCCCGCCGTCTTGATCTCACGGTACAGTTCCTCACCCTCGCGGCAGCGCTCGCCGATTCCGCAGAAGACGCTTACCCCCCTGTGATGGCCGATCACGTTGTGGATGAGTTCCATGATCAGCACCGTCTTGCCGACTCCGGCACCGCCGAACAGTCCGCTCTTGCCCCCCCGCTCCAGTGGGGCGAGGACGTCAATGGCCTTGATACCGGTGGTGAAGATTTCCGAAGTGGTAGCCCGGCGGGTGAGCGGTACGGGCGTCGCATGGATGGAGCGCCAATCGCCCCCGGTGACGGGTTCCATCCGGTCGATGGTCTCGCCGAAAACGTTGAACAAGCGGCCCAGCACGCGCTCGCCGACAGGAATCGAGAGAGTGCGGCCGCTGTCGTTGACGCTATCGCCTCGGGCCAGGCCTTGTGTGGAAGTGAGAGCAATCCCGCGGCAGGTATCCGCGCTGAGATGGGCAACAACCTCGATGACCGCTTTGCTGCCGTTGGCAGTCTCCAAAAGGTTGAAAAGCGCAGGGATTCGATCGGGGAAACAGGCGTCGATTACGCTCCCGCGCACGGCGGTTATTGTGCCTGTGTTGGCGGCAGAGGCCGTCATCCGCTCACCTCAAACCTCGCAGTTACACCGGCGCCTGCGGTTCCGTTTCGAGACGCCGGCTGATTTCCACGATCACTTTCCTTTTGGCGGCACAGATTCTGTGGCTCCAGCTAAGAAGCCGGCAGTGGACGGCCGCTGCTTCCCGGCATGAGGACACCAGGGCATCTCGCACAGCAAATCGCTCCAGCGGCGGAAGTGATGATACGAATCTGGCTATAGCGTTAAGCGTCCCTTCGAAAAAGTCGTCCGCGGGCCGCCTGTCGAGCCAGGCTGACAACCGTTCGCACGCTGGCGTGCCCGCTTCCACTCCGTGGCGGCTGGCCAGCGCGATGATGTGCTTGCGAACAGCCCTTATCGGTGGGCCGGGAGCCCACGCCACTTGAATCAACGGCACGATGAAGACCAGCGTTGCGCTCGAGGCATCGTAATTGAGCGCCGTCAGTGCGTCGAGTACCGCCGGTTCATGTATCTTAAGGGATTCCTCAAGGCGCTGCCGTTTCTCCTTGAATTCGGCACGCCGGAAGATCTTGTCGCAAAGCTCGACATCGAGCTGATGGAAGTATTCTGCTTCACCCCGAAGATGAGCTACTGGTACCCGCATAAGCCCCCTCCGGCATTTCCCATGTTCCCGTCCCGGCCCCCAGCCGAACTCGGAACCGAGCTCTCTGCTCAGTCCCCGCTGCCCGGCTGAAAATCGCTCAGCCCGGCAGCGCCACCCAGGGCCGGATACTGAACATCTTGCCATGAATATGATACCACCGGCTCAGAGCACCGGATCTGAATCTTATGACAAGTTCTGATTCCCCGCCAGGCACCCCGAAAGGAGGCGGGAAACGAACGATCCGGCGGGGTTTGGGGTGGGTCCCCGTTGCCGGGCAAATCAGACGCAGGTCATAATATGCTCCGAATCAAGAAGATATCTTGCCTTTCGACGCGTTGGGAGCTGTCAACCAGCAGCTTGCCGAGGATAGATCATGGGGGCGCCGGGCTTACGGAGCAACGTCGCCGGTACATTTGAATTCCCACTGCCCGATGCCGCGACAGACGCGATGATAGAATCGGAGCTGCATGCGGAAACCGATACTTGTACTCCTTTCCCTTCTACTCGTCGCTTCTACTTACGCCGCGACTATCGACAAGCCGGAGGCAGCCCCGCCTTCCTATGTCGTCGGGATCCGGCGCAAAGGACCGGCTTGGACGGCGGACATGAACACTCCCGAAGGCCGGCGTATGATCCAGGGCCACATTGAGATCCTGCGCAAGATGGTGGCCACGGGAAAGCTCATCGCCGCGGGTCCTTTCGGAGATCCTACCGACCTGCGCGGGCTCCTGCTGTTCCGCAATTGCACCGTCGAGGAGGCGCGCCGGATGGCTTCGGAGGACCCGGTGGTAAAGAGCGGTCAGATCACCATGGAGTACCACCCCTGGAGCGTTCTACTGAAAGGGAAGTTCCCGGAATAGGCCAGGAGCAGCTTGCGGACCCAGAGGCAGACGCATTTGCAGGAACCTGCCTGCCGGGTGAGGATAAGAGAAAGAAATGCGTGTGTCCCCTTTGTCTATCGGTGCTAATCGAGGACCGAAATGGCGATGACTCTTCGATGGGTCCTCGGAACTGTGTTGGCGATGGTCTTCCTCGTTGTTGCGGCTGGTAACGTCTGGACCGTTATAGGGTTTCTCGTCAAGAGGGAGCGAAACTCCGCGGTTCCTCTAGTTGGCGGGCTGTGCGGCGTCGCAGCATGTTTCCTGCTGCCAGTGCCGCTCGCAGGAGACTGGTGGTGGCTTCCGCTGCTGCTTGACTACGGAAGCGTCCCCGTGTTTTCGGTCTCGGCCATTCTGGGACTCGTGGATGTGTTCCGTGAGCGGAGGTAAAGGGGACACTCGCATTTGCCGGACAGAGGGTTTGCACTGTACGCACTTCTTTCATATGGCCCGCCGTCCCTGCGTTGTCGTTCCCGGCGTCGCTCATCGTGTTGCGCAGCGCGGTAACAACCGCATCTGTCCGCTTTACGAAACTAGATCGCTTCCAGTTCCTCTTCGATTAGCTGCTTCTGATAGAGGTCGGCATAGTATCCGCCGGCGGCCAGCAGTTGATCGTGCGTGCCGGACTCGACGATGGCGCCGCGCTGGAGCACGTAGATGACATCCGCGTGACGTGCGGTGGAGACGCGGTGCGAAATCAGGACCGTGGTGCGGTCCTTCATCAGGCCGGCCAGTTCGCCGAGGATGCGCTCCTCGGTGATCGTATCGACGCTCGAAAGCGCGTCATCCAGAATGAGGATCTTTGGATTGCGCAGGATGGCCCGAGCGATTGCCGCACGCTGCTTCTGGCCTCCCGAGAGCGTGATGCCGCGCTCGCCGATCACGGTGTCGTACCCGGCCGGGAACCCGGCAATATCGCTCCCCAATCCCGCGGCTTCGGCCGCCCAGCGTATTTGTTCGGTGGTGGCGTCCGGCACGCCGAAGGCGATGTTTTCGCCGAGCGTGGCAGTGAACAGGAAGGTCTCCTGCGGGACGAAGCCGATCATGCGCCGCAACTGGCTCGGGTCGCACTCGCGCAAATCGATGCCGTCCACCAGCACGATACCCTCGGTCGGATCGAGCAGGCGCGGAACCAGGCTCACCATCGTGGACTTGCCGCAGCCGGTATGGCCGACAAGGGCTACCGTGGCCCCAGGGGGGATCCGGATGTCGACGCCGCGGAGCGCCCAACCGGAAGGGTACTGTACCCCCACACCGCGGAGTTCGATTTCACCCCGGGCATCATTGCCGAAGGCGCGGGGAGACTCCGGCGCCGCGATGCTGGGGCGCGCTTCCAGGATCTCGCCGAATCGTTCGAGCGACGCCTTGCCCCGCTGCATCAAGTTCACCACCCAGCCCATGGCGATCATGGGCCAGATCAGCATGCCCATGTAGGTGTTGAACATGACGAAGCCGCCGATGCTGATCTTGCCCTCGAGCAGGCGCGCGCCGCCGCCCCACAGCACCAGCAGGAACGTAAAACCAATCATGGACTGCAGCATTGGCATGAACATGGACGAGATGCGCGCCAGGCGGATGTTCTCGGTGATGTAGTCCCGGTTCAGCCGCGAGAACTGCTCCAGTTCGGCCTCCTCCTGCACATAGGCGCGCAGCACTCGCACCGAGGAGAGGTTCTCCTGCACGCGGTTGCTGATCTCGCTGAACATAGCCTGGATCTTTTCGAATCGATCATGGATGCGCCGGCCGAAAACGACCACGGCGAGGCTGACCAGCGGCGCGGGAACCAGCGCGAACAGGGTGAGGCGCCAGTCCACGCTGAGCATCACCACCAGTGCCAGCACGAGCGTGAGCATGGTCTCGGACCAATACATGACAGCGGGCCCCAGCATCATGCGTACGGCGTTGAGATCGTTGGTGGCGCGCGCCATGATGTCGCCGGTGCGGTACCGGGAATAGAAATCCGGCGAAAGCCAAACGAGCCGTTCGAAGAAGTCGTTCCGCAGGTCGTACTCGATGTCGCGCGAGACACCGATGATGATGACGCGCATCCAGTACTGGAACAAACCCTTCAGCGCCGATATAACTGCCAAGGCGACGGCGAGCCACAACAGGATTTCGAGGCGGAATCCCCCGTGGAGCGAATCCACCGCCTTGCCGATCAACAGCGGCATGACCGCGCCGAGCAGGTCCTTGACGACTAGCGCGCCTACGCCGCGCGACAGCGCCCGCCGGTAGCGGCGCGCGTAGGGCAGAAGCATGCGGAAGGATTTCAGCATCCTAAAGTCCTACACATCCGGCGATGGTCTTGGTCCACTCCAGGAAGACCACTTTCTTCGCTTCGCGGTCCTTCCACCAGTTCTCGGGGTGGAAGTGCTCATCCGGCGCCGCCACCACGCGGAACTCAAGCCCGCGCGCCACGGACCGGTAGATGGTACCGGCACGGCGCGTGTGGTAATCGCTGGTCACCAGCAGGAATTTGCGGACATTCATTTGGCGCAATTCGTCGACCATGACGACGGCCTCCGCCCGGGTGGAACGCGACAGGTTCGGCACCGGGATGAACATATCCGCCGGGAAGCCGCGGCTCACAGCGTACGCAATCGCCAGTTCGGATTCGTAGTGACCGTACACACCGGACGGACCGCTTACCAACACGTTCTTGACGTAGCCGCTGCGCGCGAGGTTTGCGGCGGTGAGGATGCGGTTACCGGACTGGTCGCCCGCCAGCACCACAGCCACTTCCGCGGGTTCCGGCGCACCGGCCCGCACCAGGAACCGCGCCGGCAAAGGCAGCCACAAGCCCCTGGACGGGTAAGCGATAGCAAGCCCTAAGCATGCGGCAAACAGGAACTTGAGGAGGCGAGAACCGGATTTCCCCACGCGCTAGTTCTCGTCGGAAGAATTCCGTGAATCCAGGTAGCCGACCGATTTGAGCCTCTGGAACAACCGTTCCACTTCCGCTTCGTCCTCCGGACGCAGCAGGTGGGCTCCAGTGTCGGCCGGCGGCTCGGGCCGTTCCACGGGCGGCAGAACCTCGCCCCAGAACTCGCGATGTGGAACGCCGTCTATGAGGGCTTCGCGGGCCTGGCGCCGCATGTGCCTCAACAGGCTGTTGGCGGAATCCAAATCTCCCGGATAGACCAGCAGTATGCGGCTGTCATCGTAAAGGGTGATATGGACAACCAGCGGCGACACCCAGCCAGCCCGGTCCAGGCGGCGAATGTCCTCCCAGGCGATCCTGCGACGCCCGATCCTGAGGTACTTCTCGGAGACTTCGACGGGGGGACGCAAGGCGAGGGGGAACGCGAACGCGGCGGTTGCGGCGAACAGGAACGCCGCCAGCAGCGCCGGCGGCCAGCGAGTGGCCCACCACGCCGACAGGACGGTCAGGCAGCACGCCGCCACACCGGCCACCAAATAGTGGCGCGAGGGCACGTATCGGGTCGCGGGCATACCCACAGCTCTAGACTACCGCCGGCCGGGGTCCGCGTCAATGCACTGGGAGGCGGCCAGCCGCACGTCCGGTTCCACATATACTGGAACACAGTAGCTTCCACAGGCATGATCATACTGGTCGTCAACTGCGGCAGTTCCACGGTGAAGTGCCAGCTCATCCGGACCGGTCCGGAACAAACGCTGGCGCGCATGCTGGTAGAAGGATTGGGCAGCCAGGACACCACGGTGTCCTACGATGGCCCGGCGGGCAGGCGTAAGTACATCAAACGCATGGTCGAGCACCAGGAGGCCCTGGAGGAAATCCTTAGTGTTTTGAGCGCTCCGGACACCGGCGCATTGCGCAGCCTTGACGAGATCGAGGGAGTGGGCCACCGCGTCGTACACGGCGGCGAGAAGCTCACCGGATCGACGATCCTCACCGAGGAGGTGGCCGAGGTCATCAAGGAGGCCATCGAACTGGCGCCGCTGCATAATCCGGCGCACCTGCGCGGCTTCCGCGCGGCATCGGCGCTGCTGCCGAAAGCCGTGCAGGTGGCCGTCTTCGACACGGCATTCCACCAGACGATGCCGCCTGAAGCTTACACGTACGGGCTGCCGCACGACTACTACACGCGCTACCGCATCCGGCGCTACGGATTCCACGGCACCTCGCACCGCTTCGTGAGCCAGCGCTTCGCCGAGATCCGGCACGCGGCGCCCGCCGATTTCAAGCTCATCACCTGCCATCTCGGCAATGGCTGCTCGGTGTGCGCGATCGACCGGGGCAGGTCGGTGGACACCTCGATGGGCTTCACGCCGCTGGAAGGGCTGCTCATGGGTACCCGGTGCGGCGACATCGACCCCGCCGTGATTCTTTACATCATGGCGCGCGAGAACGCCGGCATCCCCGAAACGGACGCCGTAATGAACTGGCGCGGCGGCCTGCTCGGCATCTCCGGCATTTCCAACGACATGCGGACGCTGATGGCGGCGCGCAAACAGGGCGACGGCCGCGCGAAGCTGGCCATCGACGCTTTCTGCTACCGGTTGAAGAAGTACATTTCGGCCTACTTCGGCGTTCTGAACGGCGCCGACGCCATCATATTTACTGGCGGAATCGGCGAGCATCAGCCGCTGGTGCGCGAACTCTCCTGCGCGGGGCTGGACGCGTTCGGTATCCGGATAGACGCGGAGAAGAACAACTCCGCCGTGGGCGTCGAGGCGGACATTACCGCCTCGGGCGCCGGTACCGGCGTATGGGTAATCCCTACTAATGAAGAGCTGTTGATCGCCCGCGACACAGCGCGTTGCATCCTCGACGCCAGGGAGGGAATTCATGAGTGAGTGCAAATTGAACCGCCGCGAGCTGCTTCTTGCGAGCGCAGCCGTGATACCCACGGCGAAGAGCTTCGCAATAGGGAACCGGGGCGCCGGACTGCGCCTGTGGTTGGAAAACGGACGCATCACGAAGCGCGAGTTCACGCACAAGATCGTGCGCGAAACCGTGGAGATCCCGGCGGAAGAGTTCGCCTTCGAGTTCCTGGACGGATCGAAGCTCGCCCCGGCGGACCTGCGCGCGAGCGTCGCCGGAAGCACTCCGCAACTGCTGCGGCTGCGTTACGCCGGCGAAGGTTTCGAAGTGGAGGTTCACTACACGGCGCCGCCGGACAAGGACTATCTGCGCAAGCAGATCTCGCTGCGGCGCACGACGGGCGGCGAGCGACGGCTGGTTCGCGCTGTTTTGGAGAACTGGCGGGGCGTCGCTCGCGACTGGCAAACCATCCGCAAGGACCGTTACCCTTACGGCAGCCATCCGGTCTTCTGCGACAACATCTGGGCGGGCGTCGAATTCGTCGCCGCTTTCAATGAGGTGTCGCGCGAAGGCTTCACGCTGGCGAGCCGTCCGGGCGGCAAGCCGGTGAGCCGCGACTGGCTCGCTCTCCATTCGACGGTGGCCGGCGCCGCCACGCCCGGCCACGTTCGTGAGTCGTTTCTCGACTACATCGAGGGCATCCGCCTCTCGCCGCCGCGCATGCTCGCCTGCTACAACACGTGGTGGACGCTCACCAGCGACGACAAGCAGCCTGAAGCCACGCTCGCGCTGATGCGCACGTTCAAACAGAAACTGTTCGACACGCACGGCGTTTTCTTCGACCTGGTGGCCACCGACGCCGGCTGGAGCGACCAGCACGCCATCTGGCAGATCGACCGGAAGAAGCTGCCCAACGGATTTCGCGACCTGCGCGAACTGGTCGAATCGGCGCACGGCAAGCTGGGCCTGTGGATCTCGCCCAGCGAAATGTATCCGAACATGTTCGACTATTCGTGGGCCGAGGCCAACGGCTACCGCATCGTGCGGCCCGCGCGGGAAGCGCGTGACAAGGGCGGCCTGGGACTGGCCGGGTTGTCGCTCGCCGATCCGCGCTATCGCGAACAGACCGTGCGGCAGATCGAGGGCCTGGTGCGTGAGGAAGGCCTGGCGCACATCAAATATGACGGATTCCTGGCCGAGGAAGACGTCCCCCACGATGGTTTGCTGCCGGGGCGGGATTCCGTCGAGCCCCTCGCCGAATATTCCCTGGAACTGCTGCGGGCGGCCAAACGGGCCAATCCCGCGCTGGTCACCGAGCCCACCTATCTCAACACGTTCGTCTGCTACATCAGCCCCTGGATGATCCGCGAGTCCGACACCTTGTGGGCCAGCGCCGGCGGCGATTCCCCGCGCGGCATGCTCCCGGCCCCGGACTATCGCGAAGCCGCCACCAGCTCGCGCGACTACTTCGTCTTCTACTCGCGCGACGAGGTATGGCTGCCGCAGAACGCCCTGCAGTATTTCGACATTGTTCATTGCAATCCGAGCGGCGGTTTTCCGAACCACGTGGCCATGGCCGTCGCGCGCGGGCGCTTCTTCATCGCCACCTACATGAACCCGCGCTACCTGGGCGAGGAGGATTATCGCGCCTACGCAGGCATGTTGAAGTGGGCGCGCGCGAGCCAGGACATCCTGCGGCGGACCACCATCGTGGCATCGAGAGTCGAAGTGGGCGAGCCGTACGCTTACGCGCACTGGCTCGACGGCCGCGGCGTTCTCACGGTGCGCAATCCATCAAACGAGACGCGCAGTTACCGGCTGGATCTCAAACGCGCGGGCGCTCCTTCCACCCTCGCAGGCGCGGTCTGCTACACGGAGTATCCATACCGGCGCGGCATCGCCGAAGGCCTGGAGGCATCGGGCGTCATCGAGTTCGAGCTTGCCCCATGGGAGACGCTCATGCTGGAGATCCGGCCGCGCGCGGCTCTTCCCGAGCCCGTGGCGATGAATGCGCGCTGGTACCGGCGGCCGGACGGCAAGATGGGCGTCGCCCCCGCGCCCGGGACCGGCAAAGTCCGCGTTCTGTTACCGGACGGAAGCGAGCGCATCATCGAAACGGCGCCCCGCAGCGCGATTGAACTCCGCGGGAAGGTGATCGCACAATCGGTCCGTACCGCGCCGGAATCCGAATGGCTGAAGCCCTGGTTCCGCCCGCGGCGCATGAGCGACGCCGATTGGAACCGCATCAGTCAGAAATCTGAGCCCACGATTCTATTCGAGCAGGAATGCGAAGTAGAAGTTCCGGCGGATGCGTCGAAGGCCACGGTACCGCTGCTGGTGGCTTTCCCGGGCCGGCGCTTCCACCCGAGCCGCGCCGCGGCCACCGTCAACGGCCGGGCAGTGACGCTCGAACCGCGGCATTCAGCAGGCCATATCGGCTACAACATCCCGAGCACCTATTCGGCCTACGCGCAGGTTCTCCCACACGAAAACGAATGGACCTGGTATTTGTGCGACGTCCCGCCGGGCAAGTCACGAGTTCGCTTTGAGGGGGCCGCGGCGGACCCCAAAACGCGGTTCGGGATGTGGCTCTGGGCCGAACGCGACGTGTCAGCAGCCATGACTCTCACCGGCATCGGCTGCGGCGAGCCGGCGCTGCCGGCGTACCGCGATCAAGTCGAGCGGGCCGGCATCTGCCTCAAGCGCGGATGACCGGCTGCTGAAAGCCTGTCCCGCGTCAAAGTACAATACAGTCTATGTCCCTGCCCGAGTCCGCCGCCGCCTTTGTGACCTCAGCCGAGGAACGGCTGCGGCGTCTCAGGCCGAGGAAGCGCATCGTTTTCCCGGAAATCGGGGACCCGCGTGTCGCGTCCGCCGCGGAGAGGCTGGCGGCGAACGGCGTCGTCGAGCCCATCCTTCTCAAGCCCGAGTCGGTGGCCATTGAAAAGTACGCCCGGATCTACTATGAGCGCCGCCGCGCCAAAGGCATCACGCAGATGGAGGCGGCGGCCATTGCGCGCCAACCTTTGTGCCTGGCGCCCCTGATGGTGGCCGCGGGCGATGCCGACGGCTGCGTGAGCGGCGCCACCTGCAGCACGGCCGATGTCGCCCGCGCGGCACTGCAGGTCATCGGAACGCCGCCCACCTTGCGGACCGCATCGAGTTTCTTTCTGATGTGCCTCTATAACGAGACCGTCGGCAACCGCGGGCAGCTCATGATGGCCGATTGCGGCGTGGTGATCGATCCTACCGCCATGCAACTGGCCGATATCGCCATCGCGACGGCCGCGAGCACCAACGTGCTGCTGGGCGTCGAGCCGGCCGTGGCGCTGCTGTCGTTTTCGACGAAAGGCAGCGCCAAACACAAGGAGGTTGCCAAGGTGGTGGAGGCGCTGCGCATCATTCGCGAGCGCGCGCCCGACCTGCACGTGGACGGCGAGCTGCAGTTGGACGCCGCCATCGTGCGAGAGATCGGAGAATCCAAAGCGCCCGGTTCCACCGTGGCCGGCCACGCCAACACCCTCATCTTCCCGAACCTCGCGGCGGGCAACATCGGCTACAAGCTCCTGGAGTGCATGTGCGGCGCGGCGGCTTACGGCCCCATTCTCCAAGGCTTGACCCGGCCGGCCAACGACCTGTCGCGCGGCTGCTCGGCCGACGACGTTTACAGCGTGGCGCTGATCACGGCGCTGCAATCGGTGCGCACGGCGGAATCCGCCTGAGGCCATGCCTCGCCTGCTACCGTTCCGGCTCGTCTACAGCGAAGGCTACGACCTGAACCTGCGGGACCACGTTTTCCCCTCGTACAAGTACCGCCTGCTGCGCATTCGTTTCCTGGCCGAGAATTTCGGCGCGGAGGAAGACTTTGTAGAGCCAGAGCCGGCCTCGGTTGAGGACTTGATGCTGGTGCACGACGCCGACTGGGTGATCCGGCTCAAGAACGGCACACTCACCTATGAGGACATCCTGAAGCTGGAGCTGCCCTACTCGCGTCAGATGGTGAGCGGCTTCATCCTGGCCGCCGGCGGTACCACGCTGGCAGCGCGCCTGGCGCTGCGGGATCGCATCTGCTACAACGTGGGCGGCGGATTCCACCACGCTTTCGCCGATCACGGTGAGGGCTTCTGCGCCATCAACGACGTGGCCGTGGCCATCCGGCGCCTGCAGCAGGAGGGCGCCATCGGACGGGCCCTGGTGATCGACTGCGACAACCACCACGGCAACGGCACGGCTTCCATCTTCGCCGGCGACAAGAACGTTTTCACGATCTCCCTGCACCAACTCAACAACTATCCCGCGGAGAAGCCGCCCTCGAACATCGACATCAATCTGGGGGACGGGGTGGGCGACGAGCGATACCTCATGAGCCTGCGCGACGCCTACTCGACGGCCGTGGCCGCCTTCCGGCCCAACCTGATCGCCTACGTGGCGGGCGCCGACCCATACGTCGAGGATCAACTCGGCGGACTGGGGCTGACCATCGAAGGATTGAAGGAGCGCGACCGCATCGTCTTCGAAACCGCGCTGCGCTATGGCGCGGCGGTGGTGGTGACGCTAGCCGGCGGCTACGCTTACGACGTGAACGACACCGTCACCATCCACGCCAACACCGCCAAAGCAGCCAAGGAAGTCCTAAGCGACGCCGGCTGGCATCGAGGGTAGGGCGGAAGGGCGGAATTCCCCGGATCGTCACTGCACGCTCAATCCTGGTCGATACGAGCACCCAACGCAATGGGGAGTAGACACGGACTGGCGAACACGGCCCCAACAATTCCGGTAAACGCACCGACCGCAAATCCTCCCCAATACAAGCCATAGAGCGCGGAACTGGCCATCGCCACGAGAATGATGACTCTAGCGATGATCGGCTCGCTGAAATAAGGCGTCAGCCGCACGAAGGCAAACACGATACCAGTCAGAGCTGCTTCCACTAACAAGAAAACAACAAGGAGTGACATCAGCCTTCCGCGCTCAGTCGCACTAATGAGTTGCCCAACGCACAGCCAGAATCCCCAGAAGTACAATGCGCCAACCGTGCTTGCCAACGCAAGGCCGATTGGGATCATATAGCGGGGACGCTCGATCATTCGCTTTCCTTCTGTAAGCGGTTGCACTCTTTGCGCTCACGATCGATCGTGCTAATAGTGAATGTGAATCCCATCTATGGACAGATGTGCACCGACCCAAGCTCGTTCGCCCTATCCAGGATGGCGCGCACCTTGACCTCCCGACTGCCTATCTCGACAGTCGTTGTGAATGTCCTTCCAGCAACCTCAGATCCCCTGCTGATTCCAGACAAACCTATCTCCGTTCCAAATGAGAAAGCCCCCACCGGCTTCGGATTTCTCCAGATACAGGCAGTCTCGTTTGCGGCTCCCACATCGCGTGGCGGTCCCCCAAATATCGATCATGGCAAAATCATCCACAAGTGCGCCTTCTTCAACCGGAAGTGCACGTCCCGCAGCCAGGACCTCCGACTTGAGTGGAGACGCGCTGAAGCAAACCACGAAGCCCTCCTTGTGAGATTTCAATTCAGTGATCGAAACGGCATAGTCTGCAGCACCGTTCCCATCAAAATCTCCCTGTACGTAAAATGGGTTCAAACGTTTAGTGATCTGGTATCCCGGCCCCAGGCTCGTCAGGCAATCCCTCACTCTGCATGGAACGTTTTCCAGATCAATGGGAGCCGTCTTGTATTGAGGCACTGCCGTCAGAAGCAGCCAAGTGAGTGCAGTAATCAACATTGTTTACCTCCTTCGCAGCCGTAATCGATCAACAATGCCCACATACTCGTGATCCTGGGACAAACAAACATGGGGACAGCCCGCGTGTTTCTGTATTGTTCACGCTGCGCCTCCTGCAAATAGATTAGCTTGAGCGGAAGAATCGTGTGTCTGTTCCTGTCTGTCTGTCTTTCTTGGGCCGGCATCCTTTCCCAGGCGCGAGTTTGCGCTTCAGCGCAACCTCCGCCTGCTTCACGAATTCCACCGATCCCGCCGGACGTCCCGTATACGTGCTTGCTTGCAGCCGCCGCTCGGCTTCCGTCACCGATTCCGCCAACAGCGTTTGCCGCCGCTGTTCCACCGTGAAGCACTCACACCACGTCGACAAATCCATCATCGCGAGCGCGCTGGCCGGGATCAACCGCACGGCTGCGCTCGACCATGGCCACTGCTCGGCGAGAGGGACTAACCCTGTGCGCACCGGATTCCGGTCCGCATACCGGACCGCCGCCCACACATGCTCCTCGCCGAGCGCGCGTGAGAAGAACCAGCAATCTTACCGGTGGAAGCTGGAGGAATTGGCTTTCTTGGGGACTTTGCGCGGGAGGGGGTAGACCGTCCGCCGGCAGGACTGCCGACGTTGCGCGCAAGACTGCGCGCTCCACGGTCAGCAGGATCAGATTCCCGCTAGGCGCCGACGGCTACGTGCGTCCGGGCCAGCAGGGCGTCTTCGAAGGCGTAATCCGGGTGTTTGCGGTGGTGGTTGCGGAGATAGTCGCGGTAGGTTTCCTTCAGACCGCGGGCGAACTCGGTGGGCTTGAAGCTCAGCACGCGCTGCGCCTTGGTGACCACCTGGGTGATGGGCGGAACATCGAAATACTCGCCGAAATAGAGCGTGGGGCCCATGGTGTGTCCCCCGGCGCGCAGGATACGCTCGCGCGGGAGGCGGATGATGTTCACTTTCTTGCCGGCCGCCTCGGCGAATGCCAGCACGACCTCGGTCTGCGTGACCGGGCGCGAGTTGGCGATGTTGAAGGCGTGGCTCACCACCGACGGGTGATCCATCACGCGCACGCAGGCCCACACCAGGTCCTTCACGAAAACGAACTGCATCAGGCGGCGTCCGTCGCCGGGCAGGATGATGGCCCTCCCGTCGCGCAGCCGGTCCCAGAAAAACGCTTCGCGGTAAAACGGATTGCCGGGTCCGTAGATAAACGGCGGCCGCAGGCTCACCACCGGGAAACCGCAGCGCTGATGCATGCGGAAAAGCAAGCGCTCACTGGTGGCCTTGTTGCGGGCATAGGCTTCGTGATAGTCGTCCGGCGCCAGAGCGTCGCCCTCGTGATGGTTCAATCCGTCGCCGTAAGCCGCCACGCTCGATATGAAAATGTACCGCTGCAGACGGTCGCCGCAGGCCCTGGCGGCGGCATCGACGTCGGCCGCCGTGGTGCCATGTTCCCAATCGTAGGCGGTATCGAAGACGACTTCGAACTTGCCGGAAGCGAGGGCACGAGCAAGGGCCGCGTGGTCCCTCCGGTCGCACTGGATATTCGACACTTTGCGGCCTAAGTCATGCTCTGCCCTACGGTGCAGAACGCTGACCTCGTGCCCCGCTTTCACCAACTCCGACACCAGGAAACGCCCGACGAACGTCGTGCCGCCGATGATGACAACTTTCATTTATCTGTTCGAGCCCAATTGGAAGTCAACCGCCCCTACGTGTATCAGTCGTAGTACTCAAGGCCGAGGTGCGTGATCAGATCCTCGCCTCGCATCCACCGCAGGGTGTTCTTCAGCTTCATGAGCTGGATGAAAATGTCGTGCTCCGGATAGAGGCCCGGGGCCGTCATGGGCGCTTTGAAGTAGAACGACAGCCACTCCTGGATGCCCTTCATGCCGCAGCGCTGAGCCAGATCCATGAACAGCACCAGGTCGAGCACGATCGGCGCTGCAAGGATGGAATCCCGGCAGAGGAAGTTGATCTTGATCTGCATCGGATAGCCGAGCCACCCGAAGATGTCGATGTTGTCCCAGCCTTCCTTGGCGTCGCCACGCGGCGGGTAGTAGTTGATCCGCACCACGTGGGAGAAGTCCTTGTAAAGATCGGGATAGAGCTGAGGCTGCAGGATGTGGTCGAGCACCGAGAGCTTCGTCTCTTCCTTGCTCTTGAAGCTGCCCGGATCGTCCAGCACCTCACCGTCGCGGTTGCCCAGGATGTTGGTCGAATACCAGCCTTGCAGGCCCAGCATGCGCGCCTTCAAACCAGGGGCGATGAGGGTCTTCATGAACGTCTGGCCGGTCTTGAAGTCCTTGCCGCAGAGCGGAAGCTGGCGTTCCCGCGCCAGATCGAGCAGGGCGGGGATGTCGGTTGTCAGGTTCGGTGCGCCGTTGGCGAACGGCACGCCGCACTTGAGGGCGGCGTAGGCGTACACCTGGCTGGGAGCGATCTCAGGATCGTTCTTGCGCAGGCCTTCCTCGAACGACGCCAGGGTCTGGTGGACGGCGGACGGGCGATGGAACACTTCGGTAGATCCGCACCAGATGGTGATCAGACGGGAAACACCGGTGTTGCGGCGGAAGCTCTCGATGTCCGCCATCAACATTTCGGCCTTCTCCATGAGGTTAGCGCCCTGCTTCACGTTCGGGCCGTTGATGCGCTTCACGTATTCGTGGTCGAAGACCGCCTTCATCGGCTTCAGGCTGGACAGCGGCTCTTTGACCTGATCGAGCAGGCCGCGTTCCAACACTCCGGCTTTCACGGCCGCCTCGTAAGCGGTGTCCTCAAAGATGTCCCACCCGCCGAAAACCAAGTCGTCGAGCTTTGCAAGAGGGACGAAATCCTTAATATAAGGGCTGCGGCCTTCGGTACGCTTTCCGAGGCGGATGGTAGCCATCTGGGTAAGCGAACCGATGGGTTTACCAAGTCCCCGCTTGACGGCCTCGACTCCCGCCATGAAAGTCGTCGATACCGCCCCGATACCTGGTATCAGAACTCCGAGCTTGCCTTCCGCTGGGGCAATGCGGACGTTATCTTTTGTGGGCAAATTCCATCTCCTTGTATTGCACGGAAACCCAATGTTTCCCTGATGTTATACTAGCACTTCATGACGGATCGCGCGACGTCGACGATGACCGCCCTGCTGGTGGATGATGAGCCGTTGGCACTCGACGAGCTGGCTTATCTGATTAAAGAATTTCAAGATTTGGAGGTTGTGGGAACCGCCTCCAACGGGATGGAAGCCATCGAATTGATCGATGAACTTGACCCCGATCTGGTGTTCCTGGATGTCCAGATGCCAGGGCTCGACGGGATGGGGGTAATCAACAAACTGCGCGAGACGCGGGACCGGCTCCCGTACTTCATCCTGGCCACGGCCTACGACCAATATGCCGTAGAGGCATTCCGGCTGGAGGCGATGGACTATCTCTTAAAGCCTATCGAGAAGGACCGTCTGGCCATGTCACTTGATCGCGCTCGACGCGCCATCGAGGAAAGGAATCGCGCCGCCGGCGAGCCGGCCTTGGGACTGCCCGCCCAGGCTCCCCCTTCCGGGCAGATCCGCAACAAGCTGTTGGTCCGCTGCGGCAACCGCAACTTTGTGGTCGACGTCCACGATGTGGTTTACGCCACAATCGAGGATGGGCTGATCACCATCGTCACGACAACTTTCGAGGGACAATCCAACTACCGCACGATCGAGGAGTTGCAGTCCAGCCTGGACCCCAGCATGTTCTGGCGCGTGCATCGCTCCTTTCTGGTTAACCTACACCGGATCAAGGAGATCATCCCCTGGTTCAAGTCCACTTACCGCCTCCGCATGGACGACAAGAAGCAGACGGAGATCCCGGTGAGCCGGGTGCAAACAAAACGCTTGCGGGACATGCTGAAGCTGTAAAGCGGCGGCGAACTCACTGCGCAGCCACATCCACGGATTCAACGAGCAGTCCCGCCGGATCAGTCCCTTCGCAGGTTGACCGCAAGCGGAGGTAGTTCGCGCCGGAGGTCTCGCGCCGCAGAGGCAGCACCGCAACACGGCGGCCGTCGAGCCGGATTTCCGCTTGCCTCTCCGCGCCGCTCCAGCGGACTTCGAGATCGTACCCGCGCCCGGCGTTGAGACTGGCGGCACCCAGGAGGCGCCCACCGGCATCGATGGGCAGGTTGTACAGGCTATCGGAAACGTCTTCCTTGTCCCAGGGAGGCGAGTAGTGATCGGTCAATGCGATGTTGACGCCCCGGAATCCGGCGTTCAGCCTAAGACGCAAGACCATCCGGCCGTTTGCCGCGTTCGGGAAGTTCCACACGGCACCTGCGGGCCATGCGGCATCCGTCTTTGACACCTTCAGGACATAAGCGCCGGGCCGCTCCGGGTGCGGCACACGCTCCACGCCGCGGCAGCCGAAATAGGTCCAATCGTCCAAGCCCTGGCTGAAATCGGTGCGCTGTCCGGTTTCCGTGAGCCAGCCGGCGTTGAACGCCACCAGGCGGGATCGTCCTGCGCCCTGCCCGCTGGCGATCAGGATGCGATCGCCCCCGGCCGCGAGCGGGAAAGGATAGGCGGTGCCGAAGTCGCCTCCCGGCGGCGGCGGTTGATCGCGCTTGGGGTCCCGAAGAACCTCGCGGTAGCCCGTCCAGGTGCGTCCTTCGTCGGCGGAAATCGC
>JAJFUV010000032.1 GCA_021372245.1 Terriglobales bacterium
CATCAGGATCCCCGTGGCCAATAACCCGCGCCGCTCTCCTCGCTCGATCCAGCCGAGCGCCAGCAATTGCGCCGCCGCGAAGGCCGCCGACATGGGCAGGTCCGTCGCCGCGATTTGGCTGTAAGCGAGCCACCCGGCCGAGGTCGCCAGCATCAGGGACGCGTACGCGGCCACCTTCGCATCAAACTCGCGCCGCAGGAGCCGGTAGTAGAAGATGAGGAATGCCAGGCTGGCCAGCGCCACGGGCAGGCGCGGTGCCACGTCTTCGCTCAAGCCGAGGCGGAAGGCGATACCGATCATCCAGTAGAGCATCGCGGGCTTTTCAAACCATGGCGCACCCCACAACCGGGGAGTAATCCAATCTCCCGAGCTCGCCATCTCACGGCCAATGGACGCGTAGCGTGGTTCGTCCGGCCCCACCAGCCCCATCCCGGAGAGACCGAAAAATAAGAGAAAATAGAACGCGAGCGCTACCAGCACCCATTTCCACATACCGGAGGACACCATTTGAGTATAATGAGCGCCACGTCGAGACTGGGAATTGCGCTGTTGTTCGCCGCATCACTGCGCGCGGGCGTGGACGGTTGTGCTTGCGACCCCGCCAAGCCCGAAACCATGGCGGCGCGCGAGTGCTCCTTGTGCCGCCTCGCCGAGCAGCAGCCGCCCGAGCCCGCCATCTTCTTCGTGAAGGACAACAACCCGCGCAAGCCGAACCGCTGGCTGGTGCTGCCGAGAAGTCACGGCGATCGCGGCCACCACTTGCAGGACATGACGGCTGCCGAACGAACGGCGTTGTGGAAGGCGGCCATCCTGAAGGGCAAGGAGCTTTGGGGCGATCAGTGGGGCCTCGCTTACAACGGACCCAAAGTGCGTACGCAGTGCCACGCGCACATTCATATCGGCAAGCTGCTGAAGGGCGTTGAGACGCGGCGGTTCATTGTCGTGTCAAAGCCGGAGCAGATCCCGTTGCCGCACGGGGAAGGCGTCTGGATCCACCCGGCGGGCAAGAGACTTCACGTGCACTTGGGCGAGCAAACGTGTGAGACAGTTTTATTCAGGTGACAGGCAGTGGATCTATACGAAATAGCTAAGCCCGGCTCGCCGGAGAACAAGCTTGTCTTAATGAGCGCACGCGACAATGTCGCGGTGACGAGAACCTTTCTGGGCGCGGGTGAGCGGCTGCGGGTGGGCGACACAGAATTCACCACGCTCGATGACATCCCAGCCGGGCACAAGGTGGCCATTGCCCCCATCGCCGCCGGCGAGAAGGTATTGCGATACGGCGAGGCCATCGGGTTGGCGAGTGTCGCAATTCCCGCCGGCGCGCATGTGCACACGCGCAATATTTCTTACGAAGAGCTGTCGCCGGCTTACGAGTATCCGCCCGAACCGCTTCCCTTCCCGACGCCGCCGTCATCTGTGCCCTCGTTTCTCGGCTACGCGCGTCCGGATGGGCGCGCCGGAACGCGCAATTACATCGCCGTGATGGCGGCCAGCAACTGCTCCGCGCACGTGGCCAGCCTGGTGGCGCGCAGCTACGAGGGCGAGTCCCTCCCGGATAACGTGGATGGCGTGGTGGCGTTCCCGCACGGTGACGGTTGTGGAGAAGTGATTGGCCCGGACACCGATATGCTGGAGCGCATCATCAACGGTGTGCTGGATCATCCCAACGTCAGCGGTGCGCTGATCATAGGGTTGGGCTGCGAAGTAAATCAGCTTGGCGCTTACATGGATGGCCCGATGGCTCGTGGGGGGCGGCTGACCGGCCTTTCGATGCAGACCAGCAGAGGAACTCCGGGCACGGTCGAGGCGGCGCGGCGTGCGAGCAAGCATCTGATCGAGCGCGCCGCGGCCGAACGTCGCGTGGAGTTGCCGGCCTCGAAATTGTGCCTGGGGCTCAATTGCGGTGGATCGGATTCTTTTTCCGGAATTACGGCGAACCCGGCTCTGGGCGCCTGCGCGGATATCCTCGCCCGGTTCGGCGCCACGGTGGTGCTGGCCGAGACGCCGGAAGTCTTCGGCGCAGAGCACCTGCTGGCGCGCCGCGCGCGGAGCCGTGAGGTGGCGGAGAAGTTCCTGGGCCTGGTCCAGGCGTACAAGGCCTACCTGGCGCAGTTCGGCGGCACGTTCAACGACAATCCGTCGCCAGGAAACAAGGAAGGCGGCCTCAGCACTATCCTCGAAAAATCCTTGGGCGCGGCGGCCAAAGGGGGAACCGGCACGTTGATGGACGCTTACCAGTACGCCGAGCGCGTCGGCACGCCGGGCTTGGTGTTCATGTCCACGCCGGGCTACGATCCCGTGTCGCTCACCGGCCTCGCCGCGGGCGGCGTCAACCTCATCGGCTTCACAACCGGCCGCGGCAGCGCCATCGGGTTCCCCACCGTCCCGGTCCTGAAGATCTCCAGCAACACGCGGATCTGGCGCGCCATGCGAGATAACATCGACCTCAATGCCGGACGAATCGCCGACGGCGAAATCTCCATCGAGGCGGCGGGGCGCGAAATCTTCGAGCGTCTGCTCGAAACCGCGTCTGGATCACAAACGGCCAGCGAACGCTGGGGCCATGATGAATTCGTGCCCTGGCGCATTGGACCCTTCACGTGAGGATAATAGGATATATGCGTGCTCTTGTTTCCCGACTGGCGGTCGTCATTGCCGTAGGTGCCGCGCTCGTACTGGTAGCGCAGAATCGCCCCGGCGCGGGGGCGGCCAAGAAGAAGGCCGCGCCAGCGGCCTCAAGCACGAAGAGCGCCCTGGACAAAGCCACCCTGGAAGCCTATGTCCGCCATCTCTTCTTGTGGGGATCGCCCGTGAAAATTGAAGTCCGCGATCCGAAGCCCGCACCCTTCCCGGGATTTCTAGAAGTCCAGGTGCACGCCTCGGCCGGCGACGCCGTGCAGGACGAAGTGTTTTACGTCTCCAAGGACGGGCAGAAGATAGTGCGCGGCCAGGTCTACGACATCAAGGACAATCCTTTTCGCCAGGATCTGGATAAGTTGAAAACGGAATTCCAGCCCAGCCTGGGCACGCCGGGAGCGCCCGTAGTGGTGGTGATGTTCAGCGACTTCCAGTGCCCGTTTTGCAAGGACGAAGCCAAGATGATCCGCCAGAACCTCCTCAGCACCTATCCGAAAGAGGTGCGGCTGTACTTCAAAGACTTCCCGCTCGAGCAGATTCATCCTTGGGCCAAGACGGCGGCCGTCGCGGGCCGCTGTATCTTCCGCCAGAACCCGGCCGCGTTCTGGGATTTCTACGACTGGGTCTTCGAGCATCAGGCCGAAATCACGCCGCAGAACGTGAAGGAGAAACTGGTCCAGTACGTTTCGAGCAAGGGTTCGCAAATCGAGCCGCTGCAGTTCGGCCGTTGTCTGGAAACTCGCGCCACCCTGGCCGAAGTCGAGAAGAATATCGCCGAAGCCAAGGCCTTGCAGATCAATTCCATTCCCACGCTGTTCGTGAACGGACGCCGCCTGGTAGGCAATCACGGCTGGACCGTCATAAGGCAGGCTATCGACTACGAAATCGACTACCAGAAGACCGCGAAGAATGCCGGGGAGCAGGCCTGCTGCGAGCTGAAGATCCCGTCCCCGATGAACCGCTAGGCGCGATCCCGAAGTGAAATCGCCTCGTATCCTCGCGTGTGTTGCCGTACTTGTACTCGGCGTCTCGATACCGGCCGCGGAGCCGCGGATCGACCCGGATCTATTCCTGGCGCACATCAAGTACCTTGCCGGTGAGCGTCTCAACGGACGCGGCAACGGCACACCGGAACTGGGAGCCGCCGCCCGTTACATCGCGGAGGAGTTCCGTGCGCGAGGGCTCGCCCCTGCCGCCGGTAACGGTAAGTATTGCCAACAGTTCAGCGTCACACTCAATCCCCGCCGGGGCATAGCGAACCGCCTCCGCTGGTCGGACGGAGTTCAAACCCACGAATTGAGCCCGGACACCGATTTTCAGCCCCTGAGCTTTTCAGCTACCACAAGGGTATCGGCCGGCGTGGTCTTCGCCGGTTACGGCATCACGGCCCGGGAATATGGCTACGACGATTACGCCGGTATCGACGTGCACGGGAAAGTGGTGATCGTGCTCCGCCATGAGCCCCGGGAATTCGACGCGAAAGGTCCCTTCGCGGGCCGCGCCTATACCATCCATTCGCAGTTGCCCTGGAAAGCGGCAACCGCGCACGCCCACGGCGCTGCTGCCATGCTCTATGTCAACGACATCGCTAGTCACAGCGGCGAGAGCGACGAATTCGAACCATTCAGCCGCACAGTGGGCTCCGGCAATGAGGGAATCGCGCTCGTCCAGGTCAAAGCCGCCGCGGTGGACCGGTTGCTGGCCGCCGCAGGGAAGAACCTGAAGGGCTTGGCCGCTGTCATGGACAAGGGCCCACATCCACAGAGCTTCGTCTTGCCCGACGCGTTGCGTGTGGATCTGGAAACCGAGGTCCACGGCGAACCGCGCGCGGTTTGCAACGTGGCGGGGTATCTGGAGGGTTCGACGGCGGAGTACATCGTTTTCGGGGCCCACTACGACCACATCGGGACCGGTGAGCAGTTCTCCATGGAGCCCTCCGCCGCGGGAAAGACGCACTATGGCGCCGACGACAACGCCTCCGGCGTCGCGGGGATCATCGAGCTTGCCCACGTCCTGGCGACGCGGCCGAAACACCGGCGCGGTTACCTGTTCCTGGCGTTTGCCGGCGAGGAATTGGGCCTGCTCGGCTCCAGTTACTGGGTAAGACACCCCGGCATCCCGCTCGACAAAGCCGTGGCCATGATCGACCTGGACATGATTGGCCGCATCCGTGGGCGGCACATCCAAATCGGCGGCGAGCCATCGGCCAAAATGCGTAAGTTGCTGAATACATTGAGCGTGCGGAACAAGCTGGAGCCGGAATACGCAGAGCCGCCGGGCTATAGCGCGAGCGATCATTCCGCTTTCGCCGCCCGTCCCATGCCGGCGCTGTTCTTCTTCTCGGGATTACATCCCGACTACCATACCCCCAGGGACACCTGGGACAAGATCAATGCGGCGGGCAGCGCCGATCTACTTCGGTTGGTGATGGAACTGGGCGAACACCTCGCGGATGCCGCCCGCCCAGGCGAAGTTGACTAATCTTCGGCTGAATTCACGCCGATAAGCCCAATGGAAGAGATATACACACTGTGGTGTAGCGCCACGTGGTCTTATGTGTGCGAAAATGGCCATTCCGGTGCCAAATATCGAAACCCCGACTTTGCCGCCCGATCGGGTCTGGACCTTGCCCCCGCTGATTTTGCACCCGTTCGCTGACGCGTCAGGGCCCGGCAAACTTGTGGAGAGTTCCCGCGCCAGCCTGATGCTCGATGGGTTGCTTCCCGCCGAGCATACGCAGGAAGAACTCTCCCGCAGGGTGTTGGAAGGCCGGTACTACGAGATCCGGATGTTGTACTACGTCGGCAAGGACGTGTCACGCTGGATCGAACAATGCGCGGACTTCGCCGCCCGGGATCCACTGTTGCGCAGTTGCGGACTCCGCCGCCAGAGCTTCGCGACCCTGTTGATCGAGGCGCCCCCGCAACATGTGCAGGACAAACTGAAGCAGTGGGGCGTGGTGGACTACCGAGCAATCTTCACGCGAGCGCTGGGGCTGAATGCGGTTTTCTCCCAGCCACCCGAACGCGAGGCTCTCAACGAAGAGTTTCTGCGCCACTACTATCGTTTCGCGGACCACCTTTTCGCCTGCAGCCAAAGCTTGACGCCGTTCACCGCCGCGTCTCCCGCGAATTTCCATTTCGAGCTCTACGCCTCCGGAGAGTACTCCAGAATGCTCGAGCGCGAGTGGGAAGAAGACAACATCCGATAACGGGCGCCCGACGTCCGTTTCGGGGCCCGATGATATAATTCGGGCATGCCGTTCTGCCCCGCCTTTTTGGTCCGCCAGAACTTTCCGGACCGGACCCTCCAAGACATTCCAGGCACTGTGCGCCGCGAATTGGAACAGGCAGGCTTCGCCTCGCGACTCAAACCCGGAAGCCGCGTCGCTATTGGCGTTGGAAGCCGCGGCATCTCGAATCTCGCCGTGATCGTGCGGGCGGTGGTGGACTTCTGGAAATCGGCCGGCATGCGCCCATTCATCTTTCCGGCCATGGGGAGCCACGGTGGCGCGACAGCCGAAGGCCAGGCCGGCGTGCTTTCCCATTTCGGCATCACGGAGTCCACCATGGGGTGCCCCGTCGTGAGCAGCCTGGAGGTGGTCCGTCTCGCCAAGACCCCCGAGGGGATCGCTACGTCCATGGACCGCTCTGCGTTCGAGAGCGAGGGGGTGATGCTCATCGGCCGCGTGAAATGGCACACGGACTTTTCGGGCAAGATCGAGAGCGGCCTCTACAAGATGATGGCGATCGGGCTCGGCAAGCTGGATGGTGCCCAGCGCTATCACGCTTATGGTCACAAGATCGGCCTGGAACGAGTGATCCGCAGCGTGGGACGCCAGGTACTTGCTTCAGGGAAGATCCTCGGCGGTTTGGCCATTCTTGAGGACGCGTACCACCACACTGCCCAACTCACGGCCGTGCCGGTGGAAGTGATGGAGCAGAAAGAGGAGGAACTGCTCGGACTGGTGAAATCGTGGATGGGGCGCATTCCCATACCGGAGTTTGACATCCTCATCATGGATGAGGTGGGCAAGAACATCAGCGGCGCCGGGATGGACACCAAGGTCGTGAACCGGAGCATGTACGGAGTTTATAACGCTTGGGAGAACGGCCCGAAGACCGAGCGCATCTTTGTGCGCGACCTGAGCGAGATGACTTACGGCAACGCCGTGGGATTCGGCCTTTCCGACGTGGTCACGGACCGCCTCGTCAGCAAGATCGACTGGAAGGTCACTCTGATCAATTCCCTGACCGCCTCCACGCCGAACTCCATCCGCACCCCGATCCACTTCCCCTCCGACCGCCAGTGCCTGGAGACCATCTGGGTGACCGTGGGCAAGTTCGAGCAGGAAACGGTGAGTTACGTCTGGATTCGCAACACGCTCGAACTGACGCCCCTGGTGGTCAGTGAAAACCTGCGCGCCGACGTGGAGCGCAATCCCCTGCTCGAAATCGTTGGCCAGGCGCGCGAATTGGAGTATGACAGCGCTGGCAATCTGAAGAACTGGTGGCAGTAAGTCTGCCGGTGCGTCTTCAGGTCCAGAAGGAGTAAAGGTCTCCGGCGCGGAGATGGAAGCGGAAGCGCACCTCGCGGTTTGAGAGGGCGGCAATGTTGGCGACCCTCTTCCAGCGGACCTCGATGCTCGTCGCATCCTCGCGGATCGGAACGCAGCCGGCCCGTGTGAACGGTTCGATAACGCGGCCGTCCCTGTCCAGCGCCTCGACGCGCAGTTCGCCTTTTCGCACGGCCGCATTCACGAACAGCCTCGTGCCCTTGAAGCGCAACACGCGAGTGGTCAGCGTTCCAGAGCGATCGCCCGCGCGCATGGAGGCGAACCCATCCCGCCGCAGCGTGGCCAGTCCCGTTGTGCATACCCCGGAATCCTTCGTGCCGGGCACGCCGGCTCGTCCGCTAACGTAGAAATAAAGCTGGTCCCCAACCGTCACGCAACAACCGCCGGCCGACTGCACGTTGCCCCAGTTCCAGCCGCCATAGTGTTCCGAAACAGGCACCAGTGCGCGCCGGTCGGGACGATGCCAGTGGAAGCCGTCGCGGCTGTACGCGGCGATCACTTCGTTGGGCTTCGGCCGGTCCGTGGGCTGCCCGCGCCAGATGCTGAACAAGCCCAGCATGACGCTTTCATAGGGCGCCGCGTCGAGGTTGTAAAGTTGGCACGCTTTCTTGATGTCCTCTCGCTGCGGGTCCAGACGGTCCGCGCTCACCCACGGCACCGGGTCGAAGCGCTTCCAGTTCATACCCGCCACCGGGTCGCGGTTCTCACGGTAACGACGCATACGTCCGTTGCGGTTGTCGTCCTTGAGGCTGAACACCCACATCTTGCGGAACGGATTGTAAAACATTGTGCTGCGGTCCTTCGCCGGGCCGCTGCGGGCCGTCTCCTCGCCCCAGTGAATGCCGTCGGGCGAGTAATGAAGGCTGAAGGTCGGAGGATCGGTCGCGCGCTGGCGGAAGAGCACGTACCTGCGTTTGGGATCGGAGGCTTCGAGATCCAGCCACACCGTGGTCGAGCCTCGCGGCGTGTCGAGCACGATGTTGGTGCCGGGGACCACGTCGAGACGCGGCTTCGTCCAGCGAATGCCGTCCTCGGAGAACGCGTAAGCGGTCGAGCCCCAATAGCCCGCCATGTACCACATCTTGAAGAGACGATCCGCCGCATCGAACCACACCCCATCGCTGAAAACCATGGAAACTGCGCCCTTGGCCGTGGATTCCCAGGGATGCTCGGGCTTCACCAACGGGCACGCCGGATGATATGTGGCCTGGTGATAGACGCGCTCCAAATCGGTCGCGGAGATCAGGAAATCGTCGACGAAGAGCTGGCGCCCGACGTCGATGGGAATGATTTCCGGCGGCGCCGCGAGATAGGGGCATTCCATCGGCTCATACGACACCGCATCGCGAATGGGTGGCCAGGCTTCAGGCAATCGGATTCCGTTATATAGAAATTCGCCGCCGGATTCCCAGGCTCTAGCCGGCGCGCAGGCCCATGCCGCCAACCACCCCGCCGTTGTCCGCCGCGTGATTTTCTCGTCCATGGAAGAAATTCCCTTCCCTTATGGGTGTTTCTTATGTTACATTCTCGCCGAGGAGGATACCTGATGGCCTGCAAGACACCGAAGAAGGCAGCAAAACCGGCCCCGAAGAAGAAGGCGAAGTAACCGCAGTATTTTCCTGATGGGGGCCGCGCCGGTCAATCTGGCCGGTCCCCGGAATGCTTCGTGACGTTTTTCCACTCGGATCTCTTCAGCACCCCTAAGATCTTCATTCTCTGCCACGGCTAACGTCGATATCCCAGTTTTTTTACCGCGGCTTAACGTCACATCTTTCGTCGAGGGGAAACATCCACCTCTACCTGGTCGTCTCTTAGGTATACCGACATGCGCGTCAACCGCACCAACAGCATCTGTAAGCTCTCGATGGCCTTGCTAGCAGCCGCTTGTAGTCTGATGGCCGCCGAGCTCCACGGCGTGGTCAAATCTGGCGGATTGCCGGTGCCCGGAGCCACCGTCACCCTCACGCAAGGGACCAGGAAAGCCGTGACGAGCACGGATGAACGCGGCGTGTATTCCTTTCCCGATCTGGCCGATGGTGTTTGGACGGTTGAAATCGAGATGCTCGGCTTCAAGAAGATCCGCTCGGAAGTGGCTGTGGGCACAAGCATCATGCCTCCACCGTTTGAACTGGCGTTGCTGCCGGCCGGTGGCATAGCGGAGAAGAAGACGGAGGAGGCCGCGCGGGCGGTGCCGGCGAAGCCGGAGGCGGCTCAGCAGCCGCAAACGCGACGGGCCGCCACGCCGGCGCCAAGCGGCCGGCCCTGGATGAATGGCCGTAATGGAAACGGCTATCAGAGGCTGGATGTAAACGCGGCATCCATGGGAACCCTGAGCGGAAGCAGCGGCCTCAACGGCGACTTGAACCTGTCGGATTTGAATCAAAGCGCCGAGGATTCCATGCTGGTCACCGGCAGCCTCAGCCGCGGGCTCGACATGCCGATGCACAACGATTGGTTCGGCCCGGGCGGCTTTATGCCTGGACCTCCCGGCGCGGGGCCCATGGGCGGGCCCGGAGGTGAACCTCCGATGGGTGGTCCTGCGCCTTCCGTAGTGGGCCCCGGCGCAGCAATGGCCATGAGCGGTCCTGGCAGAGGCGGCATGATGGGTGGCCCGATGGGGGGCGGTCCCATGGGTGGACCCGGCGGGGGACCGGGTGGTTTTGGTGGTCCAGGGGGGCCCGGAGGCCCAGGCGGCTTCGGTGGACCCGGTATGCGTGGCGGCCGGCCAGACTGGCAGGGGCGCCGCAATACCATGGCGTTCGGAAACAACAGGCAGAATCCGCGGATGCGATATCGTGGCGCTCTGTCCTTCGATTTGGGCAACTCAGTTTGGGACGCGAAGTCCTATTCGGTCACGGGCGCGCAGACCGAGAAGCCGGCCTACGCCAATGCTCGCGCGAGTATCATGTTCGGCGGCCCGCTCAAGATTCCCAAACTGCTTAGCGGCGAAAAAGGAATGTTCACGTTCAATTACCAGTTGACCCGCAGCCGCAACGGGACCACTCAGTTCGGCACGGTGCCCACGGATATCGAGCGCGCAGGCGACTTCTCGCAATCCTCCTCGCAGACGGCGGCGGTCATCTACGATCCGCTGAGCGGGACGCCGTTCCCGTCCAACGCCATCCCCACCTCACGCCTGGATATGACCGCGCTTTCCTTGCTGAAGTTCTATCCGAGGGCGAATCTCCCCGGCACGCGCAATAACTATCAGGCGCCCCTGGTCAGCACAAACAACAGCGACAATCTCAACGCGCGCGTGAATCAAACCATCACGAAGAAGGACCGCTTGTCGGGCGGCATCGGCTATCAGGGCGGGAACAGCGTCACGCCGAACCTGTTCGGCTTCACGGGCACGGGTGAAAACCGCGGCCTGAATGCGAACATTGCCTGGTCACGCACCATTCGGACCACGCTGATCAACAATCTCCGTTACACATTCAGCCGCATGAGGAACACGACGACGCCGTACTTCGCCAACCGCGAGAACGTAGCTGCGGAACTGGGTATCACCGGCACCTCGCAGGAGTCGCGCAACTGGGGCCCGCCAGATCTGTCCTTCACGAATTACATGGGCCTCTCCAGCTCGAACGCGGCCTTGAATCGCAACCAAACCAGTTCGGTGGGCAACAGCCTGCTCTGGATCCACGGCTCCCACAACATAACCATCGGCGCGGACTACCGGCGGCAGCAGTTGAACCGGATCTCCGATACCAACGCGCGCGGAACGTATACCTTCACTGGGTCGACAACGGCCGCGAATGGCACGGGCGGATGGGACCTGGCTGATTTTCTACTGGGCCGCCCGGACGCGAGTTCGATCCGTTACGGCAACGGCGACTTGTACTTCCGTTCGTCGGCATTCGGCGTGTACATGAGCGACGATTGGCGGATCAACGCGCGCCTCAGCCTCAACTTCGGCGTACGGTACGACCATGCGACGCCGATCACGGAACTCTACGACCGGATGGCGAACCTGGACCTTGCACCGGGCTACACCGCTATCGCCCAGGTGCTACCAGATCAAAGCGGCCCGTACTCAGGATCGTTTACGCGATCTCTGGTCGATCCCGACCGCAACAACTTCTCGCCGCGCGTGGGCCTGGCTTGGAAACCCTTCGCTAAGCATTCCACCGTAATTCGTTCCGGCTATGGCGTCTATTACAACACGCAGGTCTACACGTCCATCGCCAGCAACATGGCGCAGCAGCCGCCCTTCTCGCAAACCTTGCAGATCGCCACTTCGGCGGCGAACGTGTTGACGCTGCTCGACGGCTTCACCGCCTCGCCGAGCCAGGGCATCACCAACACATACGCCATCGATCCGCATTACCAGATCGGCTACGCGCAAACCTGGAACTTCTCGATCCAACAGAACCTGCCGGCATCGCTGGTGGCGGTCGCCAGCTACATGGGGACCAAGGGCACGCGTCTGGATCAGCAGTTCCTGCCCAACTCGACGCCGCCGGGCGCAACTGCGGTTAGCGCCTATCCGTCGGGCTACACCTACGAACAGTCCAACGGCAACTCTGTGTACCACGGGGCCACGTTCCAATTGATGCGCCGCTTCCGGAGCGGTTTGGGTGGGCGTTTGTCCTATACGTATTCGAAATCGATCGATGACGCCGGCACCGGCGGACGAGCTGTTGTGGCACAGAACTACCTGGACTTGACGGCCGAGCGAGCGTTGTCGAACTTCGATCAGCGGCACAATTTATCTCTCAACTGGCATTACAGCAGCGGCATGGGGATGCGCGGCGGAGCCATGATGCAGGGCTGGAAGGCCAAGCTCCTTCGCGATTGGATGTTCATGAACACCCTCACGCTCCGCTCGGGGACGCCACTGACGGCCACGGCCGGCGGCACGCGCTCGGTTACGGGCGGCACGGGCGTTTCGGGCAGCGTGCGGGCCGATGCCACCGGGTTGCCCATCGACGCCACCTCCACCAGCCCGTACTTCAACACGGCGGCGTTTACGCAGCCCGCTGCCGGCTCTTGGGGCGACGCGGGGCGCAACACCATTCCCGGGCCCACTACGTTCAGCCTAAACGCCTCCCTCGGCAGGAGCTTCCCGGTTGGTGAACGCCGCAACATCGAATTGAGAATGGAAGCGACCAACTTGCTCAATCGCGTCACGATCACCAGTTTCGGCACTACCGTCGGATCGAGCATCTTCGGAATAGCCAACTCGGCCGCCGCCATGAGACAGATGACCGCCAGCCTGCGGTTCAGGTTCTAACTTATGCATGCTACCATCGCCACATTGCTCAGCGGTTTGCTCATTGCGAGCGCACAGCAGCAGCCGATTCCTCGGGGAGCCTTCAAGTTCGAAACCACCACGCAGTTGGTGGTAGTGAACGTTGGGGTGAAGGACAAGGGCGGAAAGCCGGTCGAAGGTTTGAAGGCGTCCGATTTTACGATCACGGAGGACGGCAAGCCCCAGAAGATCTCGGTGTTCGAGTTCCAGCGTCTTGAGGAGCCCGTCGCCGTCCCAGCCGAGCGGAAATTGATCCAGCGGGGCACGGAAAGCGCACCTAAGGCCGCCCCTGCCGCGCAGCCGGCTGCCCCGGCGCAGATTGCGCCCTCAAAACCGGGCGAGATCCGCTATCGCGACCGCCGGCTGCTGGTCATGTTCTTCGACCTGACCTCCATGCCGGCCTCGGATCAGATCCGTGCCCAGAAAGCCGCCTTGAAGTTCCTGGACTCGCAGATGACGGCATCCGACATGATGGCCGTGATGACGTTCTCCAGTGACTTGAAGGTGCTGCAGGATTTCACTAACGATCGAGACGCGCTCATCCGGACCATCAAGGGCATCAACATCGGCGAGGGCAGCGACATGGCTGTGAACGGCGCCACCTCCGGCGACGAAACCGCGGCCGACACGGGCGACGCTTACACCGCCGACGACACCGAGTTCAACATTTTCAACACAGATCGCAAGCTGGCCGCCATCGAGACGGCCTCACGCATGCTCTCGTCGTTGCCGGAAAAGAAGGCGCTGATCTATTTCGCCAGTGGCATGACCAAGACCGGCGTCGATAACGAGGCACAGATGCGTGCGACGGTGAACGCGGCGATCCGTAGTAACGTGTCGCTCTACCCCATCGACGCGCGCGGCCTGGTGGCACAAGCCCCGCTCGGCGACGCCACGAAGGCTTCGCCCGGCGGCCAGGGCATGTATTCAGGCAGCGCAGCGCGCACGACGATGACCAATCTCCAGGATCAGCAGGAATCGTTGTACACGCTGGCCGCGGATACCGGAGGCAAGGCGCTGCTCGACGAGAACGACCTTTCCCTGGGCATCCAGCAGGCGCAAAAGGACATCGCCAGCTATTACATATTGGGCTACTACAGCACCAATCAAAACATGGATGGCCGCTATCGCCGCATCAAGGTGCAGTTGACCAATAAGTCACTCTCGGCCAAGCTCGATTACCGCAGCGGCTATTTCGCGTCCAAACAGTTCCGTGACTTCAACTCAACGGATCGCGAGCGCCAGCTTCAGGAAGCGCTCATGTTGGGCGACCCGGTGACCGACCTGCCCATCGCCATGGAAGTGGCGCACTTCCGCCTGGCGCGCGACCGTTATTTTGTTCCTCTAACGGTGAAGATCCCTGGCAGTGAACTCGAACTGGCCAAGCATGGCGGTGCCGAGCGCGCGCGCCTGGATTTCATTGGGCAGGTGAAGGACGCTAAGGGTTCTGTGGTAGCCACAGTGCGCGACGACATCGACGTGAAATTGAAAGGCGAAAACGCCGGCCAGCTATCCAAACGGAACCTGCAATACGACACCGGCTTCACGCTGCAGCCGGGTGCGTATACGGTGAAGTTCCTGGCGCGGGAGAATGCAACCGGCAAGATGGGCACCTTCGAGATGAAATTCAAGGTTCCCGACCTCACCAACGAGCGCAATTACCTGCCCATCAGCAGTGTGGTGTTGAGCAACCAGCGCGAGAGCTTGAAGGCGGCCGTCGCCACCGTCGAGCGCGACAAGAAGCTGCTTCAAGCCAATCCCCTGGTGCAGGATGGCGAGAAGCTGGTGCCCAGCGTGACACGCGTGTTCCGCACGGACCAGGAGATGTACGTCTATGTGGAGGCCTATCAGCCCACCGCTCAGTCCACCGAGCCGCTCGTCGCCAGCGTGAGCTTCTTCCGAGGCAAGCAGAAAGCGTTCGAAACCCAGCCGCTGCAGGTGACCGAGGGGCTGAATCCGAAGACCAAGGCGGTCCCCATCCGGTTCAGCCTCTCGTTGAGCAAGCTCACGCCTGGCCGCTATACCTGCCAGGTGAGCGTTCTGGATCCCACCGCGCGGAAGTTCGCCTTCTGGCGTGCGCCGGTGGTAGTAATCCCTAAACCGGCGGCGTAGGACGAGGCAGGCGAAGCCGCCTGCCTCGCGTCACATCTACTTGCCCATCTTGCGAAGACGCTTCAGGCTTTGCTCGATACCGGTGAGCCCCGGGTAAGCGCCCGATTCTTCTTCCACGATGTACCACTCGGTAGCGCCCAAGGTTTCGCAGGCTTTGAACACCGCGGGCCACTTCACGTCGCCGTCGCCGACCAGCGCATCCTTCTTGGTCGCGGACCACTCCTTCACGTGTACCGTGAGGGCGCGGCCGGGATACTCTTTCAGTACCTGCACCGGGTCGGCGCCACCATGAACGATGTGGCCGATGTCCAGTTGCATCACCACGGCCTTATCAGTGTTCTTGAAGAAGGTATCCCAGGGCCGTTCGCCATCCAGCACTTGAAACTCGGTCGTGTGGTTGTGATACCCCACGTACATGCCCTGCTCCTGCGCCTTCCGGCTGGCTTCGTTGAAGATCTTGGCCGTCTCCAGCCATGCTTTGCGCGATTCGTTGTACTTCTTAGGAAGGCCGGGGACGATCAGGAACTTGTTGCCAATGCCCGTGTTGAAGTCGATGGTTTCGGCCAGCTTGTCGCCCATGATGGTGTCGATGCCAATGTGCGAGCCGCAGCACTTCAGGCCGTTCACGATGAGCATCTTCCTCAGCTCCGTGGCGGTCCTGCCGTAATAGCCGGCAAATTCAACGCCCCTATAGCCTAGCTTGGCGACGCCCGCGAGTGTCCCCTCGAAGTCCTGCTTGCAGAGTTCGCGGACTGAGTAAAGCTGCACGCCGATAGGAATCTTGTCCTTGGCTGCGGATAGAATTCCAGCGAAACCCGCGGCGGCTGTGCAGCCAAACGCGCGGCGAGTCAGTTGTTTATCCATGGTAGTCCTCATGACCACACACCATCAAAGCACATCCACTGCTTTGCTGGTACGCGCGGATTCATAGCAGGCGGCCAGCACGCGCTGGCTGCGGATGCCGACGGCCGCGCCTACGGCCGGGGCGCGGTTGTCGAGAATCGCCTGGCTGAACTCCTCGATCTCGGCGCGGTAGGGATTCACCGGCTCGGGCGCGATCTCGATTTCGCCCGCCACCGTGCGGCTCTGCTGCGCGTCATAACCCGCCGCGCCGCCTTCCAGCCTCGCGACCATGCTTCCGTGGCTCGCCTGCCCGATGGTCCCTTTGGCGTGGACCGAACCACGTGTGCCGTAAAGCTCCAGCACGTTGTCGCTGGACGCGTCCGGAATCGAGAAGAACGCGTCCACCATGCCGAGTGCCCCGTTCTCGAACCACAGCATGGCCAGGGCGCTGTCTTCGCTCTTGTAGTCCTGCACGATGGTATTGGCGAAGCAGCTTACCTTCTTCACATCGCCGAAGAACATCTCCAGCAGGTCGATACAGTGCCCGCCCATGTCGATGAGCGAACCGCCGCCGCCAAGCGCGGGATCCTGCCGCCATGCGCCTTCCATGCGCGGATACCAGCAGGAAAGCTGCGCACGGCCGAGCACCGGCTTGCCCAGCGCGCCATCCACGATCAACTTCCGCGCGGCCTGATGCTGCGCCGTAAACCGCATCATGAGCGCCGTGCCCAGTTTCACTTTGGCCTTCTCGGCCTCCGCGGCCATGTGTTCCGCTTCGGCCACGGTCATACCCAACGGCTTTTCGCACAACACGTGCTTGCCGGCGGCGATGGCCGCCAGCGCATGTTCGCAGTGCAGGTACACAGGCGTTGCGATGTAGACGGCATCCACATCACTTGCTAATAGTTCCGCTATGCTCCCGCAGGAGCGAGCGCCGAATTGCGCGGCTACCTCCTGGTTCGCCGTCGAGTTCACATCGAACACGGCCGCCAGAGTTGCATTCGAGGCTTTGGTGAGCCCCTCGGGTATGGTCCGGCGGCGCGCAATACCGCCGCATCCGATCACACCCCACTTGATTGTCTTTGGCATGATTTTATAGTTAAAGTTTCGTATACGCTTTAATCACTTTCACCAGCGCGCCGGCGATCTGGTGCATGTCGTCCCCGGTGAAGGTCGGGTACGCGAAGCACGTGAACGTGTGCTTCTCGTGCCACTGCGCGTTGGGCACTTCCACCTGGCTGTAGTCCACGCTCGACGGCGTCGCGTATTCCTTCGACCGGAACGGGAACCCGCTCCGCCCAAACGAATTGTGCTCCCGGAACGCCCGCTCCGTGTGGCACTGCGGCCAGAACACCTTCCAGCACGGCGCCCCTTCCGCCACCGCCGCCTGCACGAACTCCTGGATG
>JAJFUV010000042.1 GCA_021372245.1 Terriglobales bacterium
CCGCCGATTACGTTCTGGTCTACCGCAATCATAAACTGGCGGTCCTCGAAGCTAAAGCTTGGGACGAACCGCTCACCGAAGGCGTGGGCCAGGCGAAGAACTATGCCGGGAAACTCGAGGTCCGCTACGCCTACTCGAGCAACGGACAGGCCATCTACGGCATCGACATGACCGGAGGCGCCGAAGGCGTCGTACCGCGGTATCCCGGCCCGGAAGAACTCTGGACCCTGACCTTCGCCGAGGCCAACGCCTGGCGCGACCGCTTCTCTGACATTCCCTTCGAGGACAAGGGTGGCTATTTCCAGGGCCGCTACTATCAGGACCTGGCCATCCAACGCGTGCTGGATGCCATCTCCAACGGGAAAGACCGCATCCTGTTGACGCTCGCCACCGGCACCGGGAAGACTTTCATCGCGTTTCAAATTGCCTGGAAGCTGTTCTACAGCCGCTGGAATCTGACCCGCGAACCGTCGCGCCGCCCGCGCATTCTGTTTCTGGCCGACCGCAACATCCTGGCGGATCAGGCCTACAATGCGTTCTCCTCGTTCCCCGAGGATGCCATGGTGCGCATTGCTCCGGAGGACATCCGCAAGAAAGGGAAAGTTCCGAAGAACGGAAGCCTGTTCTTCACCATCTTCCAGACCTTCATGAGCGGGCCGCCGAAGGACGGGCTGCCATCGCCCTACTTCGGCGAGTATCCGCCGGACTTCTTCGACTTCATCGTCATCGACGAGTGCCACCGTGGCGGCGCCAACGACGAAAGCAACTGGCGCGGCATCCTGGACTACTTCACGCCCGCCGTGCAACTCGGCCTCACCGCCACGCCCAAGCGCAAGGACAACGTGGACACCTACGCCTACTTCGGCGAGCCGGTGTACATCTACTCGCTTAAGGATGGCATCAACGACGGCTACCTGACGCCTTTCAAGGTGCGGCAGATCTCGACCACGCTCGACGAGTATGTCTATACGCCGGACGATACGTTGATCGAAGGCGAGATCGAGACCGGGAAACGTTACACCGAACCCGACTTCAACCGGATCATCGAGATCCGGGAGCGCGAGACGCACCGGGTGAAGCTATTCATGGACGAGATCCGCCAGAACGAGAAGACGCTGGTTTTCTGCGCCACGCAGGATCATGCGCTGGCCGTGCGCGACCTCGTCAACCAGATCAAGAGCAGTCCGGACCCGAACTATTGCCAGCGCGTGACAGCTAACGACGGCGCGCTCGGCGAGCAGCACCTGAGGGACTTTCAGGACAACGAGAAGAACATCCCCACCATCCTGACCACGTCGCAGAAGCTCTCCACCGGCGTGGATGCGCGCAACATCCGCAACATCGTTCTGATGCGGCCCATAAATTCGATGATCGAGTTCAAGCAGATCATCGGCCGGGGCACGCGCCTGTACGACGGCAAGGACTACTTCACCATCTACGACTTCGTGAAGGCACACCACCATTTCAACGATCCGGAATGGGATGGCGAACCGCTCGATCCGGAGCCGAAGCCGGAGCCCAAGCCACGGCCGGACCCGCCGCCAGACTCCAACGGCGCGGAAACCTCCCCGCCGGAGAAACGGCAGCGGATCAAGGTGAAATTGGCCGACGGCAAGGCGCGCACCATACAGCACATGATGGTGACGAGTTTCTGGCATCCGGACGGAACGCCCATGTCGGCGCAGCAGTTCCTGGAAATGCTGTTCGGCCAGTTGCCGGACTTCTTCAAGAACGAAGCCGAACTGCGCGCCCTGTGGAGCGATCCCGATACCCGCGCGAAGCTACTGCGGGGGTTGGCGGAGAAGGGTTTCGGCCGGGAGCAGATGGCCGAAATGCAGAAGGTCATCGATGCCGTCAATAGCGACCTGTTCGATGTGCTCGCGCACGTGGCCTACGCCCTGCCTCCGCTGACTCGTGAGGAGAGAGCCGAGCGAGCCAGAGTAGCGATCAACGGCCGATTCAACGGCAAGCAGCAAGCGTTTCTCGACTTCGTATTGGCGCAATACGTGAAAGTCGGCGTAGAGGAGTTGGACCGCGAAAAGCTCCCGCCGTTGCTCAAACTGAAGTATCAGAACGCTATTGCAGATGCCGTTGCCGACCTGGGGCGCCCTGAAGAGATCGGCTTCATCTTCGCGGGATTCCAGAAGTATCTCTACCAGCCCAGGGCGTAGCGCCCCGTCGTTACGACTTTACAAACCGCTGCTTTGCTTTGTCCCATAGCATGTACTTCTGGCGGCGGAAGCTTTCCACACCTATGTCGGCGGCTACCACGCCGTAGTAGCCCAACATGCAATCGCAGTGAAGGGCTTCGCCTTGGCGGATGGCGTTCTGCAGGTTCCGGTGGTGATACTCGATGTTCTCCGCGCCGGTCTTCTTGTGCTCGATGACGTTGCCTTCCTTGGCGTAGAGCCTCTGCGGCGTGATGGTGAAGCCGGTGCGCGTGAATTCCAGCGTCGCCTTGTTTCCGCGAAGCACATGCTTCACCGGTGTGTCGTTCGCCATCGAGGAAACCAGAATTACAGTGGTGCCCTCGGGATAGTCCAGCAGGCTGTTGTAAGTGTCGGGCACTTCCGCCGCGCTGTCCTTGAAGTAGAACTTGCCGCCGGTGGCCACGCCGCGCTCGGGGAATTGCAGGCCCAGCGCCTTGATGATGCGCGTCACACGGTGCACGAACAAGTCCGTGGCAATGCCGCCCGAGTAATCCCAGAACCAGCGCCACCGGAAGAAGCGGTTGGGATCCCAGGCCCGTTTGGGCGCCGGGCCGAGCCAGGCCTTCCAGTCGAGGTTTTCGCCGGGGCGGGCGCCGGCGTCGATCGAGTAATCCCAGAAATCCTTCAGGTGGTTGCGGGAATAACAGATCTCGGCAATGGTAACCTTCCCGAGCGTGCCGTCCTTGAAGTACTTGTAGGCGGTTTCGTAGGAATCGTCGGAGGTGCCCTGCACGCCGACCTGCATTTTGACGCCGGCGGCTTTGATCTTGGCCACCACCTTCTTGGATTCCTCCACGGTGTGCGTCATCGGCTTTTCGCAGTAGATATGCTTGCCGGCTTCGGCCGCGTCGAGCGTCATCTGCGCGTGCCAGTGCTCGGGCGTGGCGATGAGCACATAGTCGATGTCCTTTACTTCCAGGAGCTTACGGTATTCTTTGTAGGGCTTGCCGCCGGTGATCTGCACGGCCTTGTCCAGGCGCGGCTGATAGACGTCGCAGACACCCAGGATTTCGAGATTGTCTTTTTCGAGCATCCTGACCAGGGTCTGCATGTGGCCGGTGGCCATTCCACCCGCGCCGATGACGCCAATGCGCAACCGCTCGTTCGCGCCTTTGATCTGAGAATAACTGCGGGCCGTAAAGAGGGCAGCTGCTCCCGCGGCAGCGACAAAATTCCGCCTGTTCAAAGAATCCATAGGGCCAATTGTAGCTTGCGAGGGGACCGGCGTGGGCGAGTTAGGCGGCTTCGCCTTCGCGTTCCTTACGGATGGCGTCCAGCACGCCGTTGATAAAGGGGATGCTCTCGTCTCCAGAGAAACGTTTGGCGAGCTTCAGCGCTTCGTCGATGGCGATCGCAGCGGGCGAAATGCCGGCGATCATTTCGAAGATGGCCAGCCGCAGAATGTTACGATCCACAGCCGGCATACGCTCGATGCGCCAGTGCGCGGAATGCCGGACGATGCCGGCGTCGATTTCCTGGACGCGGGCGGCCACGCCCTGCACCAGTTCGACCATGAAGGGGTCGGGCGCCGGGGGATGCTCCTCTTCGGGCGAGGAAAAGAACTCGTAATACGACTCGATGCTCCTGTCGATGGAATGTCCCAGAAGATCCCATTGGTAAAGGACCTGCAAGGCGCGTTCGCGGGATTTGTGCCGGGCAGCCATCCGTTCGCGGCGTCTCAGGCGCGCAGGCGTCGCATCAGGTTGCCCATTTCGACAGCGGACATGGCCGCGTCGAAGCCCTTGTTGCCGGCCTTGGCGCCGGCCCGTTCGATGGCCTGCTCGAGCGAATTGGTGGTGAGCACACCGAAGGCGATGGGGACGCCGTACTCCAACGAGGTCTGTCCCAACCCCTTGGCGACCTCTGCGGCGATGTAGTCGAAGTGGGGCGTGTCGCCGCGGATCACCGCGCTGAGGCAGACGATGCCGTCGTGCCGTTTCGCCGTGGCCAACTCGCGCGCCACCACGGGCAATTCCCAACTGCCCGGCACGCGCACAATCTCGATGTCGTTCGGATCGCAGCCGGTCCGGGTCAAGGCATCCAGGGCACCGGCAAGGAGGCGCTCGGTCACCACGCTGTTGAAACGGCTCACCACGAGGGCGAACTTCAGCCCCTTCGCATCGAGATTTCCTTCCACAACTTTATTCGGCATGGTCTTCACCCCGCGGAGTTTGAGGTCGTAGAAGACCTCTTTCTGTACGGCGTCATTCTTATGCGCGCCGGGTACATATGGGATAATTGGACTTCAGAGCTTCATCATACCGCATGGATCCCTGCTACATACGCAACTTTTCCATCATTGCGCACATTGATCACGGCAAGTCGACGCTGGCCGATCGCCTGCTGGAACTGACTGGCGCGCTGAGCCAGCGCGAAATGATGGAGCAGGTCCTCGACTCGATGGACCTGGAGCGGGAACGCGGCATCACCATCAAGTCCCACGCCGTGCGGCTCAACTACCGCGCCGATGACGGCCAGGACTATCAGCTCAACCTCATCGACACGCCAGGCCACGTCGATTTCACTTACGAGGTTTCGCGCAGCCTGCAAGCCTGCGAGGGTGCGCTGCTGGTGGTGGACGCCTCACAGGGCGTCGAGGCGCAAACCCTGGCGAACACTTACCTCGCGCTGGGACACAATCTCGAAATCATCCCGGTCATCAACAAGATCGACCTGCCTTCGGCCGAACCGGACCGCGTCAAAGAAGAGATCGAGCAGGTAATTGGGCTCGATGCTAAAGATGCGCTGATGGTGAGCGCGAAAAGCGGCGCCGGTGTCCGCGACGTGCTGGAAGCCGTGGTGCACATGGTGCCTCCGCCTCCCGGCAAGCCCGAGACGCCGCTGCGCGCGTTGATTTTCGATTCCTGGTTCGATCCCTACCGCGGTGTCATTACGCTGCTGCGCGTGGTCGATGGCCGCCTCTACATGGGGCAGAAGATTCGGCTCTCCTCGAACGGCGCCACGTTCGAGGTTGAAGGTCTGGGTTACCAGTCGCCCAAGCCCGTGCCCTGCGAGGAACTTTCGGCGGGCGAGGTCGGCTACCTGTTCGCGAACATTAAGAACGTCTCCGACGCACAGATCGGAGACACGATCATGGACGCGGAGAATCCGGCGTCCGAACCGCTCCCGGGCTTCCAGGCTGCCAAGGCCATGGTGTTCGCCGGGCTTTACCCGGTGGAGTCGCACGAGCACACGCTGCTTAGAGAGGCCCTTGAAAAGCTGAGGCTTAACGACAGCGCTTTCAACTTCGAGCCGGAAAGTTCGGCGGCGCTGGGCTTCGGTTTCCGCTGCGGATTCCTCGGATTGTTGCACCTGGAAATCGTGCAGGAGCGGCTGGAGCGGGAATTTCAAGTCGACCTCATCACGACGGCGCCGAGCGTGCTCTACCGCGTGCGCAAGCATAGCGGCGAAGTCATCGAAGTGGACAGCCCCACGCGCTGGCCCGATCCGGCGGAGATCCTCGAAGTCGAGGAACCCATTATCGAAGCCACCGTCATCACGCGCGAGGAGCACCTGGGCGAGATCCTGAAGCTGCTCGAAGAGAAGCGCGGTAACCAAAAGAAGTTCGAGTATATCGGCGCGGCGCGCGTGCTGCTGGTTTATGAGCTGCCCCTGAATGAGATCGTTCTGGACTTCTATGACCGGCTGAAATCCTGTTCGCGCGGGTACGCTTCGCTGGACTACCACTTGGCCGGCTATCGTGCCGCCCCCATGGCGAAGCTGGATGTGCTGGTGGCCGGCGAGCCGGTGGACGCGCTGTCGATGATCGTCCCCAAAGAATCCGCCTACGAGCGCGGCAAGGCGCTCATCGAGCGGTTGCGTAAGCTCATCCCGCGCCAGATGTTCGAGGTGGCGCTCCAGGCCGCCATCGGCAACAAGATCGTCGCACGTGAGAACATTCCCGCCATGCGCAAGAACGTGCTCGCCAAGTGTTACGGCGGCGACATCACGCGCAAGCGCAAGCTGCTCGAAAAGCAAAAAGAGGGCAAGCGCCGCATGAAGCGCGTGGGCCGCGTGGAGATCCCCCAGGAAGCGTTCCTGGCCGTGCTGCGCGTCTCTGGTGAAACAGAGTAACCCGGGCTCCTGGAGTTCCGGTCGCCGTGGAGTAAGGCTCTTGTGACCTACCGTAGCGTCATCTATTCGAAGAATATTTCCCTGGGCACGAGTTTGCGCGTGGGTTTGTCGACGAAACCGCACACGCCGCAGTGGTAGCGATAGTCGGCATGAGCCTGCCGAATCAAGGCGGGCAACACCTGCATGTCGTCCGGGCGGTGATTTGCGTCTAGCATCAGGCGAGGCCGGAAAGAACGTAGCGTGCTCATTCCGCCCCTAAGTGCTTCGCGCTCGGCGCCTTCGATGTCGAACTTGATGTAGTCGACACGGGGCAGATTCAGTCTCCGAACCAGAGCATCGATGGTCGTAACCGAAATGGCGACATCGGTGCCGCCGGCTCGGTCAACGACGCTGTTCATCCCCGAGTTGTCCACGGCTTCGTGCAAAACTAGCTTGCCTTCCGAGGACCAAACGCCCTGGTCAACCACAATGACCCTGCCAGCCGCGATTTGCGCGCTAAGATTCCTCCGCAGGCACTCCAGGTTCCCGGGATCGGGCTCAATCGAAACGACACGTGCCGCGCCAAGCGCCAGGGCCTTTGCCGTATAGACGCCCACGTGCGCGCCGCAGTCGATGACCGTATCCCCTTCATGGACCACATTTTCCGGGTTGGTCTGGACCACCCAGTTATGGTCAGTAATCAGATAAGTGAGCAGACTCTTGCCGTCGAGTTGATTGCCCTCGCGCTTGAGCCAGAACGCCCCGTTCAGAGTTGCGTACTGTTCCAGCCCGAGTGTGGTGTCGGAGCGGAGAAGACGTTCCGAAGCGGCGACCTTCGCGTGGTGGATCGCCCCCCATTCATAGTCCCGCACCATCAGAAGGGACCGTTTCCAGGAACAGTCCGGCGCCATGCCCCGCAGTTTGGCGTTGCCGGGCGTCCCTGGAATCGCAAACACCACCACGAGTCTGTGTACCAGCAGACCGACGACAATCGCCAGCACGTAACCCACGGCAACGCGAAGGCGAGCTTTCCATCTGGATGACATATCTCCGCAATCGGCACAAAACAGGTCCTACTTTAGTCCGTCCTATTCCTCCTGTTAAGAAGGAGATATGTACAAGTTTGGTGATACTCCGATATGAATTGCTGGAGGTTGAATGTCGAAGGTCATTGCCCGGGACGAACGGGCGCAGGACGCGCCGTGGGCGCTATGTAAGCTGCCGTCCTTTCCGCCTATCGCAGCGCGGCTGCTGCAGGCGCTATCCAAAGAAGACGTCGAGCTCAGGGAGTTGACGCGCCTGATTTCTTCCGATGCTGCGTTTTCCGCCGAAATCCTGCGCCTGGCCAACTCCGCTCTCTATGGGCTGGAGGGGCAGATCAACAGTTTGACGCACGCTGTGCTGCTGTTGGGCTTGTCGCGCGTGAAGAGTTTGGCCATGACCGTGGCCATCATGAAGGATTACCTGAAAGGGGTACTCAAGAGTGAGACGCTGCGGCGGTGTTGGACTCACTCGCTGGCCTGCGCGTTTCTGGCTGAAGAACTGGCTCCTGCCTGTGGTCTGGACAAGGACTACGCTTACACGGTTGGACTCCTGCACGACATCGGCCGGTTGAGCATCCTGGTAGCCTATCCTGCCGAGTACACCAATCTTCTGAAGGTGGCCGAAGAGAACTCCTTCAATGTCCTGGAATGCGAACGGCAACTGTTCGACATCGATCATTGCCAGGCGGGGCAGTGGCTGGCCGCGCAATGGAATTTGCCGCCGGAGTTCGGTGAGGTCCTGAGCCGTCACCACCAACCGGCTGCGGGACCGCAATTTGGTGCCGCCGGCCTCATACACGTGGCCTGTAACCTGTCGGACGCCCTGGGATTCAATGTTTTGGACACCAGGGAGCTCCCGGACTTCGGGCAAATCGCGAGTGAATTGCCTAAGGCGGCGAGAGATCGCGTCAGCCTGAATTCTGAGGAGCTGAAAGCGCGCATCGGCGGGCGCATTGTGGCCCTGCTACGCGGGCCGCTCAACTAAGCGATATTCGGCAGTTCGTATCCCCGGCGTCGCGGGCGTGAAAGAAGCTTGTTGGCCTGCTCGTCGCCGGTGAATTTCTCTTTTACAGGGTCCCACTGCAGCTTGCGGTCCAACTGCCGGCAGATGTTCACCAGGTGGCACACCGTGTTCGACCGGTGCCCGATCTCGACGTCGGCGTTCGGCCGCTTGCGCGTCCGTATGCACTCAAAGAAGTTCTTCAGATGGAACAGGTCCTCTCCGTGTCCTTCGGGAGTGAAGTCGGGGGCGTTGCGGCGCAGTTCCACCGGATCGGATAAATAGTTGCCGCGCAGGATCTGGATACGCCCTTTCTCTCCGATGAAGACCGCACCGAGCTGAGCGTGATCGTTGATCTTTGGCTGCCAGAGTTTCAGGAGTGTGCCGCTGGCATAGCGCATGGTGATGCGCGCCTGTTCGCCTTTTTCCTCCGGCCACATCTCGACCGGTCCGGTTTCATCGGTTCCGAGGGCGGCCTGCACCTGGTCCAGCCCGTGGGTGCCCCAGCCGCTCACGCCCCAGCTCTGCCCGCCGCCGTCGTAATCCCAATAAAGGGCCCACTTGGTTCGCAAGTCGTTGTGATAGGGGCGAAGCTCGGTCTGGTTGCACCACTGGTCCCAATTCAGGCCCGCCGGGATAGGCTGCGCCGGCTGAGGCTTCCAGGCGACAGGCGGCTCATAATTGCAGGCGATCACTTCCTTGATCTTTCCGATCGCCCCCCCGCTCACCAGCTTGCTGGCGTGGATGTTGATGGGCATGGAACGCTGCTGCGTGCCGGTTTGCAGGATGCGGTTGTACTTCCGGACGGCCTTGACCAGGGTGCGGCCTTCGGCCACGGTCAGCGTCATCGGTTTTTCGGAGTAGACATCCAGGCCCGCCTGCATGGCGTGGATGTTGATGAGCACGCGGGCGTGTGTGGGTGTCTCGACAAAGACGCAGTCGAGCTTCTCCTTCTCAAACATCTTCCGGTAGTCGTGATACTTGCGCCACTTGGCGCCCTGCGGGTGCTTGGCCGCGGCCTCATCCATGCGCGTCAGGTAGCAGTCGGCTATGGCCACAATCTGGGCCTCTGGCATGTCGAAATAGGTCTGCAGCCAGCGCGCGCGGCCGCCCACGCCGATGAATCCCACCTGGATGCGGCTGTTGGCGCCGGGCGCGCCGCCCATACCGAGCACGCTCGACGGAACAAAAAGCGGCGCCGCGGCGGCGCCGGAGACGGTGGAGAGAAAATTACGTCGTTTCATGGCCATCAGGTCCGGGTCCATTATATCTAGAGCCGGACAGTCGCGAGGCGCCTCTACTGGTTCTCCTCGATTTCGCGGGAGATTTCCTCCCACTCCCGCATCAGCGCTTCGAGAGATTCCCTGCCGGCGGCCACCAGTCCCATGAGGCGCTGCGTTTCCTCGGCGTTCTTGAAGTCGGCAAGCTCGGTTTCGTAACCGGCGATTTCGGCCTCCCGCCGCGCCACCTCTTCCTCGATTTCCGTGCAGCGGTCCTGCATCTGACGGAGTTTGATCGGATTCAGACGCTTCGCCTTGGAGACTTCCGTGGAGGCGGCCTCGGGCGTTGTATCCGGTACGGCTTCGGCCTCGGTGGCGGCTTCCATGGCCGCTGCGCTCTCCTTGCGCCGGAGATAGTCTTCGTAGTTGCCCGGATAGACGCGCACCTCGCCGTCGGCTACTTCGAATACGCACGTGGCCAGTTTGTTGACGAAGTAGCGGTCGTGGGAGACGAACACCACCGTGCCGCTGTATTCACTCAGCGCTTCAAGCAGCAAGTCCTTGGCGCGGATGTCGAGGTGGTTGGTGGGCTCGTCGAGCAGCATGAAATTCGACGGCTGCATTAGCATGCGTGCCAGCGCATAGCGGTTGCGTTCCCCGCCGGATAACACGCCGATGGTCTTGAAAACTTCGTCCTCGCCAAACAGGAAGCAGCCAAGCACGGTGCGCAGTTCGGTGAGCGTGGACCGCGGTGACACCTCGCCCAGATCGTCCATCAATGTTGCGGACGTGTTGAGTTCCTTGTACTGGTCCTGCGCGAAGTAATCCGGCTCGACGTTGTGACCCACCACGTAGTCGCCGCTCGAAAGCGGCTCGGCTCCAGTCAGCATCTTGACGAGCGTGGACTTGCCTGCGCCATTCACGCCCACGAGCGCCACGCGGTCGCCCCGCTCGATGATGAAGTCGACGTCGCGCAAGACCTGATGTTCGCCGTAGGACTTGCTCACGTGGCGGAACTCGGCCACTATGCGGCCACTCGGCTTGGGCTGTGGAAACGAGAAGTGGATGGCCTTCTCTTCCGGCGGGATCTCGATGCGTTCGATACGATCGAGCTCCTTGATGCGGCTTTGCACCTGCTTGGCCTTGGTCGCCTGATAGCGGAAGCGGTTGATGAAGGCTTCCAACTGCTGTATGCGCGCCTGCTGATTGCGGTACGCGGCTTCGAGCGTCGCGCGTTGTTCGGTCTTCAGTTCGATGTAGCGCGAATATCCGCCGCTGTAAAAATGAATGCCGTGGTTCCAGATCTCTACGATGCGCGAAACGGTGACGTCCAGGAAGTAACGGTCGTGGGAGACCAGCACGAAGGCGTAGGGATACGACTTCAGATAGTCCTCCAGCCAGTTGCGCGCTTCCATGTCCAGGTGGTTGGTGGGCTCGTCCAGAAGCAGCAGGTTGGGCTTCTCGAGCAACAGCTTCGCCAACGCGATGCGCATCTGCCAGCCGCCGGAGAAGTGTTCGGTAGGCCGCGTCCAATCCTCGCGCGAGAAGCCCAGGCCCGAAAGCACGGTGCCCACCTGCGCATCGATGGTGTAGTGGTCGCGCGAGCGAAGCTCGGCTTCGACGCGGTGGAAGCGGTCGCTCACCGCGTGGTACTCTTCGCCCGCGGGGTCCAGTTCCGACATGCGGCGAGTGAGCATTTCCATCTCTCGCTCCATGGCCTGCACGTCGGCGAACACCGTCAGGCATTCGTCGAAAACCGTGCGGCCGGACAGCGACAGGCCGTCCTGCGGCAGGTAACCGGCGGAAATGCCTTTGGTGGCCACCATCCTTCCGTAGTCGAGCGTGTCCTGCCCGGCCAGGACTTTCAAAACCGTCGTTTTGCCCGTTCCGTTGGCGCCTACCAGACCCGTGCGCTCCCCGGTGGTGACCAGCCAGTTGACGTTCTCAAAAAGCAGTTTTGGGCCGAACCGCTTGCCGGCGCCGGTGAGCTGAATCATTGCCCCTGCCTGGCGGCGTACCCGGCGCCGCGCAGGATTCGTCCGGCTCGAACCAAAGTGAGCTTGTCGTTCTCAACCACTGGCTGCCCGTTGACCAGAACCAGGTCGAACCCTTCCGAGTACTGATGCGGGTTCTCGTAGGTGGCTTTGTCCTGGACGCGCGCGGGATCGAACAGAACGAGATCCGCGCAGAAGCCTTCGCGGACCATGCCGCGGTCGCGGAACCCGTAGACGCGCGCGGGCAGCGAGGTCATCTTGCGGACGGCGTCCTCCAGCGTGATGGTGTTTCGGTTGCGCACGAACTCGGCCAGAACGCGGGCGCGCGATCCGTAAGAGCGCGGGTGCGGCTTGCCCGCGCCGAATTCGCGTACGCCACCGTCGCTGATGACGGACGTGTTCGGATACCGCAGGATCCGCTCGACGTCCTTGATGCTCATCGACTGGTAGACCATTCCCACCCAGTCCTTCTCCATCAGGTCGAGTATGGTCTGAATCTGCCGGTCGAGCTTCTTCTTCCCGTGTTTCAGTATCGCAATTTCAGGGATGGTTTTCCCTTCGAGGGTCTTATCGAACGGGCAGCTCGACACCATGGCGTAGGAGTAGTCCTTGTGGCCTTTGGCCTTCAGCATCTGCTTCATCTCCCGCGCGATGCGTTGGCGGGTGGCGGGATCGGCCAGTCGCTGCCTGATCTTTTCCTTGCCGTCGGCGAGCGCCCAACTCGGAAGCGTGATGCCGAGGTTGGTGCTCGACCTGCCGTAAGGATATTGGTCCACCGTGACGTCGACTCCCTCGCGGCGGAACTTCTCGACCAGTGCGATGGACTTGTCGCTCTCGCCCCAATGCTTGCGGTTGTCGATCTTGAAGTGCGACAACTCGACGCGCATCCCGGCAGCCCGGCCTACGCTCGCAGCTTCCTCAATGGCCGCCAGCACCTTTGCGCCTTCATCGCGGATGTGGCTCGCGTAAATGCCGTCGTACTTGGAGGCGGCCTTGGCCAGTTCGACAACTTCTTCCGTGCTCGAATAAGTGCCCGGAATGTAGATCAGACCGGTTGAAAAGCCGACGGCGCCGTCCCGCATGGCCTTTTCGACTACCTCACGCATGCCGGCGAGTTCGTCCGGCGTGGCATGGCGCTCGGCGCGGCCCATCACATGAATTCGAATGTCATTATGCCCGGCAAGCGTGGCCAGGTTGATGCCGAGCCCGATCTTTTCCAGTTTGGCGAACCAGGCGGCGACGTCCACTTCCGAGTCGCCGCAATTGCCAGTGACGATCGTGGTGACGCCGTCGCGCACGTAGTTGTCGGCAAAGGGGATCTTCTCGATGTCGCCTTCGAGGTGCGTGTGTCCGTCGATGAAGCCGGGCGCGAGCACACGGTCGCGGGCGTCAATGACGCGCTCGGCGCTTGCGCGCGACAGGTTGCCCACTACCGCGATGCGCCCGTCTTTCACGCCGACGTCGGCGCGAAACCAGGGGTTGCCCGTGCCGTCCACTACTCGGGCGTTACGAATGATCATGTTGTAGTCGGCCGCATGAAGACAGAGGACGGCGAAGAAGAGTAGAAATGCGCGCATGGGAGCCTATCCCAAGATTAGCAGGTGAGCGATCCTAGGCTACCGGGCCCAGGAAGAAGTCGAGCGAGCGGGACAGGTAATCGCGCAGTTCGGACCGCGCCACCACGGCATCCAGGAATCCGTGCTGCAGCAGAAACTCGCTACGCTGAAAACCTTGCGGGAGCTTCTGCCGGATGGTCTGTTCGATCACGCGCGGCCCGGCAAAGCCGATCAACGCGCCCGGCTCTCCGATGTTGATATCGCCCAGCATGGCGAAACTGGCCGTGACGCCGCCGGTCGTGGGATCCGCAAGTACGCTGAGGTAGGGGATTTTTGCCGCGTCAAGCATCATGAGCGCCGCCGACACCTTGGCCATCTGCATCAGGCTGACGGCGCCTTCCTGCATGCGCGCGCCACCGGAACTGGACACGATCACCAGCGGCTGCCTCTTCGCGATCGAGCGCTCCACGGCGCGCGTGATCTTCTCGCCCACTACGGCGCCCATGCTGCCGCCGATAAACTTCAGGTCGAGCACGCAAAGTTGGATCGCGCGGCCCTTCAGCTTGCCTTCCACCGTGATCACGGCGTCCTGGTGCGAGGTCGCCTTGCGCATGTCCTCCAGGCGCTTCTTGTAGGCCTTGGAATCGGAGAATTCAAGCGGATCGGTAGAAACCATGTCCCGGTCGTATTCCGCCCATTCGCCGTCCATCAGAGTCTTCACGCGTGTCGCGGCGTCCAGCTTGAAGTGATAGCCGCACTTGGGGCAGACCTGCTGGCTCTCTTCAAGGGCTTTGCGCCAGATGATCTGCCGGCACCCATCGCACTTCAACCACAGGCCTTCGGTACGGACGTTACGTGCGGCGTCCTCGGGAGGATTTCCCGAGATCCGGGGTTTCTTTCGGGTGAACCAGGCCATGATGACTCTCAGTACTCGATGCCTCGCTGTGCGAGGATACCTTTCTCGAACGGATGCTTGATCTCCCGGATCTCGCTCACCAGATCGGCCGCGTCGATGAGTCCGTCTTGCGCGTTGCGTCCCGTGCAGATAACGTGCAACTGCGCGGGTCGTGCGGCAATGTCGTTGAGAACTTGATCCAGAGAGATCATGCCGTAATGAACGGCATAATTGATCTCATCCAAGATTATCATGTCGTAACGGCCCGAATGCATGGCCTCGACGGCCGTCTTCCATGCTTCCTGAACGAGCCGTATATCCTCGGCGTCCGGCTTTTCGGCCCCGACCTTGACGAAGCCGCGGCCCATGGGGCGGATCTGGAAATTCTCACCGAAAGCTTTCACCGCATCCAGCTCCCCGTAATGCCAGGAGCCCTTGATGAACTGGATCATGAGCACCCTCATGCCCTGGCCCACGGCGCGCAGGGCGGTACCCATGGCAGCGCTGGTTTTGCCCTTGCCGTTCCCCGTGAAGATGATCAGCAGCCCTCGGTGAGAATCCACCAGACCACACTAACCCGGCGCCCCCGAGCGAAGCAAGACGCGGGGCTCAATCCGCGTTCTGCTTGCTCCACGCCCGGATCTTGCGGATTTCCTCGGCCGGGATGTGCAGGAATTCGAGGAACTCCTGGTGCTCATCGGGCGCCGAGCGTTCGAACTCGGCGTGCCAGCGGTTCATGTCGGTCTCGGTGAAGCCGGCAGCTTTCATGATGCTGATCCATTTCTCTTTCGTGACCATGTCTTCTCTCCCTAACGGCCGTTTGGACCGTAATAGTCTGAATATGGCCCGTTGATGTTCCCGCAGACGTTCGATCTCGACGTCGATCTCCTTGAGCCGCCGCTTCAATACTTCCGCGGCCCCGCTATCCGGCCCGTCCAGCAGGCCGCGGATGCCGGCGAGTTTCACGCCGGCGTTGCGGTAGACGCAGATCTGCTCAAGCCGTTCGAGATCCTTCTTGCCGTATGCGCGGTAATTACCCGCGGTGCGCGAAGGCCGCTTGAGCAGCCCGATCGATTCGTAATACAGCACCGTGCCGCGGCTGAGCGAGCAATGCCGCGCCAGTTGGGTGACGGTGAACATGGGACCAGCTCCAACTATGAACCCTACAGTTCTAGACAGGTCAAGAGATTAGTTTTTCGGCGGCCGGCAGATCCTCCGGCCGGCCCACATCGCGCCATGCGCCGTCGATGGCGTAGATGCGCACGCGCCCTCCGCGGGCCAGTATTTGTTCCACGGCCGTAGGCAACTCGTATTCGCCGCGAGGCGATTTCGGGATCGTCGCCAGTTCGTCGAAAATGGATGCGCGGAAAGCGTAGAGACCCGCGCTGTTCCAGTGCGTGGACGAAGATCCCTTCGGCGGCTTCTCGATCATTTTTGTGACAACGCCCTCTTTCTCATAAACGGCCGCGCCCTGCCATGGGTCGTCCACCCACTTCACTCCCGCTACGGCTTCCGCCCTCGGATCGGACTCCAATCGCTCGGCGATACCCGCATAGTGTCGCGCATCCACCATGATGTCGCCGAAGGTGAGCAGGAACTCGTCGCCGCCTACGAACGCCTGGGCCAGACGCGTGGCGCCGCCCGTGCCATCGAGCGTGGCCTGCACGCGGCAGGTCAGCTTCATCGGGTAGCTGCGGAAATGGTTTTCGATCATTTCGCCGCGATAGCCGGTGACGACGAGCACCTCGGTGAAGCCGGCTTCACGCAAGCGGTCCAGCACGTGTTCGAGCATCGGTTTGCCGGCGATCGGGAGCATGGGCTTCGGACGATCGTCGGTCAAGTGCTTCATTCGCGTGCCGCGCCCGGCGGCCAAAACCACGGCTTTCCTCACGAATCCACTATAATCGCCTTTTGCACATGACTTCCATGACACGAACACGTTGGTGGATTCTTACCCTGCTGTTTTTCATCACCACCATCAATTACCTGGACCGCATTGTACTGAGCGTGCTCATCCCCGTCATCCGCCAGGATCTGCACATCACTACCGAGCATTACAGTTACGTGACCGGCGCCTTCCAGATGGCGTACACCATCGGCTTCATCTTCATGGGGCGGCTGATCGACCGTTACGGTACGCGGTTGGGCTACTCAGTAGCCATCGCCTTCTGGTCGGCGGCGGCCGTGCTGCACGCCCTCGTGCGATCGACGGTCTCCCTCGCTTTCTGGCGCGCCATGCTGGGGTTCGGCGAATCGGGCAATTTCCCGGCAGCGGTCAAGGCCGTGACCGAATGGTTTCCCAAGAAAGACCGGGCGCTTGCCACGGGCCTGTTCAACGCGGGAACCAATGTGGCGTCGATGGTTGGTCCGCCCGTGTTCGTGTGGATGAACGCCAGCTTCGGCTGGCGCGCGAGTTTCGCCATCACGGGCGGATTAGGCTTTGTATGGCTCATACTCTGGGTGCTGCTTTACCGCCTGCCGGAGATGCATCCGCACGTGAACCAGGCCGAACTCGACTACATCCACAGCGATGGGCCCGAGTCCAAGACCCAGTCCAAGATGGGTTGGGGCGCTGTGCTGCGTTACAAGCAGACCTCCGCTTTCGCATTGGCCAAGTTCCTCACCGATCCGGTCTGGTGGTTCTACCTATTCTGGCTGCCCCCGTATCTATACGACGTGCGCAAGTTTAATCTGGAGGAAATCGCTTGGGCGCTGCCCGCCATCTACCTGATGGCCGATTTCGGCAGCGTGATGGGAGGGTGGCTCTCCGGTCATTTCATCCGCATAGGCTGGACCAATGCCAGAGCGCGCAAGGTGACTATGGCGCTGTCCGCGTGCTTAATGCCGATTGCCGCCACGGCTGTGCTGGTGCCGAATGCCGTCGTGGTGGTGCTGCTGATGAGCCTGGCCACCGCGGGCCATCAGGCGTGGTCGGCGAATCTCTATACCACGACCACGGACGTCTTTCCCAAGCGTGCGGTCGCATCCGTGACCGGCATCGGAGGCTGCGCCGGCGGATTGGGCGGCGTGATCATCTCGTCGTTGGTGCCCGGATTCGTCATCGCGCATTTCGGATACAAGCCGGTCTTCCTTATGATGGGCGTTCTGCACCTCTCGGCTCTTGTGATTGTGCACAAGATGATGGGCGACATGAAGCCCGTCGAAGAGTAAGCCGGGCCGCGGTAACATAGACAGATAACGCGCAAAGGGACTTCGTTATGGCTCAACATTCCAGGATTATTCTTGACACCGACTTGCCGGGCGTGACGCGCCGCGCCCGCGGCAAAGTGAGGGATGTCTACGAGATCGACGGCAAAATCCTGATCGTCGCCACGGACCGCATTTCGGCGTTCGATTACATTCTGCCCACGGGCATACCCGACAAGGGCCGCGTGCTGACGCAGCTCAGCGTGTTCTGGTTCGACTTCCTCGGATCTTTGGCGCCCAACCATTTCCTGACGGCCAACGTGGATGAGTACCCGGATCCACTACCGCGCTACCGCGACCAACTCGAAGGCCGCTCGATGCTGGTGAAGAGCGCGCGGATGGTGAATGTCGAATGCGTCGCACGCGGCTATCTGTCCGGCTCGGGATGGAAAGAGTACCAGAAGAACCAGAGTGTGTGCGGCGTGGCATTGCCGCCCGGCCTCAAGGAAAGCGACAAACTGCCCGAGCCGATCTTTACGCCGTCCACCAAGGCGCAGAGCGGCCACGACCTGAACATCTCCATGCAGCAGGCCGCGGAAATGGTGGGCGCAGAGACCGCCGCCAAGCTACGCAATCTCACGCTCTCCATTTACACGCGCGCGGCCGAGTACGCCCTCGAGCGCGGCATTATTATTGCCGACACCAAGTTCGAATTCGGTTTCGCCGATGGTGAGCTGATCCTTGCCGATGAAGTGCTCACGCCGGACTCGTCGCGTTTCTGGCCGCTCGCCAGTTACAAGCCGGGCGGCGCGCAGCCGTCCTACGACAAGCAGTACGTCCGCGATTACCTGGAGTTGATTCGCTGGAACAAACAACCGCCCGCACCTCCCCTGCCGGAAGATGTCGCCGCCAGAACCAGCGAGAAGTACAAGGAGGCGTACCGGGCCCTTACCGGGAAGGTTTTGTGAACTGGCTGGATGTCGTACTGGGGATCATTCTCCTCGCTTCGGTCGTGGCCGGCTTCGCCAAAGGGTTGGCACGCACCATAGTGGGCTTCGCCGCCTGCGTGATCGGCTTGCTTTGCGGCTTGTGGTTTTACGGAACCGCCGGCTCGTTTCTGCTTCCGTATGTGAGTTCGCGCGGCATCGCCAGCTTCATCGGCTTCCTGCTGGTCTTCGTCGGGGTTATGGCCCTCGGCGCCTTGCTGGGCCGGATGCTCGCCGTGCTGTTCAAGTGGGCGGGTTTGGGCTGGCTGGACCGGCTGTTTGGTGGCGTGTTCGGATTGGTGCGCGGGGCGCTGATCGCGGCGGTGATCGTGATGTTGCTGCTGGCTTTCACGCCCAAGCCGCCGCCCCGTTCGGTGGTCGGCTCGCGTATCGCTCCTTACGTGATGGATGCCGCGCGCGTGATGGCGGCGATTGCGCCACGGGAGTTGCGGGACGGCGTGCGCCAGAGCTACGAGAAAGTGAAGCAGGTCTGGTCGGATACACTGAAGAAGGGGACTCATAGCATTTCCCCCGAAGGAGCTTAGCGGTATTGATTCAACCCGGTAGCATCGACCTGCTGATTTTCGACCTCGACGGCACGCTGATTGATTCCAAAGAAGACTTGGCGAATGCGGTGAACGCGGCCCGGCAACACATGGGTCTGGCACCGCTCCCGCATGAGCTTGTGTATTCTTACGTGGGTAACGGTGCTCCCACGCTGATGCGCCGCGCCATGGGGCCTGACGCCACCGAAGCCGATGTGCAGACGGCTTTGGAGTACTTCATGGCCTATTACAAGGAACACATGCTCGACTGCACCACGCTTTATCCGGGCGTGCGCGAAGGCCTGGACGCGCTGCACAACGGCGGCATGAAAATGGGCGTGCTCACCAATAAACCCGTGCGCTTCAGCCAACTGCTGGTGGAGCGTTTGGGATTGGGCGCCCACTTCTTCCGCGTGTACGGCGGCAATAGTTTCGACGAGAAGAAACCGGATCCGGAGGGTGTGTGCAAACTTCTGGAAGAGTCCGGCGTGCGTGCCGGGCGCGCCATGATGGTGGGCGATAGCGACGTGGACATTCGCACAGCCCGCAACGCAGGCATTCTGGCGTGCGGCGTCACTTACGGATTTCAACCGGAGACGCTCGATGAGGTGCCGCCCGACGTTCGTTTGGGCGACTTGCGGCAGTTGGCCGCGATGTTGCTGGTTAAGAGTTAATCAGGAGAACTTGCAGACACTATGAATTACAAACCCGGAGAAAAAGTAGAAAAGACGGGGGTTTACTGGTGCACGGTATGCAAGACGCCGGTCCGTTTCACCGAGGGCGAGGTTTTCCCGTCCTGCCAGAACATGTGCGGCCGCGGGAACTGGCATCCGGTGGACGCCGGTCCGCGGCCGCAAGAGCAAAGCGAGACGAAGGCTTCCTAGATTTCTTCCGTAGCTACCCAGGCGCCCTTCTGCGAGCTCTCGAGAATCCTGGTCAGCAGGTAGATGCCGCGCATGCCGTCCACGAAGGTCGGGTATTCGACCGGCGCTTTGCGATCAGCCACCGTGCGGTAGAAGCGGCGGTAGACCATCTTGTGGGCGTCGTCGTAACCTTCCGAGTGCCCGCCCGGCAGGTCGGCGTAAGTGCGCGCCTCCGGCAGCATCAGCGCGGGGTCCTTCACCAGCAGGCCGTTCGGCGTGTCGCGGTGGCCGATCCAGAGCTGGTCGGGTGATTCCTGGTTCCAGATGACGCCGGCCTTGGTGCCGAAGATCTCCATCTGTAAGCGGTTTTTGCACCCGGCCGACATCTGGCTGACGGTGAAAGCGCCGCGCGCGCGGTCGCCCAGATGCAGCAGGACGGCGCCGTAATCGTCGGTGTCGATGTCCACTTCCTCGCGATCGTCCACCTTCGCCATCTTGCTCTCGAACGCCTGCAGCGCACCCGTCCTGGGCTTCTTGCGCTTCTTTAGGAAAGTCTGCAGGTCGGCGCAGACCGAAGTGATGCGCTGGCCGGTGACGTGCTGGACCATATCCATCCAGTGCGAACCGATGTCGCCCATGCAGCGCAGCGCGCCGCCTTCCTTGCTGACGATGCGCCAGTTCCAGTCCGTGTCATAGAGCAGCCAGTCCTGCGAATAGGTGCCCTGTACGACGATGATGTCTCCCAACTCGCCGGCCTCTATCATGCGGCGCATCTGCTGCACGGCCGGATAGTAACGCAGGTTGTGGTTGGTGCAGTTGGCGACATTCTGCTTCTTGGCGATTTCTACCAGTTCTTTTGCTTCTTCCAGCGTGGTGGTCAGCGGCTTCTCGCAAAGAACATGCTTGCCGGCCATCATGGCAGCCTTGGCAATCGGGTAGTGGAGATTGTTGGGTGTACAGATGTGCAGGGCATCAATCCCGGGATCGGCGACGATCTCATGCCAGTCGCCGCTGGTGCGCTCGACGCCGACGGCCTCGCCGAACGACACGCCTTCCTTGGCGTCGATGCCGCATACGGCCACGAGCTCCACGTTCGGCTGGCGGCGGATTGCTTCCGCGTGCACCTTACCCATAAAACCAGCGCCAATCACGGCGGTTCGTATCTTTCGCATAGTCTCTCCCTTCGATGAATGCTGCTCTCAGCCAATGTATCGCAATTGCTGGTAGAGTGAAAGTTTGGTGGGAGGAAATGCTGGTTCGGATACGTTTGCGGCGCGGCCCAGCGATCCGGAGAAGACGAGGGAAGCGCCGGCAGCTCGCACTCGCTTTGGGTAGCCTGCTTACGCCGCTGGCCGTCATGGCCGCGGGCCTTGCCGCCTGGAGGCTGGGCGCGGATCTCAACTGGACCGGGCAGTTTGCCATCACGGATGGGCTGTTCTCGCATTGGCAGGTTTGGGTCGCGATGGCCGCGGTCCTGCAGTCCGTCGCGACTGTTTTGATCCGTTACGGGCGTGGCGACAGGGCCGCCGGATAAAGGCAGGAGGCGCCCGTCGCACGGCGCATGTTATCTTGAATTAAAGCGCACGCTGGAATGCCCTATCCCGCCCGATCCCGGACCACGGCTTACTTCTCGCCGGGGTATTTCCCGCCTGGAGTGAAGTGGCTGCTTATCGTAAATATCGCTATTTTTCTTTTTTATTTCCTCGCCGTTCGCTTTGATTTCGACCTCATCTTTCAGCACTTCGCCCTCGTGCCGGGAGCCGTGATCTACCTGGGAGCCTTCTGGCAACTGTTCACGTACATGTTCCTGCACGATCCGTACGGGTTCGCGCACATCCTGTTCAACATGTTGACGCTGTGGATGTTCGGAGTGGATCTGGAGCGCGATTGGGGCACGCGGCGGTTCTTGCGCTATTACTTCCTGTGCGGCATCGGCGCGGGTGTGTGCGTTGTTGTGGCCAACTGGATCGCAGGCAGCCTGGGAGCGCGGACCATAGGCAGTTCCGGGGCCATCTATGGTCTATTGCTCGCTTTCGGGATGCTTTACCCGGACCGGATGGTGCTGTTCAGCTTTTTGTTCCCTATCAAAGCCAAGTACTTCGTCATGATCCTGGGCGCGATCGATTTCCTGAGCTCGATCGGTGCCAGCAAAGGCGGCGTCAGCCACGTGGCGCACCTGGGCGGGCTGCTGGTGGGTTACATCTACCTGAGGCACGGCCGCTACTCGCTGGATCCGGTAGCCGGCCTGATCCGCGCCTATGAGGCGTACAAATTCCGCAGCGCCAAGCGCCGCTTCCAGCGCTACATGCACAAGCACCGCGGCCCGAACGGTCCCGTCAACTGAGTCCCGGCCCCTGAAACACCCAGCCAGCCCGGTGCGTCAAATAAGCGGTGCTATATTTGGGCATGGGGGAATCGCGATGAAAATGACACGTTTAGCTCTCCTTCTGGCCGCCGCGCTGTTTGTGTGGACTCCGGCCGCACCCGCGCAGGAAGGACCGCGCAAGGAAGGCAGCGAAACTGTCGCCCGTCCGCGGAAGAAGGGTGCCGACGCCGAAGCGGAAGCGGCCAAGATCCCGTCCAAGCTTTCGAAGAAGGACCGCCCCGCGCTGCCCGACGGCGTGCCAACGTTCCGCAGCGACGTGAATGCCGTGAGCGTCGAGGTGGCCGTGCTCGACAACAAGGGCCGCTTCATCCCCGGCATCCCGCGCGGCAACTTCCGCATTCTCGAGGACGGCGTTCCTCAACAGATCAGCAACTTTGGCTTGGGTGAAGCGCCCATGACCGTCTGCATGGTCATCGAGTTCAGCAACCTGTACCAAAGCTATTGGACCGAGAGCTGGTACCAAACCTTGACTGCCGCGTACGGATTCATTGAGACGCTGAAGCCGGAAGATTACGTGGCGGTAGTCGCCTACGACCTGCGCCCGGAGATTCTTTCGGATTTCTCGACCGACAAGCGCGCCGCCTACGAGGCCATGCAGCGCCTTCGTTTTGCGGCGTACTCGGAATCGAATCTTTACGATGCCGTCACCGACACCGCCGAGCGCATGAAGGACATAGAAGGCCGCAAGGCCATCGTGCTGATCGCATCCGGTGTGGACACGTTCAGCAAGATCACCTTCGACAAGACACGTAAGATCCTACAGGAAGCTGCTGTGCCGATATACGCGATTGGCCTGATGCAGGCTCTAAGGGATTACTACGACGCGCGCGGCATGATGGGCAGCCTCGCCCGCATGGATTTCCTCCAGGCGGACAACCAGATGCGCACGTTCGCCAAGGAAACCGGCGGCATGAGCTTCTTCCCGCGCTTCTATGGCGAGTTCCCCAGCATCTTCCGCGCCGTCTCGGATTCCTTGCGGAACCAATACTCGCTGTCGTACCAGCCTACGAATCAAGCGCGCGACGGGAAGTTCCGCAAAATCAAAGTGGAACTGGTGAACCCCGCCACCAACGAACCTTTGCGCATCGTCGACGAAAAGCGGAAACCGATCAAATACTCGGTCATCGCGAAGGCTGGATACACGGCTCCTCGCGAAGTCGAGTGAGCCGTCCGCTCGCGGGTTTTCTGCCTCAGCGAAAGACGGCCGTTTTACGGAACAACACTGAGGTCGAAAGTCAAGAGTTCGATCTTTCTGTTTTTCAATCCGATACAAAACGATTGACAGTTGAATTTCAGCTTTGTTACTTTTCAAAAGTTCTCATGAAGCCTTCATCCACTTCCAGTACAGTTCCGGGAGCCCAAATCCTGCTGGTCGATGACAACCAGTCTGGTCTGGCTGCCAGGAAGTCCGTGCTGGAGGAATTCGGTCACCAGGTGACAACCGCTGTCAGCGGGCACGAAGGTCTGGAATGTTTCAGCAGTGAGACATTCGACCTTGTGATCACCGACTATAAGATGCCGCGCATGAACGGCATTGAATTGATAGAGCGCATCCGCAAGCAGAAGAAAGACATCCCGATCATTCTGATCTCAGGCTTTGCCGATCCCCTGGGATTGAACGAGTCCAATACAGGCGCCGATGCTGTTATCCAAAAGAGCTCGAACGAAGTGGCTCACCTGGTTCGGTCGGTAAACCGCCTTCTTCGCCGCCAAGTCCCCAAGAAGCCGCCTGCTTCGCATCAATTGGCGGGCAGGTCCAGACGCAAGACTGGCTGAACGCGCGCGTTCTCAGAAGGAACCCAGCAACTCCCGTAGAATGAGGCGGAACGCCGCTGGCTCGCCTGCACTTGCCATCCGGCCTGCCAGCGATCGGGCCTTGGCCGCGTCTTTCCGGCTCAGTTCAACGAGCAGGGCGTAATCCTCAACCGATTCGCGCATCTGTTCGAAGCGGACGGAGCTGAACAGGGTGCGGCCTTCCCGGTTGGGGTAAGCAAGATGCACTCCGCCAGGCGGCGGGAAAGTGGATTCATCCTGCATGGCCGGCTGTGTGTCCTTAAACGGGTCCGGACTCCAACGGTTCCCTTCCCAGCGCAGCACGCCGCGTTCGCCACGTTGGAATGAGGTCCAGCCGAGGATGCGGGTTTCGAGCAACGGGTGATCAATGAAGGAGCCCGATACCCCCGCGGGGCTCACGAATCCGGTGGCGGGCATGACGCGCTGGATTTCAGCCTGCCAGCGCTTGCACTCTTCCGTTTCGCGCTCATTGGACGTGTCGATCAGGCCCTGGACGTAGCGCTTCTCCCAGCCGTTCGCCGCCAGCGTGCGGCGAAGCTCTCCGTAAAAGCTCGCCAGGAACGGCCGGGCGTGTGCCTCGTCGATCGCGATGCGCCTCTCTTGCGGAGCCGCGCCATCCACCGTCCAGATGCGCACCGTGAGAGGATCGCTCTTGCGGGCGCCGCGACTGAGCAACTGCCCGCCGTCGATGGATCCGCGCACCCCGGCGGATTCGAACATGCGCACGAACCGTACGAAGTTGGAAAAATCGTAACGCGGCGCGCCGCCGCCCGCCGAGACGGTCACCAGATCCATGGGATTCGCGGGGATGAAGGTTTGATGGTGCGCCGCAAGGAATCTGGCGATGTTGCCGGTGATGATCCACCACTGCCCCGAAAACTGTGGTGTGCGGTAGAACTGCTGGCTATAGGCGTCGTTCAGCGCGAAGCGGTGAGCCACATCGAAGGGAATTTCCTCGGGCACTATCGCGGACGTCACGTCGAGAGTGTACGGAATGCGGCTCAGCTCCTGGTTGCCCTGGCGCAGTCTCAGTACACCGTCGTACCGGCCGGGCGCCTGGTCGGCGGGGACGGGAATCGTGATCCATACCGAGCGTGCTTTATTCTTCTCCACGGTCATGGGAAAGCCCGTCACGAGCGCGTCGGGAAACAGAGCCGGCGCCTCGCGCAGCACCACGCCGCGGGAAGCGGAGGGGGTGTTCGTGGTCGCCACAACGTACTCGACGCGGCGGACCTCAATACGGTCAATCGGGATGCCGGGACCTGCAAGCGCCAGCGCATCCACATTCAAGTCCCCGATGCCGGCGCTTGACCGCAGCGCCAGTTGCAGACTGACGTTGGACCTGCGTGCGGCGGCGAATTTTGCCTCCTTCAGGGCTTTGCTTCCGGCGGGATCATCGGGGAACACCTGGTCGAGCGAATCGACCAGCCAGGCTTCAGCGCTCTTCGTGCGGCAGCAGCCGGAGGCGAACCAAATGAGCGAGAGAACGGCGAAGATTCGGCGGCGCATTAGAATGCCTCCAGGAGTTGGCGTTCGAGCTTTCGGAATTCAATCGTGTCCCGCACGTAGTCGTTGATGTGCGGGATGGCCTTTTCGGCCAGTGTACGAGCCCGCGAGGCATCGCGCTCGCCGAGCGCGCGGAGCAGTTCGTAATCCTCAATGCCCTCGCGCATGGCTTCCAGGCGCAGGCTGCTCAGCACGGAATCGGTCGCAGGCGCCGGATACACCACGGCGTTGTCGCCGGCCGGCAGCAGCGTGTGATTGTCGTTGATCACCCGCTGCACGTTCTCAAACGGGGTCGGGCCCCAATAATTGCCGCCCCAGTGCAGGAACCCCGCCAGGTTGTGGCGATAATTGAACCAGTGCAGTAGGCGCGTCTTGATCAGCGGCTGATCGATGAAGCGATTCAGGTAGCGGCCCTGCGGAGAGATGCACGTGTAAAACCACCCCTGCCCGCCGCTGGCGATGTGGCGGCCCAGCTTGTCCATTTTGTGATCGAAGCTGCCGAGGACCATCACCCAGATGTCCGTCACATCGAAATAACTCACGTCCTCATCGAGCGAGATCGCGTCGATGGTGGGGATACCAGGAAGGTTCCGGTGGATGATGCGGCCGTAGCGCTGATATGACGGCGACTCGGCGCCGTGCGGCTCATCGTGGATGTGCTGAATATATCGCCCGGTCCAGTTCTTCTCCTTCAGGTGCGCGTAAAGCGCGGAGAGGAACGAGTCGAGAAAGCGCTCGCCCCGCGGGTCCTCCGGCGGCAGGCTCTTCCACACCAGCTTGCCTTGTTCGACCACCGGTGCAGGGACCACCAGTTGCGTATCGTAGCCGGAGGCTCTCGAGAGCAGGTGCCCGCCTTCGATGGTGCCGATCACGCCGCTGCGCTCGAAGGTCTCCACCCACCGGTCCAGCCGGTCGAAGCGGTATTCAATCGAGCCTCCCCGCGGTGTCATGTCAGTCAACGAGGTGACCGACGTGATCATGACGTTCTGCCGGTGCGCGGCCAGCACGCGGCCGATGTTCTCCATCAGCCGCCAGTAGTTTTCGGGATCGCGGTCGAGCGAAGGATAGTACCTGCTGAGCATGCCGCGGTCCATGTTGAACCAGTTAGTCACTTTGAGGCTCTGGCCCGCGGGCACTACGGCATTGGTCACGCGTATGCTGAAATCCTTCTTGGCGAGCAATCTCTTGTTCTGCGAGAAACGCACCACGCCGCGGTACTCTCCAGGCTTGGCGCTGAGAGGACAGGAGACCGTGAGCCAGATGGCTTGCGTTTCGCGAGCAGGCAGATTGAACGGGAAGTCTTCTAGAAGCGGGTCGGGGAACATCGACGGCGCGGGGCGGATTACCTCGTCTGGCGGTGTATTCGGGGGATTCGAACCCACCGGCACGTAGCCCACGCGACGAATCTGCACCGGCAGTCGCACACCATCTAGCTCAGGGTTGTCCACCGTCGCGTCGAGCGAGGCGATGCCTTCGGACGAGCGCAACGCAATCTGCAGGCTGGCGTGGCCGTTGCGTGCGATGAGCCGCGGCTCACTGCCAGCCTTGCGTGTGCCGGCGGCATCGTCGGGGAATACCTTATCAAGCGAGTCGACCATCCAGCAGTCCAGCCGCGGCTTGGAATTGCAGCCGGCGAGCAGCAGGAGGGCCAGGGAAGGGAGGCACCGGCGGAGAACGGAATTAGTCATGTTTTATTTCGCCAAGGGAAATAGAGCCAGGGGATTATCGCAGAGCAGCATGCGGCCGATGTCGGCCGCGTCGTCTTCGGTATGGATGCCCGCCTCGACATTGCCGGCCAGCACCTGCGCGATGTTGCGGCGAGCCATTTTCGCGTGGCCATAGCTCAGCTCCGCGAAGTTGTAGTCGCCGCCGAAACCCATGATCTTGTTGAGCGGCACTGTTTCGAGACACTCGTGGAGGGCGCGGCGGCCGACGCCCGGCGCGATGATGTGCGCCCAGCAGAAATCCACGTACACGTTCGGGAACATCTTCGCCAGCACCGCCAGTTCGGACTGATACGGGTAGCCGATATGGAACAGGTCGAACTTCACCTTCGGAAAAAGAAAGAACACGTTCGTGAGAAGTGTGGGATTCGAATTCGTGATGAAATTGGGTCCGGCGTGCAGGCCCGTGTGCACTTGCACGGGATAGTTGTGCGCCTCGGCCAGCCGGACCAGGTGGTGGAACATGTGATCTTCGAGGTTGCGGAGCGGACGCTCGCGCAGGCGGCGAAAACCGTCCGGCAAGGGGCGCTCGCGGCGCATCATGATCTCGAAGTCACGGGCCGCGTCCGCTTCGCTCACTTCGCGGAATTCGAGATTCCGGTTGTAAGCGATGGTGGACTTCACCGCCGCCATCCCCACGGCCACGCTTTGCGCGAAACTCTTCTCCATGGCCTGCTTGAGGCCGCCGAGGCTGGTGATGCTCACTCCGGTGAGCTGCTCGAGTTCGCCCACGGCTTTCGGCGTCGGCGGGGTGACAAACCGATCGAACTTGCGCGCGGGGACGAAGAACTCCGGATCGAGTTTCATCGGCGCGGCGTTGTAATTGTCGTCGACGATGGCGCGGCGAATGCGCGCGCGTTCCTTGAACACCCAGCGGTACAGGCCGGGACGCAGGCGTGCCGCGATGCGCTCGTTGATCGTAGCGACTGTGCCCGCGGAGATCTCCTCGACGCCGTACAGGTCGCGGATGGTTGTGCGCAGCGCCTGGCCGTAACCCGTGAACCGGCAGTTGCGCCACCAGGGCTCGAAGGCGCTCCAGCGCGCGGCAGCCGTCGCCTTCCTGTCGTTGACCACGTCCTGGGCGGACTTCGGCAGGCCGGAGCTTACTGCGTCGCCCATCAGGTAGTGCGAGGCGAGCGTGAAGAAGTCAGCCGGTTCGGAAAGCCGCTTCTGCTCGAGCGCCGTGTGCTCGTGGGTATCCACGATTTCGAGCGCGTCGAAGACGGCGAACAGGCGATCCACCAGCGACTTGGACTGCGGCGCCGCCTCTGCCGCCGGCACGGCTCCCAACACCGGGAGCCGCGCAAGGAAACTGCGTCGATCGCTACTCATAGCTTGGCTACGAGCGTGGATTGTAACACAGCCGGGCTTGCGAACAGGCTAGCGCAACAACTCAGCGATGCGCGGCGCCAGTTCCTCGTAGGTCATCTTGCCGGGCTGGAAGAGCCGAACGACGCCCTGGCGATCCACAAGCACCATGGTCGGCACCGTGCTCGAACCATACAACCGGAGATTGTCAACGCCGACGGGAACGAAGGCGTTTTCGAGCCCGGTGTAGGTTTCGCCGCGGACCTTCTCGATGTACCGCATTTCCTCGGCGGGGGTGGCGTCCTCACCGCGCTTGGTGTAGCCGTACAATGCTGTCGGTAGATAGAACTCCAAGCCCTTGGGGCCGAATTCCGATTGGATTTTCGCCAGTACGGGAGCCATCGCCTTGCACTCAGGGCACCAATGCGCCCAGAAGTACAGGACCACCGGGTGACCCTTTTGGCTCGCCAGCGGCTCAGGCTTGCGGCCCACATACTGCTTCAAATCGAGGGCCGGAGCGGTCTTGCCCACCAGGACCAGCATGTTGAGGTTCTTCTGAAGACGGATGCCGAGAGTGGTGTCGCCATAGGCTTTGATTTCGCGCTCGAGCAACTCGATAGCCGCACTGTCCTCATGGCGCCTGGACATTACCTGCGCCTCCACCTCAATGGCGGCGCCTAGCGCAGTGGCCAGGAAGCGGTCCGCGTCGATCGAGCGGCCCTTCAAAAGCGCTTCTACCAGGGTGCGCGCGCGGCCGGCATAGTTGGTGGCCGAGTCCAGGCGGTGGCGCTCCAGCGCTCCGCGGCCCATCCAACTGATCGCCGCCGCCAGCTCGCTAGTGGCACCGTGTTCAGAATAGTAGTTGCGCACGCGCTTGTCGGCGGCGGTGAAATTGTCGCGGCCGATGAGCGCGCGCACCTCGGTGACCAGTTCCGATTTAGGCGCGGGCGCGGCAGCGACGAGCAGTGGCATCAACAACAGGGCAATCGTAGTCCTCATGAATTCCTCCATTCACGCAGCCAGCGCAGACTGGCTTCGAGATCTTCGCGCTCGCGAGCGGCGGTTTCCTGCTTGGAAGCCGCCGGGACGGGCGCCTGGCGCGGTTTTCCTTTCTCGGCCAACGTAAGAAAACGAGCGAATTCCCAAGCCGGTGTCTTCCGGTAGGCCTGCCAAAAACCCGGTTCCATGAATCGCTGCACCACCGGGCCCGTGATGATGACTTCCAGAGAGACCGTTTTGCCCGGACACAACTCGGCGAACCGGCTCAAGTAACCGTCGATGCCGACGTTGCCTTCGCCCAAGCGCACCCACTGGACCGCGCTGCCTTCCGCGGTTCGCCACACGGCGCTGTCGCGCAGATGCGAGGTCAGCACGTACGGCGCCAGGGTTTCCAGCGTGAGGTGCGGGTCTTCGATGGCCCACAGCGGGTTGCCGGAGTCCAGGCAGGATCCGACGATGCCGGTCCCCGCCTCTTCGATGAGCGTTTTCACCTCGCGCGCCTGCATGTCTCCGGCGTGATTCTCGATGGCGATCTTCAAGCCGCTGGCGAGGATGCGCGACCGCGAGGCGCGCAGCACCTTCACGGCATTCTCGATGTGCTCGTCGATGGAGAGCTTGCCCCGGCGGTCGCCGCCGTGTCCCAGGAAGGCGCGCACGATAGGCGACCCGAGGATGCGGGCTGCGTTGAGCATCCTGGCGAGTTGTTCCTCCGCCGTGCCCTGATTGGGATCGAAGGCGCTGGAAGTCGGACAGACGGAGCGCATTCCGACCTCGATCTGGATCCCCAGCCGGTCGGCGTGCTCGCGGACCTTCTTGAGGTGCGCCTCCTCCAGTCCGCCCAGGAAGCGGATTTCGGAGAAGTGCACCACCTGGACCTTCTGCCGGGCGCAGTAATCCAGGTGCTCAAACGGCGTCCAGTCCTGGTTGCGAAGACTGAACAGATCGATGCCGATTCGCAAAGGCACTTTCGTTTGCATGGCGCGAATTTGCCCCACGCCGGCGGCCGCTGCCGCGCAGAAAGTTCGACGGCGCATCTCCATATTATCCACGCTGCGCTACAGTTTGAGCGACTTCAGGTACGTGCGGAACTTGCCTCCCAGGTCGGGCCGCGCCAACGCAAACTCCACGGTGGCCTGCAGGAAGCCCAGCTTGTCGCCCGCGTCGTATCGCTTCCCTTCGAATCGATAACCGTAGATAGGACGGGTCCTCAACAAGTGCCGCAGAGCATCGGTGAGCTGAATCTCGCCCCCTGCCCCGGGTTGACTCTGCTCGATGGACTCGAAGATGTCCGGCGTAAGGATGTAGCGTCCGATGATGGCGAGGTTCGACGGCGCCTTATGCGCGGGCGGCTTCTCCACCAAGTCGCTGACGCGGTAGAGCCGGTCCGAAGTGCCGTTGAAAGCGACCGGCTCGGCGGCCACTACACCGTAGGCGGAGATCCTATCGTGAGGGACCTCCATGAGAGCGAGGACGCTGGCGCCGTATTCGTTGTAAACATCCAGAAGCTGCTGCAAGCAAGGTTTGGGAGCGTCGATCACGTCGTCGCTGAGCACGACCGCGAAAGGCTCCTGGCCCACAAGTTCGCGGGCCCGCAGTACCGCGTGTCCCAGCCCCAGCGCTTCCTTCTGCCGGATGTAGGAGACGTCGATCATGTCCGAAACGCGCCGCACGCTGGCGAGCAAATCCATCCGGTTGCGCCGTTCCAGGAGATTTTCGAGCTCGAAGCTTACGTCGAAATGATCCTCGATGGCGCTCTTGCCCCGGCCTGTGACGATGATAATGTCGCGGATGCCGGAACGCACGGATTCCTCCACGGCGTATTGAATGAGCGGCTTGTCGACCAGCGGCAGCATCTCCTTCGGTTGGGCCTTGGTGGCAGGTAGAAAGCGAGTGCCCAAGCCCGCGGCGGGGAACACGGCCTTCCTCACTTGGGGAGTCATCTTCTCCATTGTATGCGCGGGAGTCCCGTGTGCAGGAGATGACGGACCATGCACTACAACGCCGGGGCGCGCCGCGTTGCCATCACTATCGCAGCAGTGCATTGCCAACCCACTTACTATTTATTACTGCCTTTTCAGATCCTGGCCTAACACCCTGTACTGTTCTGTACTTTCCAGCTAACTCCGATGGACCTTCGCTCCCACACTATTTAGCCACGCTCTCGTGCTGGTCATGGGCCTGGACGACAGCGTCCGGCGCGTCATGATGGCTCTGTATGCCCTCATGACGGCCTATGGGACGTTATGGGACGATTGTCGATGCCGGTCGAAGACACAGAAACATGCCGCACTTACGAAGCTCGCGAGGGAGATGTTACACTTATAAGAGAATGCCCTTAAACACGACCTGCATGTGCGGTCACCATGATAATCAGCATCTCCAAAACGCCGGTCCCTGCACCTATCATAGGGGTGGAGAATACTGTGGGTGCGATCGCTTTCGTCCGTTTCGAGTGTACATGCCATCGAGCGAGGCGGTTCCCGCGAAGGGCAAATGGATCACTATCACAGGCGAAGTGAGGAAGGTGGGGAAGGACACCAGGGACGCACCCTGCCTTGCGCTCAAGACCGATCCCCCGGTTGACTCCGTCCAATGTGTGTTCCCGGCATCCAGCACCGGCCGTTTGGCAACGGTCACGGTGGGTTCACGTGTAGTGATCAGGGGCCGGTGCGACGGCACGCCGTTGAACGCCGTTCTTCGAGAGTGTCAACTGTTCTGAGGGGGTGCCCCAGGGGATCGCGCAGGAGCCCGCAGGACGAGCCGGTACCCGCCTGGGTAGCGTGGAGCCGGGCAGGGCCGAGTAAGCGCCGGTCTCCCCGCTGAGCCGCCGGTTGTGCATAATGATGCTAATGGCCGACGAGCGCTTCCAGTTCGCCGTGGAACTGTATGAGAAAGCGCATCAGCTTTGCCGCCAGGGTGACGCCGAGTTGGCGCTGGATTTGTGCCGGCGGTCGCTTGAGCTGCACGCCACCGCGGAAGCGCGCACGCTGCTTGGCTGGATCTATCACAACCAGGGCCGGACGGACGACGCCATCGCCGAGTGCAAGAAAGCCGTCGAACTCGATCCGGACCTTGGCAATCCTTACAACGACATCGGGGCGTACCTGATCGAAAAGGGCGACTACGACGCCGCCATCGGATGGCTCGAAAAGGCCACGCGCAGCCGCCGGTATCGAAGCTACCACTTCCCTTGGTACAATCTGGGCCGGGCGTATGCCGCGCAGGAATTGTTCAAACGCGCGGCGGAGTGCTTCGAGCAAGCCCTGGAGATCGAGCCGGACTACAAAGAAGCCGCAGAAGCATTGCAGCGGCTAAAGCGGCTGGTCCAGTAGACGCGCACGTTTTCGACGGCCAGCGTAACCAGGAATATTACTAGCGCGAGGGCCGGAGCGGCTGACCATGGCGGTCCGGCGAGACCGATCAGGTACGGGATGGGGATTGCCACGGTTGCCGCTGCAAGCCGCGTCCAGCGGTCTCGCGATTCGAAGATCGCCAGCCACACTCCCAGCAACAACAACGCGGCGTCGTAGCCGTAAACATGGGGCGCAACCAGTAGCGCGCCGCAAGAGGTTCCTGCCACGAGACGCCACAACGGCGCCCGCCATACGGCCGCGACGGTGGCCAGCACTACCGCGGTGCCGAACAGGAACGATAGGCCGCCTGATTCGACGCCCGCATTCGCCAGGAGGCTGTATATGTTCACCATCTTTTCCGGCGATGGCGACAGGCGCTCGATGTTTTTCATCTGGAGCAGTGCGATGTACTGGCTTACGCCCGTGCGGCCGCCGATCGCAAACGACGCCGCGCCCAACGCCAGAGAAACGACTGAGAATCCGGCCAGCGCGCGCCATCGCCGCGATACAGCGAGTGTGAGCGGCCAGAGCATGAACAGGTGGAACTTGACCAATCCGAATGCGAGCGCCGCCCCAGAGAACGAGTCACGGTGACGCTCCGCGAGGGTGTAAAACCCGATGACCACCGCGAGAAACACCACACAGTCCTGACCGTGCGCAATGCCCAGTGCTGCGGGCGCGAACAACGCGCCGAAAACCAGCGCATCAGGACCGAATCGCCGCCACCCCCAAGTCCAACACGCCAGAAGCAGAACGGTTTGAAATGCGACCCAGACGACGAAAGCCCGGTTGAACTCCAGCGCGGCCAGCGGCGACAAGATTGTCGCATAGAAGTGTGGGCGGACGAACGGGATTAGGGTGGCCGTGCGCGGCACCAACGTGCGTTCAGTGGCAAGCTGCGTTGTAGGATCGTAAAGCGAAGCAACTTGGCCCGTGCGCGCCAGCCTCGCGCCCGTGTAAAGGTTCAGGAAATCGTGATGCCGCGCACCGGGCACGATCAGAAAAGCCATCGCCGTCCACAACACTGCTGCCACAAGAACCGTGCCGAGTGCCACCCAAGAAGGCCGTTGCATTTGTATGAGCCTGTTCCATTATGTTATAGGTACGTCGTCGGCGAATGCTCCGACCTTGCTGGGAGAGGACGACTTATGGCTTATGTGATTGCGGAACCCTGCATCGGTACGAAAGACACTGCCTGTGTGGACGCCTGTCCGGTGGACTGCATCCACCCGCGCAAGGATGAGGCTGAATTCGAGGCCGCGGAGATGCTGTACATCGATCCGGTCGAGTGCATCGATTGCGGTGCCTGTGTTCCGGTGTGCCCGGTGTCGGCCATCTTTGCGATTGACGACCTGCCGGAGAAGTGGGCGTTCTTCGCCCAGAAGAATGCCGAACATTACGGCCGGTAGGCCGCGATCGACGTATCGGTTTCCCAAAGCCGCACTTCCACCAGGCGTGCGTCAGTAGCGCGCAGCGACGCGGCAAGGTCCTTCGCCAGTTCGTCGCAAAACCAGCGCGCCATGTTTTCGGCTGAGGGGTTCAGCGTGTCGAATGGGGGTATGTCGTTCAGGAACTTGTGATCCACGCGCTCGATGATCCCGTTCAGCACGCGCTTCACTTCATGGAAATCCACCAGCAGGCCCGCCGCATCCAGTTGTTCGCCTTCCAGCGTGACGTGGATCTTGTAGTTGTGCCCGTGCACGTTCTCACACTTGCCGTGGTAGTTGCGCAGGGCGTGCCCGGCGGCGAAGGTCTCTTCTACTGTCACTTCAAACATCGAAAAACTTCTCCACTTCGGCCCGGTCCGTTGTGAAACGGTAATCCGGCAGGCTATCGAAAAAGACTTGGCCGTAGCGCTGCTTCGTGATGCGATTGTCCAAAAGGACCAACACGCCACGATCTGTGCGGCTGCGTATCAAACGGCCGAAGCCTTGCTTCAGGGCAATGGCGGCTTGCGGAAGCTGGTAGTCGTAAAAAGGATTGCCCCCATCGTCGCGGATGGCTCTAATGCGGGCGTCCACGACGGGGTCGCTCGGCACCGCGAACGGTAGCTTATCTATGATAACGCAGCTCAACTGCTCTCCCGGAACGTCCACCCCCTGCCAGAACGAACTGGTGGCGAACAGAACCGAGTTTGGCGTCGAACGGAACCGGTCCAACAGAACCGAGCGCGGGGCGGTGCGCTGCAGCAGTGTGGGGTACTCGATCCGCGCCGCCACGCGATCGTGCACCGCTTGCATCTGCTGGTAGCTGGTGAACAGGACGAACGCCCGGCCACGGCTGTGCGAGAGGATCGCCGCGATCTCGTCGGCCGCCATCTCGGTGAAGGAAGGCTGGCGCGGGTCCGGTAGCTGCTGCGGGACAAAGAGCAGTGTCTGGTTGGCGTAGTCGAACTGGCCGGGTACGATCAGGCCGCGGGCGTTGCGCAATCCCAACCGGCGCTCCACGTACTCGAAGGTGCCCGCCACAGCGAGCGTCGCCGAGGTCAGGATCACGGTGCTGATCGAGTCGAACAGACGCGTGGACAGAATCGAAGAGACATCAATGGGCGTCGCCTGCAGGTAGCAGCCGCGCCCGCGCCGCTCGGTCCAGTAGACGTAGCTGCGGTTGCCGGTTTCCACCCAGAACGATAGGGCCTCGGCCAACTCCCGCGTCCGGCGGCCGAGCGGCAGCACTTCGTCGAGAGAGTCCTTGATCAGCTCCAGATGGCTCCACACCAGTTCGAGTACGCCCAGCAGTTCACGGTACTGGTCTTCGTGCTTTTCGAGGAATCGTTCGCGCTGTCCAAAGGCGTTGCGGCCCTCGAAGGTATCGAACAGGGCGAAGAACGCGCGGGAGCACTCTTCGAGGCGTTCCAGCACGTGGTCGAGTTCGGTCGAGCCGAGCGACTTACGCCTGGCCACGGCGGCGATGTCCTTGCGCAGATCCTCGATCTGGTGGTTGCTGATGGAAACGCCGAAGTACTGGCCCGCTACGTCCTCGATTTCGTGCGCTTCGTCGAACACCACCGCGGCGTAATCCGGGATCACGCCGCCGAAATCCTCATCGCGCACGCCAAGATCGGCGAAGAACAGGTGATGGTTGACGATGATGATGTCGCACTCGGCGGCCCTCTGGCGCATCAACGTGATGAAGCAGCGGTCGAATTGCGGGCAGCGCTGGCCACTGCAGAGCTCTCGCCGCGCGTCGAGCTTGGCCCAGGCCGTGCTTCCCTCGGGCAGGTCAGTGATCTCGGCGCGGTCTCCCGTCCCGGTGGTCTTCTCCCACTCGCGGATGATGCGGAAATCGGTGACCTCTTCCAGTCCGGCGAGCACCGGCTCCCGCTCGGCGTCATACAGTTTCTGCCGGCAGACGTAGTTCGAGCGGCCCTTCATGTAGCAGACCGCTAGGGGGTTTTCAAAGTGTTGCTGCAGGAACGGGACGTCCTTGTAGAAGAGTTGTTCCTGCAGCGTTTTGGTGCCCGTGCTTACCACTACGCGCTTGCCGGAGAGGATCGCCGGCACCAGGTAGGCCAGCGTTTTGCCTGTGCCCGTGCCGGCCTCCACGATAAGATGGCGTTTGTCGGCCAGCGCGCTTTCCACCTCCTCGGCCATCTGCAACTGGCCTTCGCGGAACTCGAAGTTCGGGTGCCACCGCGAGAGCGTCCCGCGGCGGGAGAAGAACTGGCGCACGCTGGGCGCCTTGGTTCGCGTGGAGGTCACTAACTTCAGTATAGAAGCCGGGTGAGGCGTGACGCGGCTTAGACGGCTGAGTACTTCGCCGTCAGTTGCCGCAGCTTCGCGATCAGGCGCGGCACGGCGGTCTCCGGCGCTTCCTTGTCTTCGTATTCGAGCGCCAGATAACCCCGGTAGCCGGCTTGGGCGAGCATCTTCAGGATGCGGTCCCAATCCGACGGGATGCGCTTGCCGGTTTCGTCACGGATGAGCGTCTTCAACTGCACGTTCGCCGCATACGGCAGGCACATCTCGATTTCCTTGTAAGGATCTATGTTGAAGTTTCCCGTATCCAGGTTCACGCCGACCCACGGCGAATTCACTTTCCTGACGATCTTCAGGACGGTTTCGGCACGCGCGGTGATGCCGCCATGATCCTCCAATCCGAGGATGACGCCCTTGCTCGCGGCGTACTCCGACGAGCGTTGAAGCACTTCCACCACCCAATCGACGGCCTGGTCGTCCGTAGCACCCTTGGGCACGGTGCCGCCGAACACTCGAATGTGTCCGGCGCCGAGCCGCACCGCCACGTCCACCCACTTCTTCACTTCCTCGGCCTCTTTCACCCGGAGTTCGGGCGTCGGCTGCGTCATGACGCTACGGATGGCGATGCTGTAGATGGAAACGCAGGACTTGTACGCCGTGCGGCGCACGGAGTTGAGGAACTGATCGGATGTGTCCGGGAACCAATAAACAGTCATGTCCATGCCTTCGGCGCCCAGATCCGCAGTGAGGCGAATCAGGTCTTCGTAGGTCATGGTTTTGGCCTTCAGCGCTTCCCGGAACGAATAAGCGCAGATGGCGGGCTTCAGAAGGGCTTTGTTTCCCGTAGCTGCCACAGCGGGAATGGAAAGAGATGATAGCGTTGCAGCCGGCAGGCTGAACATGAGTTCTCGACGATTCATGAGCCGATGCTATCATGAACATCGATGTCCAATCCTGCGAGCTTGCCTTCGGTGGTCATCGTTGGCCGGCCCAACGTTGGCAAATCCACCCTGTTCAACGCGATTCTCGGAAAGCGCCGCGCCATTGTGGGCGACGAACCCGGGATCACGCGCGACCGTATCCACGGCGAAGCCGACTACCGAGGCCGGCGCTTCGAACTGGTGGACACGGGCGGCATCCTGCCGGACGAAGACGAGCTGATCCCCTCGGAGATCCTCAAGCAGGCTCGCGTCGCGCTGGCTGACGCCGTGCATGTGATATTCCTGATCGACGGCCGCACGGAGATCACCGCGGCCGACCGCGAACTGTTGCGCCTGCTGCGCCGCCTGGGCAAGCCCATTACGCTGGCGGTCAACAAGATCGACAGCGAAGCGCGCGCCGGCCTGGTCCACGAATTCCATTCACTCGGCATCGGCGATGTGTTCGCCGTTTCCGCCGAGCACCGCCTGGGGATCGATGACCTGCTCGATCACGTGACCGAGGGTTTCGCCCGCGATGCCGCCGAAGCCGCCGCCAAACCGCCCGCGATTCGCATCGCCATCATCGGCCGCCCGAATGTCGGCAAATCGACGTTGCTCAATTCGCTGGCCGGCAAGGAGCGCGCCATCGTGTCGCCGGTGGCAGGCACCACGCGCGACGCCGTCGACGAGAGCATTCTCCGCGGCGGCAAGCGTTACGTCTTTGTGGACACTGCCGGCATCCGCCGCAAGGGCAAGACCAAGCTGATGGCGGAGAAACTCAGCGTGGTGATGGCGCGCAAGAATCTCGAACTCGCAGATGTCGTGCTCGTGCTGCTGGACGCCACCGAAGGCATCGTCGGCCTGGACGCCAATATCGCAGGCTATGCGCACGAGGCGGGGCGCGCCGTGGTCATTGTGGTCAACAAGTGGGACGCCGTCGAGGGTACGGGCAAGCGTGCCTTCGAAGAACGCGTGCGGGACGAGTTGAAATTCCTCGACTACGCGCCGGTCGCGTTTCTGTCTGCCAAAAACAGTTCGGGGCTGAACCGCCTGATCTCTTGCATAGACCAGGGGTACGCCTCGGCGTCCACCCGTGTCACCACCGGCGAACTGAACCGCTTCGTGCAGACCCTGAGGCTCGAACCGGAACGCAAGATCCGCTACATCACGCAGGCGGGCGTCCGTCCGCCCACTTTCGTACTGTTCACGGACCGCAAGGAGAAGCTGCACTTCTCCACCGAACGATTCCTGATCAACCGGCTGCGCGAGAAGTTCGGCTTCCGCGGCACGCCGATCGTCATCAAGACCAAGTGGGGCAAGTAGAGCGCGGCTGTCAGAGCCAGTCCGCGGCCTTCGAGTTCGCTTTGGCTCCAACTACGGCCGGTTCCATGCCCGCCTTGGCGAGCAGCCAGTACACCGCGAAGCCCGTGAGGGTGCTGTAGACCGCCGCCGGTTGGCTGGCGTCCTTCAACGCTTGCGAAACCGGCAGGAACGGAAGGATGCCCACGAAGAATCCCAGCGCCCAGGAGATGTAGCCAGCCCAGTTGATGCCTTCGCGCGGGCCGGCCCACTTTCTTCCCGAGAGGATGTAGTCGGCAATCATCGCCCCGCAGATCGGTCCGAACGACGCGCCCACGATAGAGAAAAAGCCGACGAGGTCCGCCGCAGCCCCCGTCACCGCCAGAATGATGGCGATGGTCATGGCCGCCATGGTCGAGGACATGCGCGGCACGCCGGGGATCATGGTCGAGAAACTGTTAGCCGCCACGAAGGCGCAAATGCACGACGGCGCGATAGACGCCAGGGCGAACAGCAGGAACATCGCCGACGACATGAATCCGCCGATCGAAGCGATGGCCGCGTCGTAGCCGGTGGCCTGCAGCGTGGGGTTCAGCACCCGCGCCCCGGCCACGGAGAGCCAGGGCAGCGCGCCCGCATAGAGCGCCGCCAGCGCGATGCCCACCAGGCCGCCCAATCGTATGTCGCGGGCGTTGCGGTTATTCATGCCGAAGTCGGCGCCCGCGGCGCCGGCCGTGGCGAAGAATCCTATAACGATCTGGATCAGCATGGCGAACGACAGCATCGGATCCGGGTTCGCCGGAACGTGCCGTGTCCAACCATCGCGCGTGGCGAACAGAACCACCAGCAGCATGAGGAAGGGGATGATATTCAGAAACAGCGACACGCGGGAGACGAACCGAATACCCTTTACGCCCACATAGGCCATCGTGTAGCCCCATAAGACGGCGATCACGAGGAAAGGCAGCGTGCGGGGCTTCGCCACCGCGCCGAACGCGCTCAGGATGTATTGCGAGGCCAGATAGGTGCCGACGGCGAACCAGCCTACCTGCAGCACGCCCATCAGCAATCCCGGCATCAGGTATCCGCCCTTGGTGCCGAACGTCGAACTGCCCACCACGTAAAGCGGATAGCCCGTCTTCATGCCCAGCATGCCGGGCACGTAATAGTACAGCGCGTAGCTCAGTAGTCCGGCCACGGCCAGCGCGAAGATGGCCACGGCCGTAGTTGCGCGGTCAGCGGTTCCTGCCGCAATGGCTTGGTAGAAACCGATCCAAAGAAAGATTCCGGCGTAGGAAGGCGCCGTGTTTACGTACCAGGGTGCGCGGTTCGAAGCAGGGTTCGGAACCGCTTTTGCGATGTAATCAGGCAGCATGGGCTCGCTCCTCGGTTCGAATGTGTGAATCGCTCACTGCAAGGAGCGGCCATTATATATCAGCGCGCAGTCTTTCTTCAGCCGCCCTGGGCGTCATGCTCGCCCGTGCCGGCCAAATCCTCGATCTTCGAGCCGCGGCAATCGATGCGCTGCGGCAAGGTTGCCCGCGCACTGACCTGTTCTTCAGTGGCGCCCAAGCCCGACGAACGGTCGGCAGCTCCCGCGTGGGCCGCTCGAGCCTCCATGCGCGCGGCATCGTCCATCATTCCCTTCAATACGGCTTCGAGCGGGGCCGCCAGTCGCTCCAGGTCCGGCCGGCCGATGACGCGGCAGAAATCCCTGGGCGAGATCGATTGCATCAGCGAACCCTCGCCTGTCGAAGAAACCGCGATGCGGCAGGGTATCACCATGGCAAATCGCACGTCGGCGGCCAGCAGCGCGGCGTAGAGATCCGCCTGGCAGACGGTGAATGAAACGACATCCAGCGAACTCTTGGGTTGATGTTCGCGCAGAAGACTGCCGAGGTGACTGACAGCGAGGATGGAAGCCTCGTGGTTCTGCGCGGCCCGGCGCAGGATTGCCTCCATTTCTTCCAACTTGTGCCCAGACTTGACGTGCAGCATGCGGAAAGCCCCCGAACAGATCATACCAGAGCCCTCACCGGGCGGCATGCAGCTCAATCCGATCGAAATCGCCGGAGGCGACACGCACCCTTAGCCCCCTGTGGCACAACAGCTTCGCGGCTTCGAGCAACACCGCATTCATTCCCCGGTCCAGGTCCACATGAAAGCAGTCGGCCTTCTGCCTGTAGGAGTACTCGACGTAGTGCGGTTGAGCCGCGCCCGCCATCGCCATCAGCGCATCCCAGAAACTGCGGCCCCTGAGCAGCGGACGCGCCGCGGCGATCTTACGAGGGATCTCGACGCGGCAGCGCGGTCCGCTCAGGACTGCGCGCAGGCAGAGATCTTCACGGAACGCGCGCGATGGATCGGAATCCGGGAAGGCTTCCAGCAATCCGCGGATGCTCCCGGCATCCTCCTCCCAGCCTTGCCAGCGGTAGCGGGCGCCTCCAGCCACCAGCACGCCGAGCCGCAGCGTCTCGCGGACTCGCTCCGTGTGCTTGCCCGTGACGCCGAGAATCGTCTCAACCAGTTCGATGAGCGGCATCTGTTGGACGACAACCTGGGTAATGGAGATGTACCCGGCTGCCTCCGAACTGATCTTAACGGTTACGAGTTCCCGCGCATCCATCGCATCACCGCCGCGTCAGACTTTACAATACAACGGTGACTCCCTTGACGGCGGTCCTCGCCGCGGAAATCTCCGCCGGCGGCCCTATCCCGTTCCGGCGCTTCATGGAGACGGCGCTGTATCACCCCGGGCACGGCTATTACCGCCGCGCGAGCGATCCATTCGGCAAAGACGGAGATTTCTTCACCGCCGAGCAACTGCAGCCCGTCTTCGGCCGCCTGATGGCCGCGCTGGCCGGCTCGCTGCGCGACAAGATGGGCGGTGCGCCGGAATTCTCACTGGTGGAGCTTGGAGCGGGGCGCATGGAGATGGCGCCCGCGTTCTCTGCGTTCAACTATATTCCCGTTGAAAAGGAACGTGGTGAAATGCCGGAGCGATTCACGGGCGTGGTCTTTGCCAACGAGTTCTTCGATGCGCTGCCGGTGGACCTGCTCGCGGCACGCGGCGGGACATGGCGCGAGATGCTGGTGGGCTGGCGTGAAGATCGCTTCCATTGGGTGGAGGGAGACGAGGCCGCGCCGCGGCAACTTGAGTATGCGCGTCGCTATCTGCCCGCGCCGGAGGAAGGCACGCTGCTCGAAGTGAACCTCGATGCTCTGGAGTGGTTGGAGCGCGTAGCCTCACGCCTGGAACGCGGATGGGTGATCGCCATCGACTACGGTTACACCGCGCGGGAATTGATCCGCTTCCCTGAGGGGACGCTCATGAGCTACCGGCGGCATACTGCGCTCGAAGACGTGCTGTCCGAACCCGGTGGCCGCGATATCACAGCGCACGTGAATTTCACTGCGTTGATGGATCGCGCCATGGAACTGGGCTTCGCCCATACGCGCCTGGAGAGACTCGTGCAAACGCTGATGACCGTGGGCGAGAAGGATCAGTTCGCCTCGGCACTAGCCGCCGGGAGCGATGCCGAGCGCACTCGGCTCACACTGCAACTCAAGACGCTGCTGTTTGGAATGGGGGAGACGTTCCGGACTTTGCTGTTAGGCAAAAACGTGAGGCAATAAAAAAGGCCCCGTGAATCCGGGGCCCAGTGAACCTTGTTTGCTTGCAATCCCTGTTCGGGAAGCCCTTACTTCTTCTTCTTCGGAGCAGCCTTCTTGGCCGGGGCTTTCTTTGCAGCTTTCTTGGTCGCGTTCTTCATCGATTGATTCTCCCTAACATCAAATTTGCGATCTCGAAAGATCGCTTCGTGATTCATATATAAGGTGTTCTGTGCCGAATGTCAAGAAAAAAATGCATCTAGGACCTTACGGCGAGCCGATTGGGTGCTCCTCGGAAGAAAAAAACGTATTCTGTAAATTTTGTTTTAGCGATTCCGGAGGCCGTCTGGCGGGCATCACAGCTTGCCAAGAGCTCGCATCGCGGGTTAGCATCGGTCGAGATGCGGACTCGGGCGGTTCTTTCACTGTTGTTGCTCTCCGTATTGTTCACGGGTTGCGCCAAGCACAAGAAGATCTGGCACACGCCTCCTCCTCCCGGTGTGTACGTTGAAACGGGCACCGCAAGTTGGTACGGGTACCCGTACGATGGACGCCGCACCTCAAGCGGTGAGGTCTACGACATGGAGAAGCTCACCGCCGCGCATCGCACGCTGCCCTTCAATACTTGGATTCGCGTGCAGAACCTCTCGAACCACCGTGAGGTCGACGTGAAGATCAACGACCGCGGGCCATTCGCTCACGGGCGCATCATCGACCTTTCGCGCGCCGCGGCTCGCCGCATCGAGATGATTGGTCCCGGCACGGTGAAGGTGCGTCTTGTCAGTATCCGCGCGCCGGCACGAGAGGAACCCGTGGCGCGCACCGAACCTGTACCCGCCGAAAACCGCAGGCCTTCTCCATTCAGTGAGTCGCCGCCGCCCGCGCAGGAGATGCCGCCGGCTCCTGAGATGCCTCCGCCTGAACCCGCAACTCCGCCGGCAGCTCCCGCAACGCCGCCTCCGTCTTCCGTTCCCGCGGAAGCACCCGCGCCGAGCGAACTGTTCGGCGTACAAGTGGGCGCATTCGCGGACCGCGAGCGCGCCGAGCAGTTGCGAGGTGAGTTGGAGCGCCGCTATGGCAAAGCGCGGCTTGTCGAAAAGACTGGCACGCCAACCATGTGGCGAGTCGTGGCCGGCGAATGTGCAGATGCGGACGCGGCATCGGCCTTGGCCCAGGAGCTTCGCAAGGACTTCCCCGGTGCGTATGTCACCCGCGTCGACCAGAAGTAATAAGATGCCCGGCAATAATTCGCATGCTCGCGACACTATACATTTTGGGGGAGGAGTATCCTTCCCCTGTTACGTATAATTGACTTCAGATGATGGTTCACGGAAATGACGGGGCGACCGCGCTGGTAGGGCAGTCCCCGCGCATGCGCCAGGTCATGCGCCTGGTCGAGAAGCTGAGCCGCTGCCGCTGGCCCGTGCTTCTGCTCGGAGAGACGGGCACCGGCAAGGAAGTTGTGGCGCGCGCCATTCATAACGCCAATCCCGTCGGCCCGTTTATTCCCATCGATTGTTCGGCGCTGGTTGGACCGCTCATGGAAAGCGAGTTGTTCGGCCATGTCAAAGGTTCTTTCACCGGCGCCGTCGCCACCAAAGTCGGCTTGATCGAGAAGGCCAGCGGCGGCACCGCTTTCTTCGACGAAATCGGCGAGTTGCCGCTGGATATGCAGGTCAAGCTGCTGCGCGTGCTGCAGGAGAAGGAATTCCGGCCCGTAGGCGCCACTACGGTGCGCCACTCGGACTTCCGCCTCATCGCGGCCACCAATCGCGACCTGGCTCAGGAGGTGGAACGCGGCACGTTCCGGCGCGATCTCTATTACCGCCTCAACGTGGTGCCGTTGCGCGTGGCGCCCCTGAGGGAACGCAAGGAAGATATCCCGGCGCTCATCGCTCATTTCCTGGAGTGCTATGGCGAGAACCACACCATGACCCAGGAGACCCTGGATGCCATGCTCAGCTACGATTGGCCGGGCAACGTGCGCGAACTCGAGCACTGCATTCAGCACATGGTGGCGATCAACTCCGGGCCGCTGATCCATGTGGCGGATCTGCCCACCGCGCTGCAGAACCACGTGCTGACGCGGCGAGGACAGGGAATGGCCGCTGTCGCAGCCGCGGCCGCCATTGCCGAGCCTGCCCCTCGCATGGCCCCGCGCATGGCTTCCAGCGCGCTGCCGACGCCTCCCGTGATGCGTCTCACCGACATGGAGAAGAACGCGATCATACAGGCCCTCGACTACACCAAGGGCGACCGCATGATGGCCGCGCAGCTTCTCGGCATCGGAAGAACTACGCTTTACAGGAAACTGAAGGAATACGGTCTGAGCCGTTGAAACTCGCCCTGGACGCCACTTATAGCCTGGACCGCGACCTCTCCGGTGTGGGCGTTTACTCGCGGGAGATCCTCCACGGCCTGGCTGTGGCTCATCCCGATGTCCCGTTCCTGTTCTGCTATCGGGCGCACCGTTTCCTAAAGGCGCTGCGCGCCGCGCTGCCCGGTAATGCACGGCGCGCCATCTTCGGAGAAACCGGCTACGGCCGGCCTTGGGGGCCCTGGAGCGCCGATCTCTTCCACGGCCTGAACCAGCGCCTGCCGCGGCAGCGCTTTCGCCGCGCGGTAGCCACGTTCCACGATCTGTTCGTACTCACCGGCGACTATTCGACCCGCGAGTTCCGCGAACGCTTCGCGCAGCAGGCCCGTGACGCCGCCGCGCGCGCCGATCTGATCATCACGGTCTCGGCCTTCACGGCGCGCCAGGTCGAGCAACTACTGGGCGTGGAGAAGTCGCGATTGCGAGTGATCCACCACGGTGTGCGCGTCGCACCGGCCGGGCGGGACACGCCGCGCGAGAAAATCGTGCTGCACGTGGGCGCAATTCAGCGCCGCAAGAACGTCGCGCGCCTGGTGAAGGCTTTCGAAGAGATGCCGTCCGATTGGCGGCTGGTTCTCGCCGGGGCGTGCGGCTACGGCGCGGAAGAGATTCTGGAGCAGATCGAGCATAGCCGGCGGCGGGCGTCCATCGATGTTCTTGGCTATGTGACGGATCGTCAACTCGCCAATTTGTACGCCAAAGCCTCCATTTTCGCGTTTCCTTCTCTCGATGAAGGTTTCGGCATGCCCGCGCTCGACGCGATGGCCAGCGGTGTCCCGGTGCTGGCCGGCAACCGCTCGGCCCTGCCTGAAGTATGCGGCGATGCTGCGCTGCTTGTGGATCCTGACGACACGCCGGCGATCGCGGAAGGTTTGAAGCGTCTGGCGGTGGATGATGGCTTGCGTGCGCAGTTAAGCGGGCGAGGACTCAACCGCGCACAAGAATTCACTTGGAAACGAGCCGTCGAAAAAACCTGGGAGGTATACCGGGAACTGCTGGGCTCGCGGTTAGCGTGATTCGTCGTCGACCGAGATCTTCAGAGCACGCAGGAACTTGTGATCCTGCGAGGTCCACTTGATCTTGCCGGAAGCACTGACGCGCGGGGTGGGAGCCGGAGCAGCTTCTTCCCCTTCAACGACTTCCTCATCTTCGGAGTCTTCGTCTCTCTTGTTGAATCCAATGGTGGCCTCCAAGACAAGGAAGACATCGTAGCCCGCACGCTTGATTTCGCCGATCGCGGCTGCGATTCGCTCGGAATCCGATAACGATTCGTTGATCGCGTTTCCGAGCTCTTGCATCAACTCTTTGAGTTGGTCGTCCAAAATACGCCCCTTCCCGAGGCCCAATTCCAGGATAGCACCGCTGGATCAAGTCAACCCGACGGCTTCTACCATTTCTAATCGGCAGTTTTCCAGTTACCCGATAGACTCCCGTAGCCGGACAGCTTCATCTGGTACCATTGAGGATTCGCTGCTGTACTGCGTATGCCTCGTATCGTCAAACAATTCTTAAGCCATGTGATGCCCCAGGTCATCCGGCCTTTGCGCGTCCTGTGGAACCAGGTTATCGGGTTTCTGTTCGCTGTTCTTGCCGTTTGGAGCGCGCCGTCCACGATTCGCCACATCAAGGGATTCGATGGTTCCGTGGACAGCATCTTTCGCGTGACATTGTCGGGTTTCTTCTCGCTGTTGATGGCCGGCTTCGCCATCTTCTCGTTTCTGCGCGCCCGCAAGGTTTCGAAATCCTGAACCGCTTACAGCGGCAGGATCTGCTCCCGCACAGGATCGAACTTGATGCGCCTCTTCTCGAGGTAAGCTACATTGCCCAGGTGCGACGCTTGCGCCGACCTGTGCCCGATGTAGACGTCGCCATTCGGTAGTTTGCGTGTCCGGATGCACTCGATGAAATTATCGACGTGGTACTCGGTGAGTTCCCGCGATTCTTTGACGACGGTCGGCTGTGCTCCCTTCTCCTTGGGCCAGAACTCGAAACCCTTGCGAGTGAGGTAAAGCCGGCCTTCGGTTCCGACGATCTCGACCGCCTCCCCGCGCAGACCGGGCACCAGCGTGGCCTCGAACGTCGCGGTCCACTGTTGGGGATAATCCAGCAGTACACAGATCGTGTCAGGCGCCGTGCGCCCGTCTTTGTAACAGTACACGCCTCCGCTGGCCACGGCCGCCACCGGATCGTCCTGCTCGAGCAACATGTGGACCACGTCGATCCAGTGGGTGAACAAGTCCGTAATCTGTCCGCCTCCGAAGTCCAGGTATGCGCGGAAATTGTAATACTGCTGTGGATCGTACTCGCGCCATTTCACCGGTCCCAGGTACCGCACCCAGTCAAGGTTCGCCGGCTTGGTCTGGAGCGACGGAGGCGCCGTGCGCAGGTGCGCGCCGTTGCCGTGCCACCAGGTACGCGCCAGGGTAATCTTGCCCAGGCGTCCACTCTTGACGTACTCGTCCCGTGCTTGCATGTAGTGCGGGCCGGAGCGCTGCTGCATGCCCACCTGGCAGATGCGGTTGTGGATGCGTGCCGACTTGACGATCTCCGGACCTTCCTCGATCTTCAGCGTCAGGGGCTTTTCGCAATAGACGTCCTTGCCCGCTGCAAACGAGTCGAGGCAGATCGGAGCATGCCAGTGATCCGGCGTCCCGATCAGCACCGCGTCCACTTCCTTCAATTCCAGCAGCTTGCGGTGATCGCCGAAGCCTCGCGCGCCAGGGGCCTTCTGCTGCGCCAACTCCACCTGCTGCCCGTACACGTCGCACACCGCGCGCACTTCGATCGCGGGGTTGAGCTGGAAAGTTCTCATCACCCCCAGACCTCGTCCGCCACAGCCGACGACGCCCAAGCCAATCCTGTCGTTCGCACCAAGAACGCGTGAATACGACGAGGCCGTCATGGTGGCCGCGCCCGCGGCAGCGGTTCTGAACAGATCCCGGCGATGTAGATTTGTGTCCGGCATATGCGGATTATATCGCCGTGGCGGCGAGTGCTAAGGCTTGGCCGGCTGGGGTGGCTGAGAGGTCGCTGGGGCGCCGGCGGCTTCGCCGCCGAAATCTACCGTCGATTCCGTCAGGAACAAATCCGATTCGCCCGTGAATCTCCGGTAGTTGCGGAATTCGGTCGCGTTCCGGCTGCACTGCGCCGAGCCTCTCCAGCAGGCCAGTACTTCCGCCTTCACCGGCACCAGGAACTCTCTCGTGCCCAGCTTCACCGAGCCGTATTCCACAACCCACTCGGACACGTCCAGCGGATAATCGCCAGGGAGGTTCACCGCCTGCATCTCGATGCGCAGGACGCGGGAAGCATCGCGGTCTATCCAGATCGTGCCCTTGTAAGCCGGCCGAATGGATTGCGATCCGATGTGGATGGTCCAGTGCGAATTGGCCAATTCCACCTTGAAATCGAAGCGCCACGCCGTGCGGCCGCCGATCTGCGTCGTGCCGCGGCGGCGGAAGTCCCCATTCGTCGAAGTGGAGAGCAGATCGGCGAGCGTGGAGCCGAACTCGCCGCGCGACATCGTTCCGCTGAGGGTTTCTAGCGGCTTGCTCACGAGCTTGTTGTTCACGCGAACGTTGCGGTAGCTCTCCTTGCCGTTCTCATACACCACCGTGAGCGAGAGTACGTCGAGCGGCCTCCAGTCTACCTTCGCCGTGTCGCTCCAATAGCGCGTCGTGTACTGGCGCACCAGGTAGTTCGGCAGCGACGAAGTGAACTCGTTGGCCGCCGCGCGCGCCTTGGTGATTTGAGGATCCTCCATCGGTAAGTCGAGGGAGACGCTCGGTGCCGGTGCTGCCGCCGTCGAGACCGTTCGTGTAGTTGCCGCTTCCCGCTCCGCGCGAATCACACGCGCCGGCTTGCCGCGCTTGATCTTGGGCGGTCCTCCATCGTCAGGTTCCACCACCGGAGGCGGCGCCATGGTTGTGGTTGGGCGGGCCGGTTCCGCAGCTTCTGCAGCGCTTGCCGCCTCCTTCGGCGCGGCGTCCTTCATGATTTGCACGGTGACCGCGTACAGGAAGAAATCCCCGCTTTGCCGCACTTCGGCGGTCACCAGGGTTCCGGGCTTCAAGGTGACGGATTTCAGCGTTTCGCCTTCGCGCACGAATCGCGTGCTCTTGGTGATGAAGATGCGCAACTGGCGGCCATCCTCGGTTTCGAGCACCATGGCCTTTGCGTCGATCTTCTGAATCGTGCCGCTGAAAGCCAGCAATACACCTTCCGCGCGAGGTTCCCGCTTGCTGCTTCCGCCCGATTGTCCCGAGGGCGGCCCGGTGGGGAAAGGATCGCCGAGAGGGCCTGGCAGTTGGCCGGACATGGCTCCGGCGCATAGAACCCCAGCCGCCATCCATTGCCAGAACTTCATCGCCGATATCTGGACGCTCGGCGCGGGCGCCGGGTTACGCGGGACATGGCGCTTGACGGGGGCCGCCGGTGGGCCTAGCATGAGGAATCGGCATTTATAGCCAGCATAATTATGCAAGCCGCCTCCGAAATACCGGCCCGCGACGATCAACTCCTACTCGCGGCCAGGCTTTACTATATAGACGGTCTTTCGCAAACCGAGGTCGCGCACCTCGCCGGTGTGTCGCAATCCAAGGTCTCACGCCTGCTTGCTTACGCCCGTGAGCGCGGTATCGTGCAGATCACTGTTCCGGAATACAACCCACGCCAGCCTGAACTCGAGCGGCGCCTCCGCAAAGAACTCGGGCTTGCCGAGGCCATCGTGATCCATACAATCCCGGAGCAGACCGTTCAGGACCTGCGGCAGTCCATCGGTTACTTTGCGGGACGCCTGGTTTCCCGATGGATCGCCCCGGCAAGCACGGTGGCCGTGGCGGGCGGGCGTTCCATCCAGGCCCTGGTTCAGCATGTGAAACCCGAAGCAGCCGCGCCCGGCGTCACCTTCATTCAAGCCATGGGCAACATAGACTCGAGCCCCGGCGCTTACGACGCTCTTGAACTCTGCCGCGCGTTGGCGCACCGTTGGAGCGGTGCCTTCCTCACGTTGAATGCACCCGCCCTGCTGCCGGATGCGGAGACCTGCCGCCGGCTGCTCGAACTGGAGCAGGTGGCGGGCGTCTTCCGCCGCATCTCGAAAGCCAGCCTGGCGCTGGTGGGCATCGGGACACCGCAAAACTCCGTTTTCGTCGAGCGGAAGGTGCTCGGGCCGCGAGAGCACGATATGCTCCGCAAAGCCCAGGCCGTGGGAGAAATCCTGGGCCGCTTCTTCGACGCTGACGGCAACGAGCTCGATACGCCCTTGCGCTCCCGTGTGGTCAGCATCAGTTTTAAGGAGTTGAAACGGGTTCGCCATGTGGCGGCGATCGTCGCCGGCGGGGATCGCGCCGCCGCAATCCGCGCCGCCGCACGGGGTGGCTTGATCAAGACCCTGGTTATCGATGAGCGCGGCGCACGTCGCGTACTGGGGGAGATCCAATGACGGCCGAATCGGCATTACTCGATGCAGCGCTCCGTGCGGCGCGAGACACGCATTGCCTGCGCGTGAGCAATGGCGCGCGGATCGAGGCGGCCGGTGTGTTCGCCTCGCTGTTCGGCGGCCGGACGGCGGCCATCATTGCCGACGAAAATACTTTCGCCGCTGCCGGCGCGGATGTGTATGACTCGCTGCGCGCCGCCGGCCAGCCATGCCTCGAACCGCTCATCCTGGGACCCGGCATTCACGCCGAAATGCCCCTGGTCGAGCGCGTGGAAGCGTATCTGGAGCCGGCCGGCGCCATCGGCGTGGCTGTCGGCTCCGGCACCATCAACGATCTGACGAAGCTCGCCTCGGGCCGTCGCCAACGCCCTTACCTGACCGTAGCGACAGCCGCCAGCATGGACGGCTACACTTCCTTCGGCGCATCCATTCTGCACCAGGGGTCCAAGCAGACCTTCCCGTGTCCCGCGCCGCTTGGCGTGGTGGCGGATCTGGACGTTATCCAAAACGCGCCGGAGGGGATGAACGCCTCCGGTTACGCGGACCTGCTCGCGAAGTGCCCCGCCGGGGCGGATTGGATTGTCGCGGACGCCTGCGGTGAGGAGCCGATCAATGCGGCGGTTTGGGACACCGTGCAATCCCGGCTGCGCGCCTGGATCGCCGATCCCGCTGCCGTGCGCCGGCGCGAGCCTGAGGCCCTCCGCCGGCTGGTGACCGGCTTGATGATGACGGGCTTCGCCATGCAGGCGGCCTGTTCCAGCCGTCCGGCCTCCGGTGCCGACCACCAGTTCAGCCATCTCTGGGACATGCAGCATCACACCTACCGGGGCGCTGCGCCATCGCACGGCTTCAAAGTGGGCATCGGTTCGCTCGCTTCACTGGCGCTCTACGAAGCGATCCTCGATCGCGGCCTCGACGGGCTCGATATCGATGCGGCCGTTTCCCGCTGGCCCAATGCGGCAGAGAACGATCATGAGATCGACGCGCTATTCCCGCAGGCGGAACTCGCAGCTACAGCGCGTAAAGAGAGCGGCGCAAAGTACATCGACAAGGCGCGCCTCCGCTCTGAACTGACGGCGCTCAAGGAAGGTTGGCCGTCGCTCCGAGCGCGTTTGTCCAAGCATCTCCTGTCCCGCGCGGAAGCCGCGCAAATGCTGGCCGAAGCCGGCGCCCCAACAGACTCCGCAGAAATCGGCATCTCCCGCGCACGGCTCAAGCGTAGCTACTTGCAGGCCTATCACATACGCCGGCGCTACACTGTGCTCGACCTGGCGCGCCAGACCGGTCTCATGGCCGAACTGCTCGACAGCCTCTACCCGGAGGAGGCGCGCGCATGAACTCCCGGCTCGCCCGCCTTCGCCACGTAGTGCTCGACATGGACGGCACACTCTACAGCGGCTCTCGTCTGTTCGATACAACACTGCCGTTTCTCTCCACCCTGGATTCCCTCGGCATCGGGCACACTTTTCTGACCAACAACACTTCACGAAGCCGCGCCGATTACGTCTCGAAGCTGCAGAAGCTGGGGATTCCCGCCTCGGGCAGCGACATTTACACCGCGGCCGATTCGACCATTGCCTATCTGCGCGACGAACTCGCGGGCGTCCGCCGCATCGCGCTGCTCGGCACGCCCAGCCTGTGCGCACAGTTCGAAGAGGAAGGCTTCGTGGTCGATTGGAACGATCCCCAAGCCGTCGTGGTTGGCTTCGACACAACTCTCGACTATGCGCGCCTGTGCCGCACAGCCTGGTGGATCAGCCGGGGCCTGCCGTATCTGGCCACCCATCCGGACTATGTCTGTCCGACCAGCGAACCGATCGTGCTCGTGGATTGCGGTTCGATCTGCGCGTGCCTGGAAGCCGCGACGGGCGGCCGCAAACCTGTGGTCCTCGGCAAACCCGATCCGTCGATCCTGCGCGCGCTTGCGAAACGACGCGGGGTCGCAGGGGGCGAGATGGCCATGGTTGGCGATCGCCTTTACACCGACGTTGAACTCGCCCAGCGAGCCGGCGCGCTGGCCGTGCTCGTGCTTTCGGGCGAAGCCACGGCCGAGGAGGCCGCCCGCAGGCAGCCGCCGCCGGACATGGTGGTGAGCGATGTGGGCGAATTCGGCCGGACTTTATGCGAAGCTCGCGCGGAGGCGTCTCCTCTATGAACGACGCTTACGACGTGCTGGTGATTGGCGGCGGGATAGTCGGCGCCGGCGTGGCGCGCGACGCGGCCATGCGCGGCCTTCGCGTGAAACTGGTGGATCGTGCCGACTTTGCTTCGGGCACCAGCAGCCGTTCCTCGCGTCTGCTTCACGGAGGTTTGCGTTATCTGGCTCAAGGCCGCATCGGCCTGGTGCGCGAAGCCAGCCGTGAAAAGATGACCCTGGCGCACATCGCGCCACACCTGGCCGCCCCGATGCCCTTCCTGTTTCCCACGCGCCGGCGGACCGAGTGGCAGCGGTGGAAACTTTCGATTGGCGTTCGCATCTACGACCTGCTATGCGGCACGGGCAACCTCGGACGCTGTTCGACGCTGTCGGTCTCCCAGATGCTTGCCATGCTGCCGGGACTCACGAGTGACCGCTTAACCGGCGGCGTGCGCTACTTCGACGGCTTCACCAACGACGCACGCCTGGTGATCGACACGCTGCGCTCAGCCGTGGCCCACGGGGCGTCGGTTGCCAGCTACTCCCGTCTGGTCGAGGGTTGTCGTGAACCCAGCCATTGGCGCTGCGTTGTCGTCGACGAGCGGGCCGGTCGTGCTGCGGACGTACTCGCCAAGAATGTAGTGAATGCCGCCGGAGCCTGGGCGTCCCGCATCCCCCACAGCCGTGTGCGGCTGCGCCTGACCAAGGGTGTCCACCTCGTGATGGACCGCAAGCGCCTGCCGGTGCCCGAAGCCGTGGTCCTCGCGGAGCGCCGCCGCATCCTCTTCGTGATCCCCTGGGGCGAGCGCGTCATCCTGGGGACGACCGACACGGATTTCGCGGGCGATCTGGCTGACCCCACGGCAGATCTTTCAGACGTCGCTTACATCCTCGACGCCGTCAATCAAGCGTTTCCGGACCTGCATCTCGGTCCCGGCGACGTGATTTCGACCTGGGCCGGTGTGCGCCCGCTTATCGCTCCGCGCCATGTGCGATCCGGCGCCCCCAGCGATATCTCTCGCGCGCACCAGATCCACATGAGCCGGTTGGGCTGGTTCGAAGTCGCCGGCGGCAAGCTGACCACTTACCGCCTGATGGCCGAGCAGACCGTGGACCGCATCGGCGAATACTTAAAAACCAATTTGCCCTCCTCGCGGACCAGCACCACGCCTCTTCTCGAAGCCGCGCCGCAGTGGAGCGGGCTGTTGCCGCCGCCGTTCGAGCGCGACGTGGTTGCCGCCATCTGCGCTGAAGAGTGGCCTGAGCATCTGGACGACCTGATGTGCCGGCGCACCAGTTGGCATTTCTATCACGGTTACGACCAGCAGATGGCACGCACGGCCGCCGCATGGATGGCCGGCGCGCTCGGTTGGAGCGCGGAACGGACGCGCGAAGAACTCTCCCGGTACGAAGCAACATACGCACCCACGTCGCCCAGCGCCCTATGATGAAAGTGTCATGTTGACTCTGGATAAGTATTCCATTGGTGTGGGCGACCGCTTCGCACACCAGGCCCGGCCGCAACTCGCCGCTTGCATGAAAGCCTCCGAAAAGGGCGTGGATGTGGTTCCGGTCTGGAACAAGTCTTACCGCGAGCACAGTATTGTAGGCTCCGAACCTATGAGCGCCCGCAACGCCGCCGATCAGGCCGTGGCCAGTCTCGGCTGGAAGCGCAACTACTTTGTCGACGCCGATCACATCAACATCGACAACGTCGGCGGCTTTCTGGATGCCTGCGATTTCTACACCATCGATGTCGCCTCCGCGATTAGCAGTCCGGTTGGGTTGGCCGAGATTGCTGCATTTCTGAGACGCCATCCCGAGATGACCCGCTCCATCGAGGTGCCGGGGCTCGACGCGCCCGTTCATCTCTCCAGCGAAACGACGATGAGAATGGCCTCCAAGTACCTCTGCGCCGCCAGCGAGGCAGGACGTATCTACCGCCACATCGAATCGCACAAAGGCGCGGGCAATTTCATTACGGAAGTTTCGATGGACGAGACCGACTTGCCGCAAACGCCGCCCGAACTGCTCATCATTCTTGCTGCGATTGCCGATGAGCACATTCCGGTGCAGACCATCGCGCCGAAATTCACTGGCCGTTTCAACAAGGGCGTCGATTACGAGGGCGATGCTGCGCAGTTCGAGCGCGAGTTCTCCAGCGACATCGCCGTGATCGCATACGCCGTGTCGCATTACGGCCTGCCCGCCAACCTCAAGCTGAGCGTGCACTCGGGCAGCGACAAGTTCTCGATCTATCCGGCCATCCGGCGGTCGCTCGAGAAGTCCGGCGCCGGTGTGCACCTGAAGACGGCCGGGACCACTTGGCTCGAAGAAATAATCGGGCTTGCCGAAGCGGGCGGCGACGGCCTGGCGCTCGCCAAGCAGGTGTATGCCGAAGCCTTCGCGAATCGCGAAGCGCTGTGCGCACCTTACGCGGCCGTGATCGACATCGATCCCGCACGCCTACCCGAGCCCACGCAAGTGGAAGGCTGGACGTCACAGGAATTCACAAACGCGCTGCGCCACGACTCGTCCTGCCCTGCTTACAACCCGCGCATGCGCCAGTTACTACACGTGGGTTACAAAGTGGCGGCCAAAATGGGCGCGCGCTACCTCGATATGCTGGAAGCCTGCGAAGAGTCCATCGCGCGCAACGTGACGCTGAACCTCTACGAACGCCACATCGCGCGAGTCTTCCCGAGCTGAGACTTAAGGGGGGCAGCCGCACGGCTAGCCCCCGTGCTCTCTGTTACGCCTTCACGGGCAGCTCGTAGCCCTTGCGGCGAGGGCGGTTCACCATCCGGTTGGCTTCCTTGTCGCCGACGAATCGCTCCTTGCGCGGATTCCATTGGAGCTTGCGATTCAGTTGCCGCGTGATGTTGGCCAAGTGCGCGATGCTGATCGAACGGTGGCCGATTTCGACGTCCGCCACGGGCGTCGCGCGTGTGCGGATGCAATCGAGCCAGTTCTCCATGTGATAGCGAGCCTGCCACAGCGCCACATCGTCGCGCCATTTCTGCACTTCCTCGCGGCTGGGCAGCTCCTTGATCATGCCGCGTGGCTCGGTCCGGAAATTATTGCGGATGATCTCGATTTTGCCCTTCTCTCCTATGAAGGTGGCGCCGCCCATGATCGGCCCCGGAGGCTGGTCAAGCCTCACGGTCACGCCGTTGGCGTAACGGAATCCGATGGAGTCCTTGGGCCCGTCTTCGAGCGGCCACCATTCCACGGGCCCCGTACCGTCCGTGCCGAGCGCGCACTGGATCATGTCCAATCCGTGCGCACCCCAGTTGGTCATCTCGCCGCCCGAGTAATCCCACCAGCCCATCCAGCCGCCGTGCAGTTTCTTGTTGTAGGGCCGGGCGGCGGTGAAGTTCTGCCACATATCCCAGTTCAGAGTCGCGGGCACGGGTTCCTCGGGCAAGCCCGGATCGCGCTTGGAACTGGTGTAATTGCAAGCCTGGACCAGCTTGATCTTGCCCAGCCCGCCCTTGCGGACGAACTCGCAGGCAATGCGGTTCATGGCCATGGAGCGCTGCTGGCTGCCGACCTGGAACACGCGTTTGTACTTGCGCGCCGCTTTCACCAGCGCGCGCCCCTCCTCGATGTAAACCGTCAGGGGCTTTTCGGCGTATACATCCTTGCCTGCCTGGCAGGCGTGAATGCAGGTCCGCACGCGGCCGTGATCGTGGGTGGCGACGATTACGGCATCGACGTCCTTGCTGTCGAGCAGTCTGCGGTAGTCGTCGTAAAGCTTCCAGTCTGCCTGACGCTTGGCGGCCGCCTTCTGGCAGCGCTGGAAGAAACAGTCCGCGGCCGCGACAATCCGGCCCTTCTCCGGCAACTGGTCGATCAGCAGATTCCCGCGTCCACCAGTGCCGATGATCCCGACATGGACGCGGTCATTGGCTCCGAATACGCTTCGTGGCAAGAAAAGGGGCGCCACTGCGCACTGTAGCGCCTGGCGGCGGTCAATTTTGTTGGACATCATGGGGCGTGACTCCTAAAACAGGTAGTCTATCTCACGTAACGTCCTTCTGCGCGTCAACGTTAGAATGAAAGAGATGGATTTCGCACGCTTCGTATTGCTCGCCTCCCTGCTTCCTCTCGCCGGACTGGCGCAGGCTCCTACGGATCTGTTCCAGAAAGCGCCTCCGGAGATCGACCAGGCCTTGCGGGAGCGCGTCACCGCATTCCTGCAGGCTCATGTGGACGGGAAGTTTCGCCTCGCCGATCAATACGTGGCCGAGGACAGTAAAGACGCGTTTTTCGAGGCCCACAAGCGCCGCTACCGCGATTTCGAAATCGCCAAGATTACATACAGCAACGAGTACACGAAAGCCGTGGTTCTGGCGGTCTGCGGGACTGAAATGACCATCCCCGGCCAGACCCGCCCCATGCCGGTCAAGATGCCGGTCAACATGTACTGGAAGACTGTTGATGGAAAGTGGTTCTGGTATCTGCCGCCCGCGCCGTCGTCGTACGACACCCCCTTCGGCAAGATGAAGCCGGGGGCGGACAATCCACCGGGTGCGGCTGGACAGCAGTCGTCCGCGGAATTCCAGGGGCCATCGCTTGCCCAACTCGGGCAACTCGCGGCGATCGATAAGACGGAAGTCAGGCTGAATCCCGCTACTCCATCTGCGGTGGCGACGGTAGTCAACAGGCTGCCGGGGAAGGCGACTGTCCACATCGAAGGGGATGTTCCTGAAGGACTCGACGCGAAGTTGGACCGGACAGAGGTGAACGGTGGTGAAAGCGCCAAGCTGACCGTGAAGTTGGTGAATGCCGCCAAGCTCACTACTCCTCCTTACATGATTCGCTTGCGGGTTGATCCGCTTAACCAGCTCTTCACGGTCAAGGTGTTCGTCCCTCCGGCACAGAAGAAATAATGTGACTGGAATCCGGCGTGCTCCTACCAAAGTTGGAGGCATGTCCAGATCATGTTCAATCCCGTAGGGGGCTTCACCCGGACAGGCGGTTGGTATGCTGACGCCATGACCGCAGGCAGGCCCCTGTCCACCGGCGCAAACTCATTTGAAAAGCAACTACTTAGCGCGATTTCCGGATCGTTGGAACGCTCGGCTCACCGATCCGTGGAAGTGCCGGCCGCCGAAAGCCAGGCCGCATCCCAAAATGGGACGGCCGGATCCGTCGAGTGCCAAAATTCCGTCGCTTGCGTTCGCACGGTAGACGAGCAGCCGTCAGCGCCGGAATCGGCCGTCGCCGACAACAGTGAACCGGCGGTGATGGGGGCACTGAAGGCGGCACTAGTGGCTGCCGGTCACGATCCGGACAAATTCAACCTCACCTATCAGGAACAGGAAGTCTTCTTCCCCGGCGGCAATTATATATACCGCGGCATCACAGCCACCTTCGACGACGGCTATACGGAAAGCTACAGTGCAGATTTGACCGCTGAATCGCCAAAAGCCACGGTTGGCTCGATCGAACACACGATGCGCGACCTCGCCGCCGGCGTCTGCTCTTGAGTCACCTCTACGGGATGTCCTTGAGCGGCACCACTACGTGCTCGATTTTCTTACGATTCCAGGTGTAGGTGACGTGCAGGTCGCCGTCGCGGGCCTGGATGATGGCCGGGTACGAGAATTCGCCAGGTTCAGTCTCCAGCGCCAAAAAGCTGTTCCAGCGCTCTCCATCGCGCGACACCGCCAGGTTCAGCGGCGAACGGCCACGCGGAGTGTGATTGTAGACTATCACGATGCGCCCGTCGCGCAGCCCCACGGCGTCGATACCGCTGTTGGGGTTCGGCAGCACAGTCGGTTTGGCCGGCGTCCAACTCAAGCCGCCGTCCAAGGAATCCGAATAACAAATGCGGCCGATGCTCTGGGTAGCCCTTACAAACATGCGGATCCGCTTTTGCCCCAACTGAACCACAGCCGGCTGGATGATGCCGTGTGTGCGGTGCCAGTTCTCCGACCCCGGCACCGCAGCCAACCTCACCGGCTCGCCCGGCTTCGCCTGGCCCGCCTCTTCTGGCATGATGGGGCCGTGTCGCGTCCAGGTCTTTCCGTTATCGCGGCTTATCTCCGCCCAGCAGGACCAGGAACGATAACTCTCCACTGAAGTTCCACTTACGATGGCCCCGCCCTTCAAAACCAACGGCTTGTTCTTGATGGGGCCGTAAATGCCTGCCGGAAGATGCTCCACCGGGAGCCACGTTCTGCCTTGATCGCGGCTGGCGCGGCGTCCCGCTGTCCATTGCTGAGGGCTGGGGCCGAATTTGTAGTAAAGCCAGATGGTGCCGTCGGCAGCCGTGAACAGCACGGGATTCCAACTGGGTGTGTTCTCTTCCCGCGCCATCTCGAATGGTTCGGACCATCCGTTTCTGTCCCGGCGCGCTCCCCAGATGGCCACGTCGTTGGCGCCTTCCTCGCTTCCTCCGAACCAGGCCGCGAGAAACTCGCCCGGCTGGGTCTCGACGATCGTGGAGGCATGGCAGGACGGAAACGGCGCCTGCTCAAAGACAAATTCGGCTTGCGGAGCCGCGCTGAGCAAAGCCGCGCCGGACGCCAGCGTGATTACGAGCAGTTTTTCTGAGAACATTCTCCACCCAGACTACAATCTTCCAAGAGTCCTTTGCGAGATCCATTGATCGCCCCGCTGGTCGCCGTAGCCACCGGTATCCTGCTTTCTCGCTTTGTTTCGTTTGGGATAAGCGAACTGCTAGCCGCCGGGGCAGCCTACATCCTGTTGGTGGCGCTGTCACAACGCCTCGGCTTTCGAGCTTTGGTGCACGTGTGCGTGCTGCTTGCGCTCACCACCGCCGGTACTCTGATCGGGACCATCCGCCAACCGGGAGCGCCGCTTGTCATCGACGCCCCGTTCGACGAAACGGTCGTGCTCACGGGTTGCGTGGTCTCGCCTCCAATTCTTGTGGAGGACCGCCAGCAGTTCACGCTCGAACTGGAGCCTGGCGCCCGTGCGCGCGTGAACCTGTACTCGCGCGAAGGGGAGACGCTTCCCACGTTCGGTTACGGGAGGAAGATCGAACTGGAGGCGCGCCTTCGCCGCCCCCACAATTTCGGCAACCCCGGTGCGTTCGACTACGCCGGTTACCTCGCCCGCCAGGACATCTATTGGAATGCCTCGGCGCGCGGCGCCTCCAGCGTCCATCTGCTTGACGGCACGTGCGGTTCTCCGTTTTGGAAGGCGGTGTTCGGGTTGCGTATGCGCGCCCTTGCCCGCATCCAGGAACTCTACCGGGGAAACAGTTGGGCCATCGGCATGATGCAGGCCATCCTGATTGGCGAGTCCTCACAACTGGAGAAGATCTGGACCGAACATTTCCGCCGCACCGGCACCTACCATGCGCTGGTGATCTCCGGGCTGCACGTTACCGTGCTGGCCGGCTGCCTGCTTTTCTTCCTTCGCCTGCTGGCATTTCCCGAGATCCCGGCGCTCTTTCTCACGGCCTCGGCCGGGTGGCTCTATGCGCTGGTTGCTGGTTGGCAGGCACCCGTGGTGCGCGCCGCCGGCGGCTTTACGTTATACCTGGTAGCGCGTTTCTTTTACCGCCGCACCCGTATATTAAACCTGCTGGCCGCCGTCGCCCTGCTGTACCTTCTGCTGGATCCGTACCAGATGTTCGAGGCCAGCTTCCAGCTTTCGTTTCTGTCCGTGGCGGCCATCGGCGCGCTGGCGGTCCCCCTGCTCGACGCGGCGACCGCACCGCTCGCGCACGGGCTGCGCGGCTTGGCCAACCTGGACCTCGACCCTCACCTGACCCCCCGCGTGGCGGCCTTCCGCGTCGAATTGCGCCTGCTCGCGCAAACCGCGGCTCTGTGGACGCGGATTCCCGAACGTTTCTGGCTGGGCACGGTTGCGGGCGTTCTTCGCCCCTTGTTTTACATGGTGGAGTTGACCATAGTCTCAGCGGTCGTGCAGGTCGGTCTTGCGCTGCCCATGATCATTTACTTCCATCGCGCTTCGTTTACCGGGGTATTCGCCAACGCGGTGATCGTGCCTCTGCTCTCCGGTGTCGTGCCCATCGGTTTTCTTGCGGTCTTCTGTAACTGGGCACTGGCGGCGAAGACAGCCGAGGCTTTGCTGGCGCTGGCCGGGGCTGTCGCTCGATGGTGCGCCGCGATCGAGCCGAACTGGAGAGTTCCGGATCCGCCGCTGCTGCTCGGCCTGGCTTTCGTCGCCGCGCTGCTCGCAATGCCGTTCGCAGTCAATCGCGGCAGGGTCCTCCGGGGCGCAACGCTGGTGATAACCCTCGGCTTGTTCGCCCTGCTGCTGTGGCATCCGTTTGCACCGTCACTGAAGCCCGGTTTTCTGGAACTTACCGCCATTGACGTCGGCGAGGGCGACAGCCTCCTGGTCGCCACGCCGCAAGGCAAGCTCGTGCTTATGGATGCGGGTGGAATAGCCCGCTATTCGAGCCATCACCGGCCCCGGTTGGACATCGGAGAAGATGTGGTGTCGCCCTATCTTTGGAGCCGTTCCATCAAGCGCTTGGATGCGGTGGCATTCTCACACCCGGACGAAGATCACATTGGAGGGATGGCTGCCGTGGTACGCAACTTTCGGCCGGCGGAGTTGTGGGTAGGTGTAGGCGCTCCGGACGCCTGGACGGCGCTGCATGACGAGGCGTCGCGTCAGGGAACCCGCATCGTGAGGCTCGAGACCGGGCAGCGCTTCGATTTTGGCGGCGCACGCTTCGAAGTGATCTCCACCTCCGACTTCCTCCACGCCAACGATTCGCTCCTGGTGCGGGTCACACAAGGCCGTCACTCGTTCCTGCTTACCGGCGACGCCGAACGCAACCTTGAAAACGACCTGCTGGATCGCGGCAATCTGCCCAGCGCCGACGTGCTGAAGGTTGCTCATCACGGGAGCAAAACCAGCACCCAGGAGACCTTCCTGGATGTGGTGCATCCCGCTTTCGCGTTGATTTCAGTGGGTTTCGAGAACTCGTTCCACCATCCGCATCCGGATGTGCTGGGCCGGATTGCCGCGCGTCACATTGCCGTTCTGCGGACGGACGAGCAGGGTTCGGTTTCAATCTTTACCGATGGCGCAAGATTCAGGGTCAGCAGCAACCGTCAATCCGCAGCCGGAATGGCCACGTTCCGGCAGGACCCTTTTTGAAGGAATTAACAAGAAACCGTGTAAAGCCTGCCCCGGCGAGAGCCGATAATATGAAGAGCACGAGATGCCCATGTCTCCGACAAACTCGCCACGTATCGTTCAGTTACAGGCGAAATCGACGCCAGCCAGCACGACCGCCGAACTGCTGGGGGATCTGAACGCTGCGTTGTGGGTGGATCAGCACGCCGGCCCCAAGGGCAACCCCATGCGGGCGATCTGTCAGGACGGCGATCACGATGCGCTGGCGAGAGCGGCCGAAGCGGACCCGATCGCTTTTTGCGCCGAGGCGCTCAAGTTGCTGCGGGGGCCGGAGCCCGTGACGGCACCCGAACGCCTGGTACGCGTGCTGATTGAGAGCGACGTGTTGCTGGCGCCGCTCTGCGATCCACTCTCCTTCAGCCGCGCCAAGGCGCTAAAGCTTGCTTCACTTTATGCCACCGTCCAGCCCCAACTGGCCGGACGTACCCTGGCACGAATGTTGTCCAGCACCGGCGCGGTCGCTGATTCCCTTTCAGGACTGGCCGCCGAGCGCGCGATCGAAATCATCGCTTCGACGGGCGATCCCAAGCAACTGGAAGAGGGACTGTGTTTGTTGCTGGACCACGTTAATCCGCGCATCCGCTCGAAGATCGCCCTCCTCATCGCCCAGGCCAGGCCCGATGCGGAGTGGGTGGGCCAGCGGATTTTGCTGGAACCCGACTCCAGGCTGCGCGCCAACCTGATCGAGGGGCTTTGGCACAACGACAACGAAGAGGCGCGGACGGTCCTATGGGACGCCGCCGGCGACGCCGACAACCGCGTGGTGGCGAATGCCCTTCTCGGACTGGCGTTTCTCGGTGAGCCCGAGGCATTCAAGCTCATCCGGCGCATGACGATCCATCCAAAGCCTCTGTTTCGCGCTTCGGGCGCTTGGGCCATGGGCGAAACCGGGGACTCGATCTACCTTGAGGACCTGGAACGTTTACAAAAGGACGCCGATCCGGCCGTTCGCCGCATGGCGATCCGCGCGACGAACCGCCTCCGCGAAGTGTTGGTCCGTTCAGCCTAACTGGCTTTCGCGCACTCCCTTTCTCAACAACACGGCGGTAGTCTATTCCTATGCGAATCTGGCGCATTGTGCTCGTTGTGTTCCTGGTTCTCCCGTTGTCGGCGCAGGTCACCGGCCTACTCACGCAACGCGGGCGCACCGTCTTTCCCATCGGCAGCTATGAGATGCCGAAGACCGATGCCGGCCTGAAGGCCATGGCCGAAGCCGGTATTAACCTGGTGCGCTGTGGCAATGCCGCGGACCTGGACCGCGCGGCCGCCGCAGGCATGCTCGGCTGGGTGAGCCTGCCCCTGCAAATCGGCGACGACCCCAAGGGCACCCTGCGAAAATCCATCAACACCCTGAAGGGCCACCCCGCGCTCGCCGTGTGGGAAGGACCGGATGAAGTGGTCTGGAACTTCACCGCGCTGAGCCAGCTCTACAAGAACGGAATTCACAAGGTGAAGGGCGAATGGTGGCTGCAGACGCCTAACGCCGTTTCCTACGCCGAAAAGGAAGCCGCCGGGATCATGCCGAAGCTGCGCGAGGGCGCGCGCCTGGTTCGCACTCTCGATCCCAAGCGCCGCCCGATCTGGGTGAACGAAGCCGCCAAGAGCGATCTTGGCTATATACGCCAGTACATCGACTCGATCGATATCACTGGTTGCGACATCTATCCGATCCACGAAAAAGAGAAGGATCCGGCCGTGGCTGCGGATTACACGGACCGTTTCAAGGCCATTGGACGCGGTCATCCGGTCTGGATGGTCCTCCAGGCCTTTTCCTGGGGAAACCTAAAAGGCTATTCGACGGAGGCGGTCACCTACCCTACTTTTGACGAGACCCGTTTGATGGCCTATGATTCGCTCACCCACGGAGCCAGGGCCATTCTCTACTGGGGCTCGGCTTACTTGCCGCCGGAGGAGACGGCATTCCGGGATTCGATCCTCGCCATGACCAGCGAACTCGCAGCGCTCCAGCCGTTCCTGGTGGCGCCCGAAGACAAGACCGTGCGGGTTAAGCTCATCGAATCGGAAGGGCGCGGTCAGGTGGGCGACCGGGGCGTGAGCTGGATGGCGCGCCGTGCGGGCACCGAGTGGCTCATCGTGCTCGCCAACGAAGACGCGCGCGAGCACATGGGCGTCGAAGTGAGCGGTTTAGGCCTGCTCAACGGCCGATCGCTGCACGAGCTTTACACCGCCAATTCCACGAAAGTCTCGCGAGGCGAGATCGTCGTGCGCTTGATGCCGGATCAGGTGAAGGTCTACTCGACCAGCCGCAAGTTCGAAACCGCCCACCGTACGGGGCGCGACTACACCCGCTGAGGTCTCACATATGACGTTGAAAACGCTCTTCGCCACCCTTCTACTCGACGTAGCAGCCTGGAGCGCGACCGGCTCGTCCATGATCGTCTACTCGGCGCAGCCGAACGCTTACTTCGACGATCATGCGGCCGACATCAAGAAGTTCGCCGATGGATTCTTCTTCGTGTTGGGCGATTGGTCCGATGCATCCAAACGTCTGGCACCCGCGAACAACCCCTGGTTGGACACGCTGCGCAAGAATATCGCATCCCTGCGAAAGGCAGGGGTCAGTGAAAATCTGCTGGGCGTCTATTTCGGCGGCGAAGGGCCGTGGCCAAGCGAACAGACGTTGCTCGGCGACGCGGGTTTAGCGAAGCTCCGGGAAGAATTTGCCACTCTGGGCCGAACCGCCAAATCGCTTGGCTTCCGCGGCGTCTCCATCGACATGGAGTACGCAGAGAGGCGTTATGAACTCGTGCACCCCAGTTGGAAGTACAACGGCTACACGACTGAGGATCTGACGCGCGCGGCTTACCGGAACGGTGAAGCCGCCATCGCTTCGGTGCTCGATGAGTTTCCCGGAGCGGTGGTCGCGGTATTGCCGGGAGATCTGCACCACTTTCGTCCGCTGGGGCGCGAATTCATGCGAGGCGTGTTCGCTGAGATGGCGCGGCGCGATGCGTCCGGCGGACTGCATCTCGCTTCCGAGTACACGTACTGCCTCGGGGATCCGCTTTCGACGCTGGCCACCGCGAGGCTGGAGGATCCACTCGTCGCGAAAATCGCCACCACGCGCCAGGCATCGTACTGGAAGCGCCGTTGCACGGTGGCGCCCGGCGTGTGGCCCTTTCACATGGTGGAGACCGGAGGCAAGGACTACCCCGTTCAGCCGTGGAAGAAAGAGATAGCCGAGTTGCGCGAACAGATGGCGCTCATACGGGCCGTGGCCAAGCGCTACGTGTGGACCTTTACGAGCAATCCCATCTGGTACATTCATTCGCCCGAAATCGAAGCGAAATACGGGTTGCGAAAGCAGGATCTGAAGCGCGAGGACATCGGCATTCGTGACTGGCGGAAGGTGATGGCGGAACGCGCCGCGCCGCCCGCCAAGTGGCTCGGCACGATCGAGAACATCCGCCGCTATGACCGTGGCGAGCTTTCCCCGGATCAGCTTTGTGACGCATTCGGGACGCCGGGCCGTTGGTGGGTGCTGGGCTTGCTCGCCGCTCCGCGCAAGTCGCCGCAGTTCGCCGCCGTCGACGCAGCCGCCGCGCCCATAGATCCAGAGACCGCGCACCACGGGCGAGACGGCGTGCTGCACTGGTTCCCCATCAGCCTTTACGACCCGCGCGGTATCGTGAACTGCCAGTATGTATTCGACTGGCGCGGTACGGATTCGAGCGGCGCGCACTTTGCCACCTACGTGCATTCCGCCACCGCGCGCCGTGCCACGCTGCACATCGGGTGGGACGACGTAATCACTGTCCGCTGGAACGACAGGATCGTTTTCGATACCCGGGAAGATGCAAAGCAAGTGAAGGGTCTGCTCTATTTGGACAAGTACCGCTTCGAAAAACAGGTTCCCATCGAGTTGAAGGCAGGCCGCAACAAACTGGTACTGACCAGCACCAACGATCACGGCGTCTGGGCGCTCGACTTCCGCATCACCAGCGAGGACGGAGTGCCCCTGCCCGGCGTGCGTTTCCGCCTGGAGTGAAGCCGAAAGTGAATTGAGAACCGAAGGAGAATTTTAGATTTATGTCACAGAATCGCATTTCAAGACGCTACTTTTTCCAGGGGAGCCTGCTTGCGGGAGTGGTTCCGGCCGCTGGTTTTGGCAGCGTGCCTTCCCTCAAACTGCTGGGCTACAAGTCCCCCAACGAGAAACTGAACGTGGCGGCCGTAGGCGCCGGCGGCAAGGGCGATAGCGACATCTCGGCCTGCGCCATCACTGAAAATATCGTCGCCATGGCGGACCCCGATTCCAGGCGCGCAGCACGTATGTTCGCGCGTTTTCCCAAGGTTCCGAAGTACAAGGACTTCCGCCAGATGTTGGACAAGGAAGGCAAGAATATCGACGCGGTGACGGTCTCTTGTCCCGATCATATGCACGGCACCGCGGCGATGTGGGCCATGGAGCGCGGCAAGCACGTCTACTGTCAGAAGCCGCTGACGCGAACCGTGTGGGAAGCCCGCCAACTCACCGAGGCGGCTAAGAAGTACAGAGTCGCCACGCAGATGGGCAACCAAGGTTACTCGAATGAGGGTACCCGGCAGTGCGCCGAAATCGTCTGGGCCGGCGACATTGGAAAAGTGACCGAAGCCCACGCGTGGACCAACCGTCCCGTATGGCCGCAGGGGCCGGAGGTGATTCCGGTTGAAGCGCCTGTGCCGGAAACGCTCGATTGGGGCGTGTGGCTAGGGCTGGCCGCGTACCGCCCTTACAGTCCCGCCTACCTGCCTCACAACTGGCGCGGTTTTCCCGATTTCGGCTGCGGCGCTATCGGCGACATGGCCTGCCACATCATGGGTGCGCCCAACATGGCCCTGCGGCTCACCGCACCCGTCAGCGTCGAATGCATCCGCCAGGAAGGCAGAGGTAAGTACACGTTCCCGAAGAAGTCCGTCCTCCGTTACGAATTCCCCGCGCGCGGGACGATGCCGCCGGTGACCGTCTACTGGCACGATGGCGGTCTGCTGCCGCCGCGTCCGCAGGGAATTCCGGAGGATGAAGTTCTAGGGGATCGCGGCCGCAATGGGAGCCTGTTTATCGGCGACAAGGGAATCATGACCACCGGCGAATACGGCGGCAAGACGCGACTGCTGCCTGCTTCGAAAATGCAGGACTACAAATTTCCGCCTCCTCTGCTTACGCGTTCGCCCGGCCACTATCGCGATTGGATCCGCGCTTGCAAGGGCGGCGAACGTTCCTGTTCCGATTTCAGCGTCGCCGGCCCGTTCACCGAGTGGATGCTGCTGGGCGTCCTGGCCCTGCGCTTCGAGGGCAAGTTACTTTGGGACCCGCAGAAGATGCGCATCACCAACAACGCCGAAGCCAACCGGTACATCAAGCCCCAGTTCCGCAAGGGCTGGAAGTTCGCTTAAAAACTCGATAGTCTGGCTGGATCAGGAAGACCCATGTCCGCCAGATTCTTCACCTTGTTGCTCAGCCTGGCCGCGTGCTTGTTCGCGGCGGGCGATGGCTTTGTCACCGTACGCGGGGGCTCGTTCCGCGCGGCCGGAGTCGAGGTCCGGGTAGAAACCTTCGAGATGCTCGACCACCCGGTCACCAACGCCGAGTATCTCGAATTCGTCAGCGCTACCAGACACGCGCCGCCGCTGCATTGGACGGGCGGCGCCATCCCGGCCGGCATGAATAATGCGCCGGTAGTCTTCGTCAACCGCTATGACGTGGACGCGTACATCCGCTGGCGCTCAAAACGGGACCGCCGCGTCTACCGCCTGCCGACATCGGCCGAATTCGAGTGGGCCGCCCGCGCCGGGAGTCAGGATGCCGTCTATCCATGGGGCGCGGCCCCGCCCGAAGACAAAGCCAACTACGACGCGGCCGGAGAGCGCAAGCCCACTGAGTGGCGCAAGTATTTGAAGCCCGTCAAGAGCTTTCCGCCGAATGCCTGGGGCCTTTACGACATGGCCGGAGCCGTGTGGCAGATGTTATGGTCCGAACGAGATCGCGCCGAGATGCGCTACGTCTACCGGTTGGAAGACCCTGCGGATAAGCAAGGCTCCGTCGCCGGCGGCGCGTGGACGCGCGGCGCTTACTACATGCGCTGCAGTGTGCGCGGCAACATTTCCGCGGGTATCCGCGCCCCCGATCAGGGCTTCCGTCTGGTGCGTCAGCCTATCGGCGCGACGCATTTCGAACGCGTTCCGCGCCGGTTATCCGCGGTGCCTTCCGGTCCTGGAAAGATCTTCCTGAGCTGGCAACTCCTGCCCCATGACGCGCCAGATGCCGGCTTCCACGTTTACCGCGGCGTGCGCACGGATTCTGCCGGCGAGCGTCTGACTGATACTCCAATCACCGATTCAACCAACTTCGTGGACATCGCCGCGCCCGCGGGCCGGCTCTGCTATCGCGTTCGCGCCGTGCTTGCCGGCGGACGCGAGGGGCCGCCCTCGGAGTGGGCGTTCGTCACGCCGTCGGAAAGCCGGGGCGGTCCTCTCGCGGTTTTTGAGCCGACTCCTAAGCAGGGCGGTTTCACGCCCATCTTCGGCGATCTGGACGGCGACGGCGCGCTCGACATGGTGGCGCGCCTGGCGAACGGTATCCGGGAGATGTCGCGCGATCCCGGCGTGCCCGTTGAACTCGAAGCCTACACGAGTTACGGACGCGCGCTGTGGCGGCGTCCTCTCGGCTGGCACGACCACAGCTACGGGAACCCGAACAACCTTCCTGTAGTCGTTTATGACGTGGACGGCGACGGCAAAGCCGAAGTGATCTGCCGCCTGCAGGAGGGCGACCGTCTGTATCTGGCGATTCTTGACGGCATGACGGGCCGCGTCCGCCGCAAGACAGCGTGGCGCCAGATGGCCACCGACCATTCCGGCACCTCGACGCGGGTACACATGTCCATCGCCTACCTGGATGGCCGCGCGCCCGCCATCATCACGCAGACCGGTCTTTACGAGAACGAGATCCTGAATGCCTACCGCTCCGATCTGACACCCATCTGGGAGTACAAGAGCTTCGCCGAGACCAACGGCACCGGCTCGCATCACATCGACATCGCGGATGTGGATGGCGACGGCCGAGACGAAGTCTTCAACGGCACCATGCTGCTGAATCCCGACGGCACGGTGCGCTGGGCCATCTACCGACAGCACCCCGACATCGTCGCGGTAAAGCACGTCCTGCCCGGCGTGAAGGATCGGCAGGTCTACTATGCCGTCGAAAACGGCATCCATGCCGGAGCGTATCTGGTGGACGCGAAGACCGGCAAGGTCATCTGGAAGGACAACCGCGAGAACGATCCGCGCTGGGTCCACGCGCACGTCGGATGGGCTTCGGATATTTGGGAAGGTTCCCCCGGCATGGAAGTCCTCACCAACCGCGACGGCCACCCGTCCCAGGACCAGGTGCTGTTCTCGGCGGTGGGCAAGATCCTCATGAATCCCTTCCCGCCGGGCTGGCGTCCGGTGAACTGGACTGGCGGGGGTGTGCGCGAACTGATGTCGTCCGATGGGGCGAAGCTGGGCCGGTTCACGGGCCAAGGCGTCGAGACGCTGCCGATGGCTGGACCCAACTCATCGGGCAAGGGTAGTTGCAGCATGGTGGCGGACCTGGCGGGCGACTATCGCGATGAGGTGCTCTGTTACGGAACAACCAAGGACGGCGGCCAGGCGGCGTACATTTACACCAACACGGAGCCGATCAAGCGCAGAGCGGTGACACGAACGGCCAGCCGGGAATACCGCCTATGGCTGGCGCGCAACGCGGGCGGAGGCTACCCATCGTACTTCGAATGGGAGCCCGAGCCCTGACGGGCGACGAGGTCAATCAAGCTGCCATCATCCCGGACCGAGGGCAGGTGGGGCAAACGGCAACCTCTGTGCGCGTCGCGTCCTAGACTGTGCATCCGGAGTGGCCAGCGGGCCTGGCCCGGCAACCGAGGAGACTACGGTGCCAGTTGGCGAAAGCCAAGATGCGCGAGCAGGACTCGAAGCTCCGCAAGCAGACCGGCCCAGGTAATCCCTTCGTTGTCTGACGTGCTTGCGAATCGGTGACAGCGCCAAGAGGAGAAGGTCCAAGAAAACGGTTTCACCCGAAGCCGCTGGGTGTAGAATCGATCGTGCCAAGGATGGGTAAACGGACACCTCAACTTCTGGTCGACGATTTGGCGGGGACGCCTCGCCGGTAACCTTGAGCCTGCTGGCCTCCGCCGGAAGGAGGGACTCGTGCTGACATCGTGGAAATTCAAGAACAACGCCCGGCTGCAGGCCGCCGCGAAAAACATGCCCCCTTTGAAGGCGCCGGAGCAGGGGGACGCGGTGCGTTTGTTGCAAGAAGCTCTTGTTTCCTTGGGTTACTCGTTCGCCATATCGCATCTGGGCGGAGGTTTGGACGGCATCTATGGGAACGAGACCACCTTACGGGTTGCCCAGTTTCAGAGAAAGGAGGGATTCGTCCCGGACGGAGTGGCGGGTGCGGAGACCTTGCACCGGTTGGACTCTCTGTTCGGCGGCGAGGGCGCAACACCACAGGGCACCGCGCAAAGCGGTTCGAGTGCGAAATTCGGGGGCGCGATGCAGCCCTTGTCGGGCGGCGGCACCCAGGGCACGGCCGGCGGCGCCGACTATTCTGGCAGCAGTTCACTAATGGGCGGGACGCAGGATGGCCCGGCGGACGCGCTCAGGGTGAGTGCGGTCATGATATGCCCGCACGGCGGCGCAGTGATCGGTGTCCCGATTCCGAACACGGATCTCATATCAGGTGCACAGTCCGGGCACGTTGCCGGATGCGTCATGGGGAATTACATGCCCGGATGGGAAGGGGTTTGTTTTTCGGTTGTGTGGATCGGGGCGAACTATCAGGAAATGGTGAATGGATGTCCGACGGTGCGCCGGGCAGGTGGCGGACTGTGCACGGACAAGTTTGGAACGCCTACCGGCCCGGTGATTATAAGGAGCGGCTGAGTGTTTCGTGACTGGCGGAACCAGCGTAACCGCGAATTCGTTCTCGCCCGCAAACAGGATAGGCTCCCCCAACGGAGAATCTGGTGCCGGCGTGTTCACTATAATGAGACTGATGGGCCATAGCAGCATAACGCTCTCTCTGCGGTATGTTCATCCCTCACCGGAATCGGTGGAGCGCACCTTAGGGAACAGGTGATGCCGCTGTGAACCAAGTCGTTTAATTTCAACGTGCCCGGGTGGCGAAACCGGCAGACGCAAAGGACTTAAAATCCTTTTCGCGGCAACGCGAGTGTGGGTTCAAGTCCCACCCCGGGCACCATGGTCTCACCGCGCCGCCCCACGCGCCCCGCGCTATCCCTTATCCTGTGAATTGCCCTGGAGGTTCCGTTCGTCGTGAGAATCCGTTTCCTGTTGGCTGCACTGACAGCATCTGTTGGCGCTGCGTTTGCCGATGTTCGCGTTGATGCTCGCAGTTCGATTGTGATTGACCCTTCCGAGCCCGCGGCTTTGCGGCGCGCCGCGGCGGATCTTGCTTCCGACATGTCCAAGGTGTTCGGTGCTGCGCCGTCAATGGCGAGTAGCCGTAACTCGGCCAAGGCGAGCGTCGTGCACGTTTGCCTCTCGGCCAGCCCCTGCAACGCCGTGCGACCGGGCGGTACGGAAGTACTCGCGATCCGCGCGGTCCCCGGCGGTGTCATGCTCACCGGTTCGGATCTGCGCGGCGCCATTTACGCGGTCTACGAGTTCTCGCGGCGGTTCCTGGGCGTCGATCCGTTCTACTACTGGAATGACCATGAGCCCGCGCGCACGAACTTGGTCAGGATTCCTGCGGGCACTTCGATCCAGGACGGGCCGCCGCGGTTCCGCTATCGCGGATGGTTCATCAACGACGAAGACCTGTTCACGGGTTGGAAGCCGGACCCGGCTTCGGGATTTTCGCTCAAGCTTTGGGACAGGATCTTCGAGACCCTGCTGCGCGTGAAGGGCAACATGATCGTGCCGGGCACCTTCCTGTTCCCCGACGAACCACAGGTGGCCGCGGCGAGCGAGCGCGGCCTGATCATCACGCAGCACCACATTGAGGTGGTGGGCCTGAACACGTACCGTTGGCCCGAAGACATACCCTACTCATTCCTGAGCCGCCCCGACCTGCTCAAGAACGCATGGCGCGCGAGCGTCCGCGGGTACAAACCCCAGCAGGAAGTAATCTGGACCGTCGGCTATCGCGGCCGTCACGACCGCGCGTTTTGGGAAGACGATGCGTCGGGCGACAAGTCCGAGCGCGGCCGCGCCGAAGTGATCCAGCGGGCCATCCAGGCCGAGATGGAAATCGTGCGGGCCGAGCGCCGCAATCCGGCGTTCCTGATGAACGCCTGGGACGAAGCCGTGCCGCTGGTGCGGAAAGGGTATCTGAAGATCCCCGGCGGCGTGACGCTGGTGTGGCCCGACAACGGCCACGGGATCATTCGCGACGACGGCGCGCTGGCCAAGGGTGAGGGCGTGTACTACCACACGGCCATGCACAACTTCATGGCGAACCAACTCACTGAGATGGTGCCGCTTGCGCGCATACAACGCGAGTTGGGCCGCGCCGTCCGCGTGGGTGCCACAGAATACCTGCTCGTGAACGTGAGCGACATACGGCCCGTGGTGATGACCACCGAAGCAACCATGGAGTTGGCCTGGAACGCGGACGAGTGGGTGAAGCAGGATGGCGCTGCGAGCCGCGCGTTCCTCGCCAGGTGGACTCGCAGCGAGTTCGGTGAACGCGCTTCGGCCGCGCTGGTGGACTATTACAACGCATACTTCGCTGCACCGGGGCGTTACGGAGCCGCCGAAGACCGCACCTTCTCCGACTGCGCTTACAACACGCTGGCGCGCCACATCCTCACCAAGCTGCTCACGGGCAAGACGGAGAAGCCAGAAGGCGGCATGCCGGTCGAAGACTACCGCGCTTTCGCCGAACGCCTTCGCAAGATAGCGGCGGAGGCGGAGCCGCGATGGACCGCCGCACGCGCACTTGCCGGGCGGGCGTCGAAATTGATCGCGCCGGATCGCAAGCCATTTTTCCAGTCGCACGTCCTAACGCAGCTCGACGTGCATGAATACGGCAACCGCGCACTGCTCCGCATCGCCGAAGCCTATCTCGCCGGGAGTCCAGAGGAGCGCAAACGGCAAGTGGCGGCGGCCATCGCGGATCTGGAGCGCATCCTGGCCAGCTATCAGGCGAGCGAATACGGCAAGTGGGCGGGCTACTACCGCGGCGAGTTGTTCGCGAACGTCCGGCTCACGCACCGCATGGCGCAAGCCTATGCGGGCGTGCTGGATGGTAAGCCTATTCCGGCGGGTCTGCCGATCCAGGCACGCACGCCGGATCCGTATCCGACGATTAAGGCGTACCAGGGCGCGCGGCGCACGCCCACGGCGCCCTAAAGAGGGCGTTAATATACTTGGCTAATCCGGCTCTAGAAACCCTCAGTGCTCGTGAAATATTCCACCAACGATGAAGAAGAGAAAAATCGCTCCTAGCGCACCGCCGATGCAATAGGCGATCACATCCGACAGATTGTGTCTCGGATTGGGAACTGAGCGGAAAAAGAGCCAGCCGGATAGGCCAAGGGTCACGAGTGCGGCTAGCAGTGGGAAGACGCCGAAAATGACTCGTTCCCTCACGAAGAAGCCTTCTCCGGGCGTGCCGGGCACCAGAAAGCTCATTGCAAAGCCATAGGAGAGCGCCACGGTACCAGCGAGAAAAGCGACCACCCCTGTAACCCTCAGCCCGAAGCTCTGTTTCCCGCTCATTCTGTGTTCTGAAGCCCTCTCCGATCCTACTCCACGGCGGGTTGGATTAGCCAAGCATACCAATGCCCTAAAGAGGATCAAAGCTCCACGGCGCGGATGCGCAGGGATTCGAAGTTGACCGTGCCCAATCCGCGATTGGAGGCGAACCCGAGATAGGGCATGCTCGCGGCGTCCATGTCCCAATAGGCCTTGGCAGCGTAGGCATCCACGGCCACCGGGTCGATGCTCGCCATGACGGTCTTCTTCATCTCGACGTCGGCAAGGTTGCCCCCCGTCGGGCCGTTGCGCACGAGCACTCGATACGCGTCGATGATGGTGAGCGTGGGGCGCATGAACGCCGCCAGGTCCGCCAGGCTTTCGTGGATGCGCTGGTGCAGCCGGTGGCGCACGCCGCCCAGGATGCCGTACCAATTCTTCATCCCAAGCGTTGCGCCCGTGAGGCTGTGGTGCTTGGCGATGGGGATGTTGATCAGCTTGTCGGCGGCGAGGAACGGCTCCAGGACCGGCCAGACGTTCAACACCTCGCCTCCCAGATCCACTTCCTTGAACTTCCGCTCTTCCGGCAGGATGATCTGCGCGCCTGCTTGGCGAGCCGCGGCTTCAATGCCGCTGCGCGCGAAGCAGCGGCGCGGTTCGTTCACGCTGAGGTCCGTGACGATGACGCTCTTGGCGCCAGCCTCCAAGCACATGCGCGCCACCTCGGCGACGATCTCCGGATTCGTGGTAGCGGCCTGCTCCGGCGTGCGGTCCCATCCGACGTTGGGCTTGAGCACCACTACATCGCCGCGCGAGACGAATCGGTTCATCCCTCCCAGTTCGCCGACCGCGCGACGCACGAGCGCCGCGGGCGCCTCGCCCCGCACCACGGACATATCGGCCAACACCGTGTCGCGTGCGACGGTGTGGTCGCGGCGGGCGTTCACAGCCACGGGTTCTTCAGGCCGGTGGCTACGGCGGTGCAACCACCAGGCGCCGCCTGCCACGCACGCGCTCGCGCCGCCCAGGCGCGCCAGCCGGAGCAGGATCTCGCGCCGGTCGTGAGTGCCGTCCACGTTATGCTGCATCTGGCCTCCGTGCTAATTTTAAGACGAACAACGTGCTGAGTGCCGCCCTAGCTCTGATTGGATTCGCCGCCGTGCTGGCCCAGACCGTGTTCCTGCGTGAATTCCTGGTGGTGTTCCAGGGCAACGAAATCACCATTGGGCTGGCTCTGGCGGCCTGGCTCGCCTGGACCGCGCTGGGCAGCGCGTGGGCCGGACGCGCTCCCGCCACCGATGCGGTGCGGCGGCTGATCGCGTTTGAGATCCTCAGCGGGCTGTCCCTGCCGGTGACCGTTTTCGCCATTCGGTCGCTGCGCGCCGTATTACGGGTGGTGCCCGGCGAATCGCTCTCCCCGACGCTCTCGCTGGTGGCCGCGCTCGCGACGCTCAGCTTGTTCTGCACGCTCTCGGGCGCGCTGTTCGCCACCGGCATTCGCGCGTGGTCGGGCGAACACAGCACTGCGGTGAGCGTGGCTGGCGGGAAGGTCTATCTTCTCGAAGCCGTAGGCGCGCTGGCGGGCGGATTCGTGACGGGGCTCTGGCTGGTGGGCCGCTTCGATTCGATGACGGTCGCGGTGATCGGAGCCGGCTTGAACCTTCTGACCGCCGCAGCGCTGTTGGTGCCTCAACGCCGGCTGGTGAGCGCGGGTCTGGCAGCCGTGTTGGCAGTGGGGCTGTTCGCAGCGGCGCCCACGTTGGTGCGCACATCGCTCGGCCAATTGTGGCGCGGCTGGCCGGTGGTGGCGACCGAGAACTCACCTTATGCCAACCTGGCCGTGGTCGCGCAAGGCGACGCGCGCACGCTTTATGAAAATGGTTTGGCCGCCGCCAGCGCGGAGGATGCTGCTTCAGCCGAAGATGCGGTGCATTTCGCGCTGCTCCAGCACGCGGAGCCGAAATCGCTGCTCCTGATCGGCGGCGCGGCCGGTGGCGCGATCCGGGAAGCGCTGAAGCACCCCAGCCTGGAGCGCGTAGACTGCGTGGAACTCGATCCGGCGGTGCTTCGCCTGGCCGCGCGGTATTTTGATTTCCCTCACCATGAACGCGTGGTAATGCATGCGGCCGACGCCAGGTTGTGGCTTAGGAACACGCCGCAGAAGTTCGACGTCATCATCGTCGATCTGCCCGACCCGCAGACGGCCCAGCTCAACCGCTTTTACACGCTTGAATTCTTCCGCGAGGCGGCGCGGCATCTCACGGCCACTGGCGTGTTTTCGTTCCGCCTCGCCGGCGGGGAAAACTATATCAGCCCGCGGCGGGCGGCTTTCCTGCGCTCCATCAACAAGACGTTGCGGCAGGCCTTCCTGCAGGTGATGACGTACCCCGGCGCTTCGATGCACTTCTTCGCCGCCAACCGCCGCGCGCCGCTGGTGGCGGATCCGCGGACGCTCATCGCGCGGCTGAAAGCGAGGCGGCTCGAGACGCAGTATGTGAGCGAGTTCGACATCCCATTCCGGCTCGCCGAGGACCGCGTGCTGCAACTGGGGCTGGCAATCCGGCCGCAAGGTTCCACGCCGGTGAACCGCGATTTCACTCCGCTCGCTTACTACTACAACGCCATTCTGTGGAGCGCGCAGTTTCATGACCGCGCCGCGGAGATGTTGGAACGGCTCGCGGGCGTTCCGTTCACGACATTGGCCGGCGCCGTCGCGGCGGCTATGTTCCTCATCGTACTGGCGGCGGCCCGCTGCCGGGGCGCTCACCGGGGCGTGGCTTCTTGCGCGGTGGCGTCCATGGGTTTCACCATGATGGGGCTGGAACTGCTGGTGCTCCTCGGCTACCAGGCCGTTTACGGCGTGGTGTACAAGCAGCTCGCCGTGGTGGTGGGCGCATTCATGGGGGGCATGGCGCTGGGCAGTTGGCGGGCATTGAAGACGGAGAAAGCGCCCACGCTCTCTCTCGCCTGGATTGGTTGGATCGCGGTCGTGTCCGCAGTGGCGCTGGTGGCCGCCATGACGGCGCTCTCTCGCGCCGGGAACGCCTTGGGCGCGTTTCTGGGAAGCCAGATCCTGTTCCCGGCCCTCGCGGCGCTCTCGGGAGTGCTCGGCGGGTGGCAGTTTCCGGTGGCCAGCCGTGTCTACTTTGCGCCGGCGGATGCCCCGGGCGATGCCGGCGCGCTTTACGCCTGGGACCTGATGGGCGCTTGCGTAGGCGCGCTCTCGATAGGCGCCTGGTTGATTCCCGTTTACGGCTTCCTCAAGACTGCGGCCCTCATCGCGATCATTGATCTGCCGCCGGCCGTGCTTGCGTGCTGGTGGGCGCGATGCGGCCTCAAGGCTGCTTGCGGAGTTCCGCGGACAACGCCTTGAAGGCCATGGCCGATTCGAGCGCCCGTTGGTCCTCTTCCTTCTCGCCGTAATAGGCGCGCACGAAGGCACCGACACCGCACCAGGTGGTGTGCAGCACGCCGAGCATGCGCGAGGCTACGGCCGGACTCGAATTCATGCGCGCCAGACGGATGGTGTCCACTTGCCGCAGAGCCACGCCTGCCTTGCGCCATGGCGAGCTAACCACGCGGAAGCCTTGCAGCGCGAAGTAGGGCGCCGTCGGGTGGGCCGCTTCGTAATGCCAGTCGCAGACGACGATATCTTTCGGGACGGCTGCCAGGGCGGGGGCGGTCCCGTTCTCGGCCGCCTCCCACTTGCCGCACCCGGTGGTGGCGGCGTCCAGGAACCGGTCGCCCCACATCCACATGGTGCGGTTGGAGGCGGCGAGGTGATCCCGCAGCGTGCGCACTTCGCCGGCAAACAACTCGGCCTTGTTGCGTCCGCGGCAGCGCGGGCACTGCTCTTCACCCAGCAAGAAAACTTCGTCCATGCCGACGTGGAAGGCGTCCGATTCGCAGACTTCCGCGAGTTCGTCGATGAGGTCGAAAACGAAAGGATGCACCTGCGGATGAAGCGGACAGTAGCTGCGGCAGTAGATGCCCTGGTTGCCGGGGTAGGCGCCAGGAGTCTCGTCGAACTCCGGATGCGCGCGCAGCAGGGGAGACGTCTCCTTCCCCCAGGACTGATGCCCCAGCATGTTGATCTGCGGGATCAGCTTGACGTTCGCTTCGCGGCAGGCCGCCACCAGGCGCTTGATGTCGTCGCGGCTGAGCGGATCCTTGTCCACGACCTCGGGATGTTTGGAGTACTGATACCGGTAGCCAAAGGCCATGACCAGGACGTTCACGCCTTCCTTGGGCAGTACCTCGCGGATGAACTTCTCGGTCAGGGGTATTTCCCCGGTAAGCGGTGCCCTCAAATGCAGGCCGCGCACAGGCAAGGATTGCGACATCAGGGCAGCGGTGCAGGACAGGAGACAGCAAAGAGCAGTCTTCATGGAATCTCCTCAGTGGACAAGTTTACAGCGAAGCGAGGAGCAGCGGCTTATTCGGCGGGAGGTTCCTGCGGCGCAAGGCAGATCTCGCCCATGCGGTGCTTCAGCGCCTTGACGCCCAGCCCGGTGACGCTTGAAAGCTTGAAGAATTCCAGGTTTCGCGCGGCCGCAAGCTTCTTGAGAGCGTCCACGCGCGCGGCATCCTGCGCGACGTCCATCTTCGCCGCCACCAGCAGCATGGGCTTGGCCGCCATCTCCGGGCTGAAGCTGGCCAGTTCGCGCATGATGACCTCGAAATCGTTCACCGGGTCGCGGCCGGTGCCCTCCGATACATCCACCAGGTGGACGAGCAGGCGCGTACGCTCGACGTGGCGCAGGAATTGAATTCCCAGACCCGAGCCTTGGTGGGCGCCTTCGATCAGACCGGGGATGTCCGCCACCACGAAGGTGCGCCCATCGCCCGCGTCGACCACACCGAGATTCGGTTCGAGCGTTGTGAATGGATAGTCGGCGATCTTGGGCCGCGCCGCCGAGATGCGCGAGATCAGCGTGGACTTGCCGGCGTTCGGGAAACCCACCAGGCCAACGTCGGCGAGCAGCTTAAGCTCCAGGCGCAGGTGGAACTCTTCACCGGGATGGCCCGGTTCGTGTTCGGTGGGCGCCTGGTGCGTGGAGGTGGCGAACCGCGCGTTGCCCCGTCCGCCACGGCCCCCGCGGGCCACGGTGAAGCGTTCGCCGGGGGTGGCGAAGTCGTGGATCAACTCGCCGCCGGCCTCGTTGAAAACCATGGTGCCCACGGGCACGGGGACTTCGATGGACGCGCCGTCATGGCCGGTCTTGTTGCTGCCTTCGCCGTGCCGTCCTCGCTGGGCCTTGTGCTCGGGATTGAAGCGGAAGTGAAGCAGGGTGTTGTGATGGATGCTGGCGACGAATACGACGTCGCCGCCGCGGCCGCCGTCGCCGCCGCTCGGGCCGCCGTGCGGGACGTACTTCTCCCTCCGGAACGCCAGGCAGCCGTTGCCGCCGTCGCCCGCCTTCACATAAACTTTTGCTTCGTCAATAAACATAGAAAAGGCCGCCACATTTCAGGCGGCGGCCTCATTTGAGAACTCTGGTTCTTTCGCGGGCGTCTAGGACGCGACCTTAACGCTCACGAACTTGCCGTGACGGCCCCGGTCGCGATACTCGACCACGCCGCCAACGCGGGCAAACAACGTGTCGTCCTTGCCAAGCCCGACGTTCTCGCCCGGCTTGATCTTGGTCCCGCGCTGCCGCACCAGAATGGAGCCGCCGGGAATCGTCTGGCCGCCGAAAACCTTCACACCCAGCCGCTGCGCATTCGAATCGCGGCCGTTCCGCGAACTGCCTAAACCTTTTTTATGTGCCATGCCGCACTCCCTCTACGCGACGATCTCGTCCACCTTCACCTGCGTGAAGTTCTGCCGGTGTCCGATGGTCCGCTTGTACTGCTTCTTGCGGCGAAACTTGAAGACCAGGACCTTGTCGCCCCGGCCGTGCGCCGTGATGGTCGCCTTTACCTTCGCGCTGGCGAGCGCCGGACCCGCAACCACCTCTTCCGGGCCTTTCACCACCGCGAGAACCTTGTCGAACTCGACTGCGGCGCCGACATCGCCTTTGAGCGTTTCCACTTCGATAGTGTCGCCGGGCGCTACGCGATACTGCTTCCCGCCCGTTTCAATCACAGCGTACATAACGATCCTCTTTGACTTGTTGGTCTACCGGAAGGCTGCTTACAGGGGACGCACAGCTACACACGCGCGCGCCATGAGCCGCAAGTATTTATACTACACCACCCCCGGCCTGTTCCGCCACCGGCTGCCTCTGCGGCCTAGGTTCCGGCGGCCTTGGCTACAGGGGCTTCCTCTTCCTTGTAGAACCAGGCGCCCAGTTGCGTCGCCAGGATTACCTCGATCAGTCCCGCCGCGATCCCTATGAGCATCAACCGCACAGGAAACATGCCGAGCACGGCTGGCGGGATGTTCGCCATCAGATAGCCGAGCACCCAGGTCGCCACCGCGGCGGTATAGGCCGTCCTCGAACCGGGGCCATATCTTGTCCGGATGGCAGCATACAGCCACACCGCGAAGATCCCCAAGCCGAAACCCCAAAGATTGAAGACAATCATTTGAGCAGCGCCGTACTGGCCGCTCTTGCCCAAAGCCTGCATGGCGGCCTCCCAATCGGCGGCCAGCCACAAGCCGTTTACAAGAAACTCCACGACGTTGATCACCAGACCTGCGAGTAGACCACCGCCGATGACGCGTCCCCCATTGATCTTGGACATGGCTCCCTCACTGTCAGGTAGTCGGCGCCGGAAGGCGCGAGCCCCCGCGCCGCGCCTAACATCCTACAGGGAAGCCGGGAGGAAAGCTAGGGGTAAGGAAGTTCCGGAGGTGAGTTGTGCTCACCTCCGGATGCTGCCTGTACTTATCGGACTCTCACATTGACAACGTTCGAAGGTGCCGAACAGAGTGTTGCGCCAGCGCAAGCGCTGACGCGATAGCTGTAAGTGCCTGTGCTGGCTATGCTGTCACTATATTGAATCGTTCCGCCGGTTGCCGCCGTTGTGTCCGATACAAAAGTAGTGGACCAGTTCCAGGCCGTCTGTTTGCGCTCAACTTTCCATAACGTCTCGCTGGTGGAGTTGTCGCGCCATTTCAGTGTCACCACACGGTTGGCGGAATTCGCCTTTAGGTTGCTCGGCGCTGTCGGAATGGACGCGTCAATAACGCTGATGGTCACGGTGGCGCTCCCAGTTGAATCCTTGCTGTCCGTAGCACTGGCCACGATAACATGTGTGCCTAACTCTGAACTGCAGTTGTACGTCTTGTCCGCGCCCGAGAAGGTGACGTTGTTATCTACCCAACGTGTCACCGTCAGCGGCCCGTCTTCCGGGTCTGTTGCGGTGGCCTCAAAACTCACTGTCGTGCCACAAGCGTACTGTTTTCCGTTGATTGGTGAAGTAATGGTCACTATGGGCGGTCGGTTTAGCGGATTCAGCTTGGCGGTCTGCACTGCCAGGTCGGCATTGATGAGGCCGCTGCCGTATACATTGTTCGCTACTCCTTCGCCACCGCACGTCGAGTCGGAAATGCGGGTGGCGGTATTTCTGAGCAACGCAGCCGTGGAGCCAACCTGACCTTCATATCCCGCTCCGGCGGACCAGACCAGGGCCACCGTCCCTGCGGTGTGAGGACTTGCCATCGACGTTCCGTTCATGGTCGCGTAAGAAGTGGTGCTGGTTCTGTAACTTGAGAGAATATTCACCCCTGGCGCGCTTACATCCGGTTTAATGCTTCCGGAACTGGACGGCCCCCGCGAGGAGAAAGATGCGATAGCGTCATTGATGTCTGTCGCTCCGCTGGCGAAGGAGTTCGGATAGTCCCCGGGTGAGCCAGCCGTCGAACAACCCGGGCCGCTGTTCCCGTTCGAAAAGGCCGGGAAGATGCCCGCACCCACCCAACTGTCGACATAGGACTGGTACCAGGAGTCGCCTCCTCCACCGCCCCAGGAATTGTTCACCACGTCGGGCTTGCCGGTGGAAACCATCCACTGTGCACAGGCGGTGAGATCTGGGTCGTAACAGTAATTCGACCGGCATCCCTTACAGGCGATCCAACGTGCCCCCGGCGCTACGCCGATCTTGTAAGTACCACCGTCATCGCCCACCATTGTGCCCATCGTATGCGTCCCGTGCCCGTTGCTGTCATTGGGAGCCGAGGTGTTTCGGTAAGGATCGTACCAATTGCCCGTGTGAGTGTACGTCCCACCGTTATAGCCCCGGTATTGCCGGTAGAGGGCCTGGTGGTTGTACAACACGCCCGTGTCGATGTTAGCTACCACAATCCCGGTGCCGGTAGTACCGGTACCCCAGACCGTGTCGGCCTTGATTCTCGATACGCCCCACTCCACGCTTTCGATGCCCGCGCCGGCCTGCGGGGTTGGAACTTGGTAGACCTTCTCCGCGAGTATGGCGACAACCTCCGGCCGCCTGGAAAGATCGCGCGCCAGATCAAGCGTTCCGGCCGCCACGTAGATCTTGTTCTCAATCCAGAACGGCGTAAACGCCACCTTCCTGCCTTGCAGGAAGCCGCGCACGCCCGCCTGCGCCCGGTCGGCTGTCTCCTTCAACTTCTGGGCGACAAAGTCAAAGCGCGCATCTTTGTTCTTAATGGCCTGCGCCGGAGTCAAGTCCGGACGCTCGGCAAACACTACCCAGAAAGCGGCCGTGGAAGATTCGTCGTCAGCCAGCTTCATCAACAATTGGCGCTCGATCTTCTGGTCGTCGTAAGGTGCTGCCATGATCGCGCCGCCGAGCAGCGACGCAAGAACCACTACGAGCGGAAAGGCTCTCATCCGCATGGATGCTCCTCCTTCGGTGGACCCGGTTACGATGAATCAACAACTACGCAGAAT
>JAJFUV010000050.1 GCA_021372245.1 Terriglobales bacterium
CGCTCTCAGGCGCAACGTTCTATTTCGACGACATCCCGGCACCCATCGTGTACCTTTCCAGCGGTCAGTCCGCTGTAGTGGCGCCTTTTGGGATCGCCGGCAAGGTCAAGACGCAGTTGACGTTTGCGGCTGAAGGCAAGCGGACGGCTCCGGTGGAGTTGACCGTGTCCAATACCAACCCGGGCATCTTCACCGCGAACGCCGCTGGCAGCGGTGTACCGGCGGCGCATAATGTGGCGAGCGACGGCAGCCTGAGCGTACACGCGGAAACCAAACCGGTGGCGCGCGGAGGAATCGTGACGCTTTACGCCACGGGCTTCGGTGTGACTTCGCCAGTGCTTGCCGACGGCTCGCTCGCCGGATTACCGCTCGCCAAGTTGGCAGCGTCTATCCGCGTGTTTGTAGGTGGAAACGAAGCCGAGTTGCTCTACGCCGGTCCGGCTCCTGGACTAATCGCCGGCATGATGCAGATCAACATTCGCGTGCCCGAGTCCGTCGCGCCTGGCAACGCCGCGCTGTTGGTGGTGGCGGGACAAAATCCTAGCCAGCCGGGAGTCACGCTGGCTGTGAAGTAACCGCTTTACTGGCGATCAGGTTTGATGAGTTGTTGTGGTGGCCAGGGACGGAATCGAACCGCCGACGCCAGCCTTTTCAGGGCTGCGCTCTACCAGCTGAGCTACCTGGCCTTGCGAGATTTTATTGTAGCAAACTCGGCGACGATTAGTTTGCCGCGCGCTCAAAAAACACCAGGGATTCCTTCGCACAGCGGTCCCAGGTGAAGTGCGCCGCTCGTGTGCGGCCTCGCGCGCCCAGGTCTTTCGCTAAAGAAGGCGCCAATAACACGCGTTCCAGTGCGGCGGTCATTTCGGTGATGCTGCGCGGATCGATGAGCACAGCGGCATCGCCGGCGATCTCAGGCAGTGAGCTGACGTTGGATGTGATCACCGGCACGCCTGCCGCCATGGCCTGCGCCACGGGGAATCCAAATCCTTCGTACAAAGAGGGGTAAATGAATACCGCCGAACCCGCCGTCAACGCCGGCAAGTCCTGCTCCGGCACGTAGCCGAGATGCCGTACCCCCTGAAGACCGCTGTTCAGGCGGGCGATCACCGCTTCGCTCGACCAGCCCTTGGGCCCCACTACGACCATGTCGAACTCGTCGCGTGTCGAGCGGCGAAGTTGTGCATAGGCGTCGAGCAGCAAGCCGACGTTCTTGCGCGGCTCGATGGTACCCACGAAGAGGATGTACGGCTTCGTGAGACCGTAGACGGCTCGCACTCGCGAGACGTCATCGGATGTCACGTTGCGATAGGCGTCGTCCACGCCGTGGTAGATCACATCGATGCGGTCCGGATCGAAACCCATCAGGCGCACGGCGTCCGACTTTGTTTGCGCTGAGGCGGCGATCACACGGCGCCCGCGCTTCTTCAACAGTTCGGAGTAACGCAGCGTCGCAGCCACGTTGCCGGCGGTGTGCGTCTCGGGCATCAGCGAGCAAGTGAAATCGTGCAGCGTCCCGGTAAGCGGAATGGACCGCGGCGGATTCGCCGCGTGCAACGAAGCGTGAAACAGGTCCACGCCGCGGATCGTGAAATCGAGGACCGGATTACCCCGGATGTTCGAAAACAACACCCAGCCGATGCGCGCCCACGTGCCGGCAAGGCCCAACGGCGATCTCTCGTGGGACAAACCGCCGATGGAGTCCAGGAAGGGGTAAACGCCGACGGCTTCCCTTCCCGCGGCTTTCCAGAGGGCGCGGATCCAGTAATAGACGTAGTTCTTTACGCCCGCGCTGCGGAGCAACAGACTGGTGCCGTCAATCAGTACCCGCATGATTTGTCAACAAGTACTTGCCTCCGCTCGACGCCACGCGATGAATGGCATCAGCGCCCAGCAGCTTGGCCAGCCGGTCCTTGGCCGGCCCCTCCGCTAGCAAGTAGTACCGTTCCGGTCCCCGCCAGCGTGCCGGTAGATCGACGTCCGTGATGAACACCTGCGGAGCGCCCGGTGCGTAGGAGCCGTATTCCAGATTGTTCACGCGGCCGTTCAGCAACAGTGCGCGCCGGTTGGTGTAAAAGAACACCGAACTGAAAGTGTAGTACTGATTGTCAGCGATCAACTCGCCGGGCGGGGCCTTCATGAGCGCTTCCGCGAGTGGACGCGAGCCCATGTAAGGATCGAACACCACCAGCGCCAGCCGCGCGGCGTGGAAGAACAGCACCATCATCACCGTCACCGCCGCCCAGCCGCGCGCGTCCCGGAAGCGCCACGTACCCACAGCGCCAATCAGGAAGGCCGCGCCCGCCAGCGCCAGCGGCAAGCGCAGATAGGCGAACGATTGGATAGTCAGGTCGCCCATGTGCCCCAGCGAAAGCGTGTAAGTCTCGGGGTGTTGCGTGAGAGCCTGGGAAATATCGCCTGGCGCGGGCACGCCCCACACCATCGCCAGCAACACGAAGCAGGCCACCGCGGCCAGCGCGGTCACGCCCGACAACACCCGCGCCCCGCGCCGCACCCAGGATCCGCCATCGGCAAGCGCGGCACCCATCAGCAGCGCCAGCGCCGGATAACAAGGCATGGAGTAGTACTCCTGCGTGGTCGAGAACGTGAAGAAGGCCAGCAGGAATCCCGTCCAGCATAATGCCAGCAGGCGAGTCCGTCCGGCGCGCGTGACGGGCTTTGCGGCGGAATTGAATGCCGCGGGAAGGAACACGCTCCACGGGAAAAGCCACAGCAAGTGGAACAGCCAGAAGTATAGGCGCGGCACCGTGTTGTAGTCGCGCGGCCAGCGCATGTTCAGAAATCGCAGAATGTGCTCATTGAAGAAGTAGAACCAGAAGAAGCCGCGATAACTGCCCGGCTCGCTGTGCATGGTGAAGTCGAGATAGGGCGGGTTGCGCAGCGTGGCCAGCACGTGCCATGGAGCCGCGATCAGGAGCACAATAACCGCCCCGGAGAACGGGCGCAGCCGCTGCCAGGTGCGCTTCACGAAGAGCTGGCGGGAAATCAGTAGATAGAAGAACGCAGCGCCGCACGGGAATACGGCGGCGATCAGGCCCTTGAGCAGCAGGCCCACGCCGATGCTTGCGGCCATGACGGCGGCCCACAACCGCGGACGTGGCTCGTCTTCATCGAGCGCTCGTAACAGGGCCCACATCGCGAGCGCGATCGTCAGCGTCAGTATGGCGTCGGGGATCTGTATGCGAGTGAACAGGAACATGCCCACCGACGTCGCCAGTACGATGCCGGCCCAGAACCCCGCTTTTGCAGAGAACGCCCACCTACCGAAACGCGCGGTGAGCCAGGCGAGCGCTACCACGCTGAGGGCGAGCGGAATGCGCGCGGCCCAATCTGTCGTCCCGAAGATCATGTACGAGACGGCCATCATCCAGTAGATTAGCGGCGATTTTTCGAGATACGCCACGCCGTCGAGCCGCGCCGTCACCCAGTCGCCCGAATCGAGCATGTTGCGGGCGATCTGCGCCTGCACGGCATCCACGTCGTCCATCAGTCCGGGCGGGCTCACGATGCAGCCCAGGAAGATGGCCGCGGCCACCAGAACGACGATCAGATCTAGTTTTGTGTCGCGGGAGCTTGCACTTTCCATCGCTTCATCCACAAGAAAAGGGTTAACAGACCCCAAAGGTGATAACCGAGATTGGCGCGCCGTTCCATGTGCCGCCGCAAGACCTCCTCAACCGCGCTCCAACGGAAAAAGCCTGTGGCTTCCACCGTTTCGCGGTTCAGCGTGTCCATGAGCAGCGGCCGCAACACGCCGCGGAACCAGTCGTGCGCCGGGATGTCGAACCCTTCCTTGCGCCGCACCAGGATCGGCCGTGGCAGCTTATCGCGCATCAGTTCCTTGAGCAGGTATTTCAACCGCGAGCCATGAACTTTGAAGTTCTCTGGCAGCGTGGCTGCGAACTCAACGATGCGGTGATCGAGAAACGGCGGACGCACTTCGAGCGAGTGCGCCATGCTCATGCGATCGCACTTGTACAGGATGTCGTCGGGCAGATACGCCAACTGATCGATCCACATGTAGCGGTTCAGAACGCCCGTCGAGCGCGCGGGCGGCAGTGAATCGTATATCCGCACTACCGATGGCCAGTCGGAGTGGTCGCAAAGCCTTCGCTTTTGCCCCGTGGCAAACGTGCCGTTCCAATAAAGGTGCGCCTCGTCGGCTTCGGCCAGCGATCCGGAGAGGAAGCGTTTCAGCTTGTATTCGAAACTGATCTTGTCGTCGGACACCGGCCACAATCCGAGTGCGGCCAGCACAGTGCGGCGCAGAGGCGCGGGCGTCCAGCGCAGAGGGCGTACCAGTTTGTCGGCCAGGTAGGTGTAGTAGCCGCCGAACAACTCGTCGGCGCCTTCCCCACTCAGAGCTACGGTGACGAACTGGCGGCTCATTCGCGAGAGGAACCACACCGGCAGCGCACCCGCGTCGGCGCTGGGCTCATCCGAGTAATAGGCCAACTGCTCGATGGCCGGCACGATTTCCACCGTCGGGTTCAAATCGAACTCGTGGTGATCCGTCGCGTACTTCTCAGCGACCAGCCGGAAATACGGGCTCTCGTCGAAGCTGCGCCCTTCGAAGGAAACCGAAAATGTCTTGAGTTGCGCGGAAGTAGCCTGCGCGGCGTAGTGCAGGATTGTAGACGAATCCACGCCGCCGCTGGCCCACACGCCCAGAGGTACATCCGAGATCATGTGCTCGCGCACGGAATCGAGCAGCAACTTGTCGAGCGCTTCCTTGGCGGAGTCGAGCGTCCACTTTGGGTCTGGTCGAAACTCGAGCTTCCAATATGCCTCGCGGCGGATCCGGCCCTCTCGCCACTCGATCCATTCGCCTGGCGCGAGCTTCTCGATACCGTCGATGAGCGTGTACGGGCTTGGAATGTAGTTCAGTGAAAGATAGTAGTTCAGCCCATCAAGACTGAGGCGGCGATCAATCTCGGTGTGCTCGAACAAAGCCTTCAGTTCAGAAGCGAAGTAGAGATCCTGCCCGTGCCGATGCAGATAAAGCGGCTTGATACCCAAGCGGTCGCGCGCCAGCACCAGGCGTTTGCGTGTGGGTTGCCAGAAGGCGATGGCGAACATCCCCCGCAGCCGTTTGAAGCTGTCCGTATCCCACTGCAGGAACGCATTCAGGATAACCTCGGTGTCCGACTGCGTCCTGAAACGGTAGCCAAGACCCTCGAGCTCTACCCGCAACTCACGAAAGTTGTAGACCTCGCCGTTGTAAACGATGACGGTGGAGCCATCGACGCTGGTCATGGGCTGCTGCCCGCTCGATAGATCAATGATTTTGAGCCGCACTGAACCGAGCGAGACGTCCGAATCGTTGTACACGTTTTGCTCGTCCGGCCCGCGATGCACCAGGGTCATGGTGGCGCGGCGGATCAGTTCCTCATCCACGCCCCGGCCCAAATGGGTGAAGCCCGTGATCCCGCACATCCTACTCGTACCTCAACGCTTCGACCGGGGAGATCCGCGTAGCGCTGCGGGCGGGATACAGCGTAGCCAGCAGGCCCACAGCCAGGGCCACGGCGGCGATCCAGAGGCCGTCAAGCAGGCGCGGTTCGAAAGGCACATAACTGAGCGAGTAGATTTCGGCATCCAGGCTGATCCAGCGGTAGTGATCCGCTAGGAAACTCAGTGTGTAGCCCGCCACCAAACCGATCACGGTGCCAACGGCTCCTATCAGCACGCCGTGCAGCATGAAAATGCGCTGGATCTGCTCGCGCCGCGCGCCCATCGACATCATGATGGCGATGTCGCGGTACTTTTCCATGCCCATCATGACGAGCGTGATCAAAATATTCAGCGCTGCCACCAGTTGAATCAGGCCGATCGTAACGACAGTGACGGCCTTCTCCATGCGCAGCGCGTTCAGCAATTGGCGGTTCTGCTCCATCCAATGCGTCGCTGCGAGTTGAGGTCCGGCGACACGCTCAGCCTCGCGCGCCACCTGGGGTGCGATGTAGATATCGTCCACCTTCAGTTCGACTGCGTTCACCACATCGTCGAGCGAGAACACCCGCTGCGCCTCGGTAAGCGAGGTGAAGGCAAACGTTGAGTCGAGATCGAAAAACCCGGATTCGAAGATGCCCGCCACGCGGAACGAATAGTAGGCCGGTCGCGGACCGTAGGGCGTCATCTCCCCTTGCGGGCTGATGACGGTAACCAGGTTCCCCAACTGCATGCCGGTGCGCTCAGCCAGCCGCGCGCCCAGGATTAAACCTGGGCGGCCGGACGAGTCACGCATGGCGCTTACCGAACCCTGCTTCAGGTGCAACAGCAGATCGGAGCGGGCGGCGTCGGACTTCAAGTCAATGCCCTTCAGAACGGCGCCTTCCGAAAGCACAGGGCCGGAAAGAAACACCTGCCCGTAGAGAGACGGCGTCGCCGAGACAACGTGCGGCAGTGTCTTCATTCTGCCGATCAGGTCGCGCCACTTCTCGATGCCACCTGAGGGCGATTTCTCGAGGATCGTCACGTGCGCGGTCGCGCCCAGCAGGTTACGCTGCAGAGTGTTGCGGAAGCCCGCATTAATGGCCAGTGCAATGACCATGGCCATCACTCCGGCCGCCACGCCCAGCACGGAGATCCCCGTGATAAGCGAGATCATCGCCTGCTTGCGCTTGGCCTTCAGGTAGCGAAACGCGACAAAGAACTCGAACCGGCTCGGGAGCACGTCGTCAGCCTTCCAGTGCGCGCAGATCCTCTACCAGGCTGATGGGCCCTTCGGGCTTGAGCAGCGGGAACAGGATCACATCGCGGATGGACCGCGAGTTGGTGAGCACCATGGTGAGGCGGTCGATGCCGATACCTTCACCGCCCGTGGGGGGCATGCCGTAGCACAGCGCGCGCACGTAATCTCCGTCCATCTGGTGCGCTTCCTCGTCGCCGCGCTCGCGCATGGCGAGTTGCATCTCGAAGCGCCGCCGCTGCTCCTGCGGATCATTCAGCTCGGTATAGGCGTTGCCGATCTCCATGCCGGCCAGGTAAATTTCGAAGCGTTCCACCATCTCCGGCTCGTCCGGCTTGTTCTTGGACAGGGGAGAAACCTCCACCGGATAGTCGTACACGATGGCTGGCTGAATCAAGTTCGGCTCAACGTAACGTTCGAACAGATCCACCAGGGCTTCGCCGGCTGTGGTCTTGTCCGAGTGGTGCAGAAGCCAGTCGGGATTCTTCACCTTCTCCATGGTTGGAGCGGTAGCCGCATCGGGCCAGAACTCGATGACGGCTTCGCGCATGGACATGCGGCGGAATTTCGAGAAATCCAGCGTCTGTCCCTCAAAGGAGACCTGCAAAGAACCCGTGGCCTCCAGGGCGGTCTGCTGCAGCAACTCCACGGTGAAGTCCATCAGGCCGCGGTAGTCCGTGTAAGCCTGATAGAACTCCAGCATGGTGAACTCGGGATTGTGATGCGTGGAGATGCCTTCGTTGCGGAAGTTGCGGTTGATTTCGTAGACGCGGTCCAGGCCGCCCACCACCAACCGCTTCAAGTACAATTCCGGCGCGATGCGCAGGTAGAGGTCGATGTCGAGCGTGTTGTGGTGCGTGATGAAGGGCCGGGCCGTGGCGCCGCCGTAAAGCGGCTGCATCATGGGAGTCTCGACCTCGATGAAGCCGCGCCCCTCCAACTGGCGCCGCAGCGAGCTGATGATCTTGGCCCGCGTGACGAAGACCTGGCGTGACTCGTTGTTGGCGATCAGGTCCAGGTAGCGCTGGCGATAGCGTATCTCGACGTCCTCCAACCCATGCCACTTTTCGGGCATCGAAAGTAGCGTCTTCGAGAGGAACGTCAGCTTTTCGACGTGTACGCTCAACTCACCCGTACGCGTGCGGAACAGATATCCCTCGGCGCCGATCAGGTCGCCGATCTCCATCAGCTTGAAAAGGTCGAACTCGTTAGGCGAAATCGAGTCCTTGCGTACGTAAATCTGAAGGCGTTCCCCGCCCTGGATCAGGTGGGCGAAGCCCGCCTTGCCCATCGGACGCAGCGTCTGGATGCGGCCGCAAATCCGCACGGTCACTTTGGGCTCGAGTTCCTCAGCGGTCTTCTGCCCGTAGTCGCGAAGCACTTCCGGTATGGTGTGCGTAAAATCCCAGCGTTGCCCGTAAGGCTTGAATCCAAGCTTCGAGATTTCAGCCAGGCGAGCGTGGCGCTGCTTCAACAATTCCTGTTCGAGAGACAATAGAAGCTCCTGGGGTGGATTAACTATTATAATTGAGCGTTGGATTCCATCTCCATCGTCATTCCCGCCTTCAATGAAGAACGTCGCTTGCCGGCGACCCTCGACGCGATTCTGGACTACCTGCATGGAGCCGACTTCACGGCCTCCGAAGTGCTTGTGGTGGACGACGGATCGAGGGACGCCACATCCCGCGTGATTCAAGATTATGCCGTCCGCCACCCACAGGTCCGCTTGTTGCAGAACCCGGGCAACCACGGCAAGGGTTATTCCGTGCGCCGCGGGATGCTGGAGGCGCGGAGCGAATGGGTTCTGTTCACCGACGCCGACCTTTCGGCGCCCATCACGGAGCTAGACAAGCTGATCACCGCCGCCCGCGAGCGCCACGCCCAGGTCGCCATCGGATCTCGGGCGCTTGACCGCTCGCTCATCAAGATCCATCAGTCCTTCTTCCGGGAATACGCCGGTCGCATCTTCAACCTCTGTATGCGCGTGGTTACGGGCCTGAACTTCTGGGATACACAGTGCGGCTTCAAGCTATTCGAGGCCCGGGCGGCGCGCGAGATCTTTCGCCGTCAGAGGCTGGATGGGTTCAGCTTCGACGTCGAAGCGCTGTTCCTGGCCCGCAAGCTCGGGTTCCGCGCCATCGAAGTGCCCGTCCGTTGGAGCCACGCGGAAGGCACCAAGGTGAGCATGTTCGCCGACAGCCTGCGCATGTTTTCCGATCTGTTCCGCATCCGCTGGAACCATCTGCGCGGTCAGTACAGGTAGGCCGGACTTCAGCCCATCTGTATTGATGACAATTCCATTGAGCGGCGATCGCATATAGACAACTGCCGATGTAAGTTTCGTCGACCGGCGCCCGGCGCGATGGCCCCCTTTGTGGGCGCGGTCGAATTCGTATTCGGCGCCGGAGGAGAACTCAGATGACTACAAATGAGCCACGCCGCGAGAGCACTGCGCGAACGAGCGCCATCAATATCAACACGATGCCAAACGTGCAGACAATCGTGGCGCCGGTAGGCAGATCCAGCTTCAGCGAAAGGTAAACGCCGAGCGCCGAAACCAGCGTCCCCATGGTCCAACCGATGGCCAGGCGCAGCCCTATCTTCTGAGCGAAGAGCATAGCGCCCACCGAGGGGACAATCAGGTAGCAGAACACCAGCAGTACGCCTGCGATTGCCACAGAAGAGGTGACGACGAACCCGAATGAGGCGTAAAACAGAAAATCCCAGAAGCGTATGGATAAGCCTTGCGCCTCCGCCGCCGACGGGTCCAGCGTGAGCAGCAGGAACTTGCGCCGAAGGAGATAGTGGAACAAGCCAATTCCACCGTACAGCAAGGCCGTCTTGGCAACCTCCAGCCACGACACGGTTAGAATGTTCCCCACCAGCATCTCCTTCAGGTGCTCGGTCTGTTCCATGGACTTGCTCATGGCCAGGATTGCCGCGGCCGAAGCCACGGCGTACGTGATGCCGATCACGGCTTCCTGCGGAATTCGAGCCTTGTGGCCTCGAATGGTCGAGAAAACCGCCGCTCCCACGAATGTGAACGCCAGACTGACGACGTAGGCGGCGTCGCCATGCGGCTCGATTCCACATAGCACCGCGATGGTAGTACCCAGCGCGGCGATCTGCGCCAGAGAAAGGTCCACAAAGATGACACCACGTTCCACTACGTGTACGCCGAGGTAAGCGTGGATACCGGTCAGGATCAGGCTCGCTACGAATGGTGCAGCCAGGAATGTAAGGGCGTCCATGTTTTCTCCTATTTCGCTTTCGCGAATGCATTTGCCAGAAGGTCGATGTCGTAATCGAACAGTTGGAAATAATCCTGTATCTGTTTCACTCCGCCAACGGACGGCATCAGCACGACAACCTGGCCACCGGTTTTCTCGGCGATTGAATTAGGAGTACGGAGATCGAAATACGGTTCCACGAGGATCAGCTTGATGTTCTCCCGCTTCATCGTGTTGATCACTTCGAGGGTGTGGCTGGGCGTTGGTGGAATCCCAGGCTTCGGCTCGACGTAGTCCACGACGTTCAAGCCGAACCGGGCCACGAAGTTTGGCCACGACCGGTGGTACGTGATCACCTTGCGGCCGCGATACGGGGCCATGCGGGTATCCCAACGCTTCTCGGCAGCCGTCAGGCGGTTCTCGAAATCCGTGCGCCGCGCCGCATAGTAGCCAGCGTCCTCCGGATCGAGCTGGCTCAGCTTCTGCTCGATTGCCCTGGCGATGCGCCGTCCGTTTTCCGGATCGAGCCAGTAGTGCGGGTTACCCAACGGATGGACGTCGCCCATGGCGCGGGTTACCTGTCCGGTTGGGATCTCCAGGATCGAGCAGACTGACGAGACATCCAGATACCCGGAACCGCCGACCTGCACCTTCGCATTTCGGCTCTGATTGATCAACGGAGGCAGCCAGCCGATCTCCAGTTGCAGGCCAACCACCACCAGCAGGTCGGCTCTCTGCAGCTTAAGGATGAAACTCGGTTTCGGCTCCACGAAATGCGGGTCCTGGTAGCCCCGCGCGATCGCCTCCACCGCAATCCGGTCGCCGCCGGCTTCGCGCGCCAGTGCCGCCAGATCCT
>JAJFUV010000071.1 GCA_021372245.1 Terriglobales bacterium
GAGGTCGAGGACGGCAATATCACGGTAGTGGGGCCCGATGTGGACGACGTCCAGGAAGGCTCCGCGCTGCCGCTGGCTATTTGGGCGGACGTGGCGGGCCGCAAGATGCAGGCCGATTTCGAACCCATCCTGGAACGCCAGATACACCACCTGATCAATGGCGCCGAAGGCATCTGGCACATGGGCCAGCGCGACATCAACTGGGTGCGCATCAGCAAGGCCGCCAAGGCCAAGGGCTTCACCATACGCCACCTGGGCGATATCCTTCACACCAAGTTCAAAAACGAATATCCGGCCATTGTCGACAAGGTGCAGGTGACCATCTACACGGACCTGCACGAGGTGGAGTCCCGCATCGGCCACGCGCGTCACGTTTACCGCGCGCGCAATCAGAGGCTGGAATCGCTTACCGACGAAAGCGTCGACACGTTCTATTCCTGCCTGCTGTGCCAGAGTTTCGCGCCCAACCACGTCTGCGTCATCACCCCGGAACGGCTGGGGCTGTGCGGGGCCTATAACTGGCTGGACGGCAAGGCGGCGTACGAAATCGATCCCACCGGGCCGAACCAGCCGTTGCGGAAAGGCGAGTGCATCGATCCGGTGCGCGGGCAGTGGGCCGCCATCAACGATTACGTTTACGCCAATTCAAAGCAGACCATCCGGTCCTTTAACGCGTACTCGTTAATGGAGCATCCCATGACCAGTTGCGGATGCTTCGAAGCCATCGTCAGCGTGCTGCCCGAGTTGAATGGCGTCATGATCGTCAACCGCGAATACACTGGCGAGACGCCCGCGGGTATGCGCTTTTCGACGCTCGCGAATCTGGCTGGCGGAGGCCAGCAGACACCCGGTATGATCGGCGTCGGCAAGGCTTACGTGACCAGCCGCAAGTTCATTGCGGCCGACGGCGGCCACAAGCGTATTGTCTGGATGCCGCGCGAGTTGAAAGAATCCTTGCGTGAGGAACTTGTCACCATCGGTGAGCGTATCGGCGTGGACGGCTTCCTGGATATGATCGCCGACGAGACAGCAGGCACCGATCTTGTCTCCGTGCGCGCGCATCTCGATAAGGTCGGACACCCGGCCCTCGCGATGTCCGACATCACCGCTACGGGAGCGGAGGAACCTGCGGCGCCACGCGCCCCCCAACCAGTAGGCGCCGCGGAGCCAGTTGCGGAGCCTGCAGCGCCCGCAATAGCGCCGGAGCCTGAACCAGTCAAACCCATTCCCGAACCCAACAGAGATTCTGCACTCGCACCGGCGCAGAAAGTGGCGGAGCCCACCCCGGCATCGACCCCGGTTGCCGGCGGCATAGACTACGTCATCGGCGTCCTTGAGAAGATGCGCGCCATCAACGCACCCGATTCAGATCCGATGGCTGCCCTGCAGGTATCCACGGCGGTTAACCTCCTTACCGCCGGTGCCAACATGCTGCTGATGTATAGCATGGGCAGGTCTGCGTCGCCGGTGCCTCCGCCACAGGCTATCTTGGAACCCCCGTCCGCACCGCCGATGGCTGCGGCCCCGCTTGCACCCCCTCCCGTCGTGGAGGAGCCGCAGGCAGCCGAGAGGCCTTCGGTTCCGGCGACCATCATCGTGCCCCAGTCATTCACGGTGCCGCCGGAGAAGGTCAACGTCACCGTCCGTACGGTGACCTTGGGTGGCGAAGGCACGCGCACGTCGAAGCTGGAAATCGGCGGCGCCGCCGCATTGCCGTTCCGCCACTTTGAAGGGGACGTGGGCCGCGCACCCGCCATCGCCATGGAGGTTTTCGACGAAGCCCCGAAGAATTACCCGCAGAGCCTGCGGGATGCTTACGGAGCGCTGCTGAAGGACCCGGCGGCGATGGCTAAACATTGTGTCGAGAGGCTGGGAGCACAAGCCATCAGCGTCCGCCTGGCCGCCACGCATCCGGACCAGGGCGATCGCTCGCCGGAGCAGGCCGCCGAGGTCGTGGAGGTGGTGCTCAAGGCCGTGGGCGTACCCGTCATCGTCACCGGCCCCAGCCATTACGAGAAGAACAACGCCGTCATGAAGCACATCGCGGCGACTTTCGCCGGCGAAAACCTGCTGCTCAACTGGGTGGAGACGGACAACTACAAGACCATCGCAGCCGCCGCCATGGGGTACAACCACGCCGTGGTGGCACAAACGCCCATTGATGTGAACATGGCCAAGCAGTTGAACATCCTGCTCACCAATATGGGTGTCGCCCCGGAGAAGATCATCATTGATCCGATGACCGGCGCAATCGGATACGGCCTCGAATACACCTATTCGGTCATGGAACGCATTCGCACGTCGGCTTTCACCGGCGATCCGATGCTGGCCATGCCGCTCATGGTAAATCCGGGGTTCGAAGTCGCCCGGACCAAGGAGAGCCGGGCTCCACAGAAAGCCTTCCCGCTCTGGGGGCCGGAACGCGACCGCGGTGCGCTGCTCGAGATCGCCACGGCCATGAGCTTCATCAACGCCGGCGCAGACCTGGTGGTGGTGTACTCGCCGCTCGCCGCCACGACGGTGAAGCGCAAGATCGCCGAAATGATGAAGGTGAAGGAATAGGGAGGCGAAATCATGGCGCTCACGGGACTCAATATTTTCAAGCTGCTGCCGAAGACCAATTGCGGCGAGTGCGGTGTGCCCACCTGCATGGCTTTCGCCATGAAGCTGGCCGCCAAGAACGCGGATCTCTCCGCTTGCCCTTACGCATCCGAAGAGGCGAAGAAGACCATCGGCGCGGCAAGCAAGCCGCCCATACGGCTGGTGAAGATCGGACCGGCCGATGCGGAAGTGGCGGTCGGCAACGAGACCGTCATGTTCCGTCACGAGAAGACCTTCGTGCATCAAACGGCCATCGCGGTGTCATTCTCCGATATGCAGCCGCTCGACGAACTGCGCCACCGCACAGCCGAGGTGCGCGAGTACTGCCTGGAGCGTGTCGGAGAGAAGTTGCGCATCGACCTGGCTCTGGTCGAAAACACCACTGGCGCGGTTGACCCGTTTGTTGCCGCGGTGAGAGCGGTAGCCGGCGGCACCGGGCGCGGCATCATCCTGCAAAGCGACGGCGCCGAGGCGATGGAAGCGGCGCTGAAGGCGCTCGCAGGCCAACGGCCGCTCATCCACGCCGCAACCATGGACAACGTGGAGATATTCGGCGCCCTGGCAAAGCAGTACAAGGCGCCGATGGTGGCAAGCGCCGCGACGGTCGAGGAACTGGCTTCGCTCACCACGAAGCTCGCCGCGATGGGCATCGAGGACATCGTGCTCGAAGTGCCGGGCGAGAATCCCGCCGCTGTTTTGCAGAACAACACCATCCTGCGCAAGATGGCGCTCAGGTCGAACTTCGAGCCGCTGGGCTATCCGATCCTGAATTTTGCTGTCGGCGAGGACATGGCATCGCTGGTGGCGGATGCTTCGACCTTCATCCTGAAGTACGCTTCCATCCTCGTGGTGGATACGTTGCAGTATCAGGCGCTGCTGCCATTGATGATGCTGCGCCAAAACATTTACACCGATCCGCAGAAACCCATCCAGGTGGAGCCGAAAGTCTATCCGATCGGGGAGCCGGGATCCAAGTCCCCCGTGCTGGTGACCACGAATTTCTCGCTCACTTACTTCCTGGTCTCTGGCGAGATCGAAAATTCGGGAGTTCCGGCGCACCTGGCCATCATCGAAAGCGAGGGCATGAGCGTGCTGACGGCCTGGGCCGCGGGTAAGTTCAGCGGCGCCAAAGTCGGGACGTTCATCAAGGCGAGCGGTATCGAGTCGCAGGTTGCCACGCGGCGCATCATCATCCCGGGTTACGTGGCGCAGATCAGCGGCGAACTCGAGGAAGCCCTGCCCGGTTGGGAGGTCGTGGTGGGCCCGCAGGAAGCCGCCGACCTAGGCCCGTTCCTCAAACTGCAGGCGGCGCAATAAGTCATGCCCTCGGTGCACTTCCTCCCCGACGGCGTTACGGCCGAAGTGCCTGCGGGTACCCTGATCCATGAAGCCGCCGTCCGCGCCGGACTGACGCGCCTGGAATTGCCTTGCGGCGGGCAGGGAAGTTGCGGCTTGTGCCTGGTCGAAGTCTCCGCCGCCGGGCGCGAACCCGTTACGGTGATGGCCTGCCAGACCAAGGTGCGCGAGGACATCACCGTGCGCCTGCCCGAGGCGCAGAGCCTGGCGATGCAGGTGGTGGGCGACAGCCACTTCCTGTTGAGCGAGGACACGCTGCCGGACCGCGCATCCTTGTCGCCCCTGTTCTCCTACATGCCCTTGACGGTGCCGCCGGCTTCGATCGAAGAACACTATAGCGACTGGCTGCGCCTGGAGCGCGAACTTACGCGAGCCGGCGCGCCCGCCCCGTTTTCGGCGGACCTTGCATTACTCGGGCGGCTCGCCTCCGTGCTGCGGGAACAGGACGGCAGAATCGCCGTGGCTCTCCAGGAGTCGGACGCCGGGACGCGGGTAGCGGAAGTATTCGCCGGGCACGCTGCGCCCCGGGCTTTCGGACTGGCGATCGACATCGGCACTACGACCGTCGCCGTGCAGCTTGTAGATCTGGACGGTGGCGCTGTCATCGATACCACCACCAGCTACAACCTGCAGATCCGGCGCGGCGCGGACATCATCAGCCGGATCGATTACGCGCGCACGGCGGAGCGGCAGCAGGAACTACGCGCGTTGGTGCTGGAGACGATCAACGGCTTAGTGGGGGAACTGACCGGCGGCCACGGCATCGCTGGTGACGCTATCCGCGCGGCCTTCATCGCGGGCAACACGACGATGATCCACCTGCTGCTCGGGCTGGAGCCGCGCTACATCCGCGAAGCGCCGTATGTGCCCACCGTCAATCCCGTGCCCTCGCTCGACGCGGAAAGCGTGGGGCTGTCCATCCATCCGCGCGCGGCGGTGAGCTTCGCGCCGGGTGTCGGCAGCTATGTGGGCGGCGATATCACCTCCGGCCTGCTGACCACGGATTTCCTGACGAATCACGACGATGTCTTCCTGTTCATGGACATCGGCACCAATGGCGAGATTGTCATCGGCAACGCGGACTGGATGGTCGCCTGCGCATGTTCCGCGGGACCGGCGTTCGAAGGTTCGGGCATCAAGTGCGGGATGCGCGCCTCGCGCGGCGCCATCGAGCAGGTGGAGATTGGCCGCGATCTCGCCGGTATACGTTACAAGGTAGTGGGCGGCTCGAAACCCGCCGGCATTTGCGGATCGGGCCTGATATCGCTTCTGGGCGAATTGTTCCTGCGGGGCCTGGTGGATCAGGCGGGGCGCTTCAACCTGGAATCCGGATCGCCGCGTCTGGTCGAGACGGAACAGGGCCGGGTGTTCGTGATCGAACGTGGCGAGAACACTCTCAGCGGAGAAGACCTCGTGATCACCGAGGCCGATATCGAGAACCTGGTGCGAACCAAGGGCGCCATCTATGCGGCCTGCTCCTTGATTCTGGAGAACGTGGGTCTTGAGTGGAATGCCATCTCGCGCGTTTACATCGCCGGAGGCTTCGGCCGGTACATCAATGTCTCTGATGCGGTGCTGATTGGAATGCTGCCCGACCTGGCGCCGGCGCGTTTCCGCTACATCGGTAATTCCGCGCTCACCGGCGCGTATATCGCGCTGCTCAGCCGCGAGCGCCGCGCTAAGCTCGGCAACATCGCCGCGAAGATGACCTACGTGGACCTGAGTTCCGATCCGCGTTACATGGATAGTTACGTGAAGGCCCTCTTCCTGCCCCACACCGACATGAACCTCTTCCCGACAGTGACACGCCGGTTGGAAAGCACCCGCAACACCGGATAGGCTTCAGGGAGTGTCCGCTTGGCAACCAAGCCCGCCAGCGCCTGCGCTAGAACGTCACTCCCAGGCCCACCATCGGCACGATGTCGTGCATCCAGGAACCTACCGTCGATCCGCCCATCGGCGCAATCAGCTTGGTCGGGAGTGGGCTGATGTAGTCTCTCATCTCCACGCGGAAGGAAATCCGGTCCGTGGCTTTCACCTTGACGCCCGCTCCTACGCTGGCGAGCGGGGTCGTTTCCCGCGTGTGGGTCAGGACAACCAGTGAGCTGCCCGGTTGATAACTTGACTCGACTCCCGTTCCCTGGAAAACCCGGGCGCCGCCGCCGACCGCGATGAACGGCCTCACCCTCTCCCTTTTGGGCCTCGCGTAGAACAGCAGGTCAAAGTGGATCAGGTGGGATTGTGCGTTGAACTGCACATCCGCTCCCGGGGCCGTCAATTTCATGTCGCCCATGCGGTACAAGTAGCGAAGTTCGCCTCCGACGTAGTTGTGCATATCGTCGCCGGCCATCACGCCGAACGCGGCCCCGTGCTTGAAGCCTGTCTTCCCGGAGACGCCGGAACGGCTATTCACGTCCACTTCCCGAGGGAAGCCGTAACCGCCGAGCACTCCCATCTCCCACTGCCCCATGCAAGCCGGAGCGAGCGCGAAAGCGAGTACGCATGTCAGCCATTTCATCTGTCTTCTTCCTCCTGTTACGGGTCAACCACCCTTACCAGCAGCGTTGTGGAATATGTGCCCTGTGTGATCTTGAGCGGGACTTCGACGCCCGTGGTCGGGTTGCGAGGCACGTACGCGTTGATCTGATACACCCCGGCCTGTCCGGGCACCAGGCCCGCGAATGTGGTCGTGAGTTGCGTTTCACCCAGCGCGATTGTCGGGGACACCACGGCCTGCGCGAGCGGATCCGACGGCGCGGCTGCCCCTGCGGCTACTTCCGGACTCACCTGACCCAGTCCGGTTGCGTAAATAATGATCATCTCATCCGGATGAATGGGATTCGATACCGTCACAAGATCCTCATTCTTGACGCGGATGATCGTCGGCAGACCCGTGTTTGGCCCCGCCGTTCCCGAATGGAATACCGCCACGGCATTCGGCAGGATGCTGAAGCCGAACGGGCCGCTCTGGCCTCCTGCGTTGCGGACGACCATCGATGCGCTCCCCGAAGTGTCGAACGGCAACTGACCGTTGATCTGCTGCTGTGATACCCGGATCAACGGGATCGGGGTGCTGTCGACTCTCACGCAGACGCTGCCGAGTACCGTGGGCAGGGGCAGGGAACCGCTCACGGCTACATCGGGACTCAAGTTCTGACCGGATATCGCGATCAGCCCTCCAGGAGCTACGGCGGACGTTCCGTCGGCCAGGTTTGTCACACCCGTCACAACCGGGACCGCCACCGCTTCGTCGTAGTTGTACGGAAGCACGATTGCACCCGAGGTGGACAACGCGAAGATCAGGCCTTGGTTGGGCATGATCGCCAGCGACCGCGTGAACGGTAGGATCCTTTGGCCGATCTGCCCCACGGTGGGCGTCTCCAGGCCCTTCGCCAGCACAGGGGATTCGATCAGTTTCGTGGGCCGGATGGAAGTGAAGTTCGTCAGGTCCACGCGCTGCAGTACGCCCGGATTGCTCATGCCTGGGCTCGTCGCGCGCAAACCGTACCCATCCAGCGAAGTGAACCCCGAGGAAAGGCCCGTTCCCGTCTCCAGTGCCGTTTGCGGCACTAAAGCGGTATTGAGGACGTTGTTATCTCCTATAAACAGATCGTCCGTCAATGCCGCGTAAGCGCCGCCGAGTGAACTGAGGTCCTTGCGGGAAACTACAAAGGCGTCGGAAGCGGCTTCGTAGAGGGCGACGTTCCCCGTAGGATCCGCCAGCAACACTACGGCACCGGAGGGGGAAGCGGTCAGGATGGACTCTTCATTGATTCCGTTGCAGTAAATCCCTAGCGTGGGCAACGCGGCTGCGGTCCCCAGCGATAGATTGATGCGATCTACCGTGTGCGGCGACCCGCAGCCAACCAGCGGGTCCGTGACCGACCGCACCGTGGCCAGGATGGCGTTACTCGACGCCGCAATGGAGCGCGGGTAGTGGCCGGGCGGAAACGCGATGAAAGGCGCCGGGGTCAGCGCATCCAGGTCGTGCACCGTGGCGATCTGAGAATTGTCGTTCGCCACCATCAGGTAGTGCCCGTCCCTGGTCATCGCCATCTGTGTGGGCGTGTTTCCCGTTCTGAGCGCCGCCACCTGGTTCAGTCCGTTCGCGTCGTACACCAGCACATGGTTCTTGTCCTGCCGCAAAACGTAAAAGCGGTTCCGGTTCGGATCCGCCAGGATGTCCACCAGCTTGCCCGGGATGTTCAGGATCGCGCCGCGCTGATCCGGATCGCGAGTGTTGATGAGCAGCCGCACCGGAAGCGGGCTGTTCACGGCGGAATTCGACGCAATCGACAACTGCACCGTGGTGGTTCCTTTCGCGTTCTGATACGTCGCCGGATCCACTTCAATCCGCACCCTGGCCGGAGTCACACCGCTCGAAGGGACTACGCGCACGCCCTGGCCCGATACGGACAGGCTGAAGTCCGTGCTTCCTCCTCCCGGATCGACAATGTCTATGTCCTGGGTCATCACGCGTTGGTCGCACCCGCTCGACAGGAACAGAGCATCCTCCTGCACGGACACGACGCGCGGAGTCTGGCCGAGTTTGCCAACCGGCAGAATCAAGACGCCGCTATCCGACACGGAGTACATCGTCTGCATGTCCGGGCTCATCAGCGACCTGCCGGCAAGATTCTCCGGCAACCGGATCCGCTCGCGAACAGTTAAGTTGTCCGTATCCACCACGTGCAGCACCGGCCCTTCAGCCGTCACCGTTGTGTTGTCCGATGCGGTCGTGGTCCCAGTCCCGACCGGAATCTGCGCGTAGACAACATTGCGGAGGAGGTCGAAGACATGGCCGCCGGTGTTGTACTTGCCCGTGGGGTATGGAAACTGAGCCAGTTGAACAATACTTGAGTTCATCAAAGCCCAACCGCCCAGCAGGTTATTGCCGGACTGGTCCACGCTGATGACGCGAGGCCCCAGCGGCGGGCTGGCCAGGATTCCTACAACCCCGAGGCTCCGCGTCACCACGTGATACCGCACGACCGCCGCAGTCCCGTCGGGCGCCTCCGCGATCACGTAAACGATCTGGCCGTCGCCCGAGACTCCCGTCGAGGCTTGAATGATTTCAGGGGGAAACGTCGCCAGTGGCACCGGCAATTCCTTGGTGATTAGGTCCGCCACCCGCAGGGTCTCCATGGTGCGGGCCACCGGGTCCAATAACCGGAAGTCTTTCGTCGTTACTACAAGCGCCTTGCTGCCCCCGCCGAAAGCCACGGCCAGTGGCGGCGCGTCCAGCGCGACGGTGGCCTTTGTGTTTGCCTCGAGATCGACGATCGTAACGCCCAATAATCCGGCCGGATACTCTGACTGGAAGTTTTGAATCTGCGTAACGACGAGGAACCGTCCGTCCGGGCTCAGTGCAAGGGAACCTGGTTGGCGCTCCACGTAGATGGGCTGCAGCAGTTTCTGTTCCGCGAGCGACACCACCTCCACCCGGCTGGTCGTATAATTCGCGGCGTAGAGAAGGCCTCGCCGGGAATCCAGGGCGATGTCCGAAACATGGCCCCTGATAGGCACCACTTTGCCGAATGTTCCGGCGTACAACTGCATGAGCGGCAAGATTGCGAGGGACAACGAAAGCAGGATTTTGCTCATTCTTGCGTGTTGCATACCACCCTCCTCAGCCGGCGCCTTCTATGCGGCAACGCAAAAACTGCCCAGATTATCGGACATTTTAAACCTTACCACGTCCACTGCTAGCTTCAAGTGCCAAACGTGGTTTCTGTACTAGTACTCTCGCTCCCACAATTGTTGCGACCCTCTTCGAGCGGCCAGACGAACTCGTATAATGCGCGCTCTCCCGGCAGGCACGCCTCCAGGTGGTCCACGCCTTCCGAGGTAATCGCCAGGTTGTTGCTCTCCATTTCGGCCATCAATCCGCGGCTGCGCAAGTACCAGACCGCGAACATGAGGTGCTCCCTGGGGATCGTCATCCAGGTTTCCAATTGCAGCAGCGAAACGGCGGGTCGCTCCGGGTTCAGGCGGCGATGAGAATACAACAGAGTAAGTATTCCCAGACGCCGCTCACGTTCGCCCTCCAGCCCGGTTGCATAACGCCGCCGCCAGAACGCTTCCATGGCCTCGGCGTGTCGCTTCGTTCGCGCCGCGTCGTACTCTGCCCGCCGCTTCGGATCCGTCAACACTTCCCCAGCCGACTTCACCATCTGAAACTTCTCTGCGTCCTCGGTGATGGGTGTGCCGGGGGCATAGCGGCCTTCCAGAAGACTCACCACGCGGCGGATTGTCTCGGGTTCCGCCGCGGAACTTATGTCGAGCAGGTCGTACAGGTCGATCTCTTTCGTATCAGGCATTTGCACCCAAATTGTTCAATTCCTGTCCGGCGGAATCGCCAGCAGTACCTCCACCAGGACGGGCCTGCCGTCCTGCGTGGCGGGACGGAAATCCCACTTTTCCAGGGAGCTTAGCACCGCATTGTCCAACTTTTCAGTAGCGCTCTGGACGATGTGCATATTGTGGAACCTGCCTTTCGCGCTGATCTGCCCGTGGACCATCAAATAGGCCATGTCCTCAGGGAAGTCGAGCGGCGGCTTGTACACCAGCACGGGCGCCGGAGCCTTAATGATCGAGGGCGTGCCAAGCTGGACCACCCTCGATTCCTGCTGCGGAGCGTCATCCTGCGGGGCGGGCTCGCAGTACTGCAGGATCCATTGTTTTGCCGTCCCCAGCGGCAGATAGACCATGTAAATCGGCCGCCCGCTGAGCGCTTCCTGGCCTTCGGTCAGCAGCTCGGATGAAGTGGATTGGACCACGACATCGAAGACAGTCGCCGTCGGGTGCTCGATGCGGACAGGAACGCCCGTGGGAATGGGCGTTCGCGAACCCCACGTGATGGCGAGGACTTGGCCTCCGCCTCCCCGGCCGGAGCCGGTACCGCCAGCTCCGCCGCCAGTCCCGTTGCCTGTGCCGCCGCCGGCTCCAATCCCCGTAGCGTCTCCGCCGAAGCCGCCCCGACCCGGGCCTCTGCTGCCCATTGTCCCGGGCGCGCCGCTTCCAAATCCGTAGCCGGAGCGGCCGCCCCGGCCTCCCAATCCGCCCGGGTATCCGTTCGCGCTGCCGTCGCCGGCGATTCCTGTGCCTTGGCCTCCGGACCCCTGGCCCACGCCCTTGCCTCCACTGCCGGACCCGAATCCCTGGCTGGAGGAGCCGCCGCTGCCTCCTCCGCCGCCCCCGGTCCCCGGCCGGCCCGTGCCCGCTTGCGCGCTCTTCCCCGTCCCTCCGCCGCCGCCCTGTCCGCCCAAACTGCCGCTATCGTCGGCCGGTGGAGACGGCATGGTTCCGATCTGATTACCGCCGGGGATGGACACCAGCGGGCTCTGAGCGGAAAGCGTCTGTGAGGTAGCCAGGACGTTGATGGGGTCGCCCACGGCGATGTCGATGATCGGCCTTTCGTTGGTCGTCCTCGCCAGTGGCGGTTGGAAGACACGAATCGGCATCGTGGTCCCGGGAGGGCGGGGAAGCGCCGGGTTCTCCTTGATGGCGGAACTGGCAATCTTGAGCGACGAGACCCGCGACTCCAGGTTGGGTGGTTCCAGCCTGGGCGGAGCGTCCAGCAGCGCCTGGGTAGCCGGGCGCTGCTCCGCGGGACGGCCGGGAAGAATAAAAGGCTTCGCCTTGGGCTTGGGAACGGCCGTGGGATTCTGGGACCAGAACATCATCGTGGGCAGAGGCACCTGGCGCGCCATGGCCACATCGGGAGGCGAACTGAGTTGGAGAAGCGTTTGGCCGGTATCCGTTCGCGGCTTCATCTCCGGAAGTTCGAAGCGCCTGCGCGGAGTGCGCGGACCGCGAGCCTGGGCGGGATTGTCGCCCGGTGGTCCGGCGGGGCGGCCCGGACCGCCTCCCGAAGGCGCTGGCGGCGCCCCGGAACCCTCCTTGCGTCCCATGCCGGCTTTCCTGGAGGCTTTTCCCTTCGGTCCGGGCGGCGTGTAAAGCGTGTCGGGCAGGCGCAGGGTGAGTGGCTCCATCGAATAGACGCGCATAGGCACGGCCTCGCGCGAAGAATCACCGGGCCAGCTCACGTTGAACAGAACCAGGATCATCAAGCCGTGCGACGCCCACGACGTTGCGAATCCCGGCCAACGGTGATGATCGAGCACCTGCGGCTGCACCAGTTGGAACATATCTCAGGAACCCGCACCAACGGCCAGGCCCCACGGGAGCACCGCGACGGCCAGTTGCATCGTCGAAACCACCAGGTGGCGCAGCGCACCAGCCTTGATGCCGCTGGCAGCCGAAGTCTTGGCATCGTTTGCCGGCGCGCGCTGCCCATCCGGCACCTGTTGGGTAGAGCTGATGTTCTTCAAGCCGAACAGCGCGAGTTCGAAGCGGTCTTTCACCCCCACTTTGCGGAACAAGCGGGAAAGGTAGACCTTGACGGTTCCCTCCGTGATCCCGAGTACCTCGGCGATCTCCTTATTCTTCAGGCCCCTTGCCAGGGCGTTGACCAATTGGCCCTCCCGGCGGGTCAATGGGACGGGCTTGCCCGCCAACAGGTTCTCGGTGAGGCTCTTGGCCAGCCACAGTTCACCTTCATGGACTTTATGCAGGCACTTGAGCTGGAGCTCTGTCGGCAGCGTCTTCGAGAGGATGCCGCGGATACCCAGTTCGATGGCTTGGTAAGCCCATTCGGTGGAGATGTCGCGCGTCCATAGGACGATCTTGCACTCTGGCGCCCGGCTCCGGATCTCCTCGATGAACCGTGTGCCGATGCTGGGAGTTAGATCCAGCAACACGACGTCTGGGGTATCGAATTCGAGATGCGCCAGAAGTTCTTCCGGGGTTGAAGAACAGGTAGAGATGCAGATGCCGCTTTCACTGGGGATCATCGCACGGAAACCGGTTTCGGCTACCGGCTCATCCATGTAAAGCGCCACACGCAAAGAAGCCCTCCGATTGGGGAACGCTTTCTACCGTCGCGGTGGTTGGCAACATAAACCTGTTGCGCATCCGCGGGTATACTCTACTCCCTTTGTTCCCTCTCGTCAATATTAACGTTATCAACAGCATACGCTATTGAAACCCTGAAATCAATAAATAAGCCGGGATTAATCAGTTTATTAACGTTACAGAGGCAAGTCGGTCCGCCCCAATTTGGAGTGGTCGTAGTTAACTTTAGTTATCATTTTTCTGTTTACCATGGTGCGGATTGTATTGACGCGAGGTAACCCGTAGAATTGGCAACATCTAGCGACTGGCTTCCCCAAGTCCGGAGTTTAGGGTTAGGGGGAGAAGTCTTAAGTAGCGAGGTGGCAGTGATGAACCGGCGGGCTTACTCGAGATTGGACGTCGAGATTCCATGCCGGGCCCGGAGGCGGGGGCAGCAGGGACCGCTTCCGAGGGTCCATACACTGAACATCAGCCGCGGCGGGATGCTGCTTCTGTGGAAAGATGACGATGGATTACTGAGCACGCCGGTTCTGGGAGAAGAGCTTGACATTGATCTGATACTTCCAGAGCCGCCGGCAGTGCAGCAATACGGCCACCGGTGCATCAGGTGCAAAGGGGAGGTGATCAGGGTTTCGGCCGTAGATGCATCCCAATCGCGGGTGGCTGTGAGGGTGACGGCGATGAACTTCCAGCACCTGGAGCCGGGGTTTGGAGAAGAATCGGAGGGCGATTTGGTCACGCTGGGGCCAAGCGCGAGGAGATGAGAGGTATCTGGGATCTAATGACACGGGGAAGCACGAAACAGCCAGGCGGACGGCGCCGGCGAGGCAGCGCTGTGGTCGAAGTCACCCTGCTCGCCCCCTGGGTGTTCTTCCTCTTTATCGGAGTGCTCGATTTCGGCTTCTACGCTTACTCGATCATTTCGACGCAAAACGCGGCTAGGGTGGCCGCGCTTTATACATCGGCGAACTCGTACGCAGCGGTTAACCAGGCGAGAGCCTGCGAGTACGCCAAGGACGAGATGAGGACTCTTCCGAACGTGGATCCGGCGAGTGACTGTCTCTCTGGGAACTTGGTAGTTGCCACGACAATGTTGCCGGAGCCGTTCGTTAACCCGGGTGTGCCCCAGCAGTACTTTGCACGGGTCAGCGTCACCTACCAGACCATCCCAATGATCCCGATCCCAGGGCTGGCTGGGCAGATGACCATCACGCGGATTGCCGAGATGAGGGTCAAGCGATGAAGGCTAGGCAGAGTCGCAGGTGCGGTAATGCGCTCATCGAGTTCACTCTGGTGGGGATTCCCATGATCTTCGTGCTGATCTCCATTTTCGAGATGGCGCGAGGAATGTGGATTTATCACACCATGGCTTACGCCATCAAAGAAGGGGCACGGTACGCGATCGTACATGGCAATAACTGCGTCTACAACCCGAACAACTGTCCGTTGCAGGTTCGCGATGTAGCGAGGCGGATACAGGATAATGGGGTGGGGCTGGTCCCGTCCGAACTTCAGTTAAGATTCGCATCACTGACTCGAGCTATCCCCGGCAGCACGACGTATGATAGCCTTGAAAACCTTCTGAATAATACGGCCTCCTGGCCGACGTACGCCAAGGGCTATATCGATCCCGCTTCGGGGAGCCTTTCCTTTGATGCAGGAGCGATAGCAGGCGCAGACCTGACAATCACCGGACAGTATCCGTTCCGCTCGGCGCTGGCGATGTTTTGGCCCGGTGCGGGGCGGCCGATGCAGTTCGGAACATTCATGTTACCGGCCACTTCGACCGAGCGGATCCAATTCTGAGGTGGATAATGCATAGGAATCGCTGGGAGAGACAGGGGCAGGCCATCGTGATGGTCACCGTGGCGCTCTTTGCCATGTGCGGCCTCCTGGGCCTCGCGGTGGATTTTGGGTGGGCGTTTTTCGTGAAGAAGGCTGCGCAGGCGGCGGCCGATGCCGCCGCACTCGCCGCTGCGACAGAGTCGCTTCGGACCGTCGGCGTGAACGGCACCTACGTGTGTGGGGGAAACGTCCCCTGCAGCCCGGCGCAGTGCAATGCAACGAACACAAACAACTCGGATGCATTCGGAGTGGGCTGCAAGTATGCGCTACGGAACGGCTTCACCTCCGGTGGGAAAAATGGGAGACAGGAAGTGACGATCGTGGCGGGAACGAGTCCCCCGCCACCCACCGCACCTGGGGTCATGTCGGTCTACTACTGGGTGACGGTCCGTGCAACTGAACAGATACCGCAGCTTTTCTCCTCAGTTTTGGGAAACACCCTGGGCACGGTGAGCGCTCGGGCTACTGCCGCCGTCGCCGAATCCGTCGCGCCGGGGACGGTCTATGGACTGAACCGCCAGTACGATCCAACCCCCAACTCAAAAAACATAATGCTTGGAGATTATAAGACGGGGAAAGGTATGGACTTTTGGCTGCAGGGCGGTCCGACCGTAAAGTCCAACGGACCAGTCTTTTTGGCCTCCAACGCTACCATCGCCGCGGATGCGGGCGGTTCCAGCTCCGTCCGCGCGCCATTTACCGACATCCGCGGAGGGCTTAGTCTCAGTGGTAGTTCATCGTGGGTTCAGACACCCTCCACCGGCGTGTCGGACGGCGAGAATTTTTATGACCCGTTCGAGGGGAAAGGGCAGCCACCGGCTCCTACCATCACGCCCATACTAGGTACTAATGTTTGGCCAATCAATGGTGGAAGTGGCGCCACGACCCCCGGACTCATCAACGGGGGTACCAATTGCACGACGCGGAAGGTTTTGTTTCCCGGTTTCTACTACGTTCAAAACCCGATCAACGGCGCTGCGACAGGCGCCCAAATGCGGATTGAGGGTTGCGTTGAATTCAGGGGTAGCACAAACTTTGACGATTTCGTGTTCTTTGGCGGCTTGTCCTTCGGTCAGGGGGCGAATGTGCTGTTCGCTCCGGGTCGTTATGTCTTGGCGGGTGCGACCAACTCATATCCGGTTCTGGAGGTCCAGAACGGGACCTGGCTTACGGATCACACAGCCGCTGGTGTACGAAATACAGATGCGGGCGAAATCTTCATTCTTACTGACATGAACTATCTCGGTACGAACCAGATTCCCTCCGCTGTCGCAAGTTCGAATCTGAACTTCGCGTTCGGCAGCACCAGCATCAAGACAGGAGAGGCCTCTAATAAGAACCTGATCAATCTGCACGGATTGAACGACGAGAACGGCGCACTCCCCCAAGGCTTGAAACCATTCTCTCCCGTGGTCATTTGGCAGGATCAGCGTAATTCGACTGTCAAGCACAACAGTGATGGGACCATAGACACAAGCTGTGGTGACATAGACCATCCTTGCCTCACGGGACTCTCCGGCGATCCCGACAGTGCCAGGCAGTTGGATATAAACGCGAACGTCAATGTGCAGTTGTACGGAGCCGTGTACCAACCTCGAGGAGCGTGGGTCCAGATTTGGGCCGGATCGAACGAATCGGGTCCTCTCCAAATTGTATCGGGCGCGTATGTAGTCCATTCCAACGGTTTGCTGAATCTTTTGGGCCTGCCGAACCCCATTACGACTCTGGGCGTGGTTCTCGTGGAGTAATGTCACGATGAGAGGCTGTCTCCACAAATCGGACGACATCAGGGTATTAGGGACCTTAGTACCAAAGTTCAGCCTTAATACTAGTACCGATGGGACTTTTGCTGCATTTTCGTGGTATGTTCTTTTGACGCAGAATCCGAACATGGGGCTACCGTTCGCTAGACCGACTGGGGAGGAGCTTTCATGACCGAGCTGCGTCATGAACGGCTCCTCCGCTTTTTTCCGTCACTGACGGACGTGGCCTTCATTCTGCCCGTGCTCTTCCTGCTGGGTTTCGGGGGCAACGGGCTCAGCCGGATGCTCGAAGGCGATACCGGCTGGCACGTGCGTGCCGGCGACTGGATGCGTCTCCACGGTCAGGTGCCAACCACGGACATCTTCTCTTTCAGCAAGGAGGGGCAGCCCTGGTGCGCCTATGAGTGGCTTTCGGAGATCATCTTCTCTTGGTTGCACCAGTGGGGCGGATTGGCTGCCGTAGTGCTGTTCAGCACGTTTCTCCTTTGCCTGACGTTTGCGTGGCTGTTCCGGCTCACGCGGAGGAAATCAGGGCACGAATTCATAGCGATTATCCTGACGGCAATGGCCATCCAATGTTCCTCGATCCATTGGTGGGCGCGCCCGCACTTGTTCACACTGCTTTTCATTGTGATCTTCTATGATCTGCTGGAGAGGGTCAAAGCAGGGCAGACACGGCTATTGATCGCCCTGCCATTGATTACTGTGTTCTGGACTAACGTCCATGCAGGCTTCATTCCCGGTGTGGTGCTGATCGGCATATACGCGGCAGACCTGTGGATCCAGGCGCTGGTAACCGGTTCAGGCGCCGAGCGGCGTGAATTGTTCCGGCGTAGTATCCCGTACCTGTACTCCATCGCCGGCTGTGTGGTGGCGAGTTTAGCGAACCCATACGGCTACAAGCTCCACGTACACGTCCTGCATACGCTGACAGGCGGAGATTCCCCACTCTACCGTTACATTAGCGAGTGGCAGTCAACGAATTTCCATAACCCGATGACGCTGTTGTTTCAGGTAATGATTGTACTGGGATTGTTCGCCGCGCTTTGGAAGGCATTGCATCGCGAGTTTGTTTATGTGCTGGCCATCGTGGGAGGGATGCACATGGGGCTGGTGGCCGGACGGCACATCCCGATCTTCTTCATTCTGGCGACGCCGCTGGTGGCCGAAGGGATCGTAGAGGGGCTGCATAGATTGGCGAACGCGGATCTGGCGGTGTGGCTCCGCCGCGTGTGTTCAATGGTAAGAGAAAGTGGTTCCGAGTATGCGGCGATGGACCGTGTACCGCGGGTCTATGCGAGCAGCGCCCTGGCTTTTGCCTTGCTGGTCCTAATCGTTTACATCCCCAATCCTCCGAGAAGATTTCGCGCCGAGTATAGTCCGAAGTCGTACCCGGTAGCCGCCGTTGATTTCCTGAAGCGCGAGGGCGTGGAGGCGCGGGGGCTGTTCGCAGATGATGAATGGGGCGACTACCTCATTTACAGGCTCACCCCCTCCGTGAAAGTGTTCGTGGACGGTCGAGTGGATTTCTACGGATTAACGTTCACTGAGAACTGGATAAGCGCGGCACGCGGTAGGTACGACTGGGAGGAGAAACTCTTTCGGCGTTACAACATTCATACTGTACTCTTATCCGTCAACAGTAGCCTTTCCAGCACCTTGAAAGAATCGAGACGCTGGAGGGTAGTGTACGACGATGGAGTCGCGATCGTGTTCCGGGCAGCCGGCACGAGGGGTTTTCTGGGGGGCGCGCTTGGTGCGGCCTCCAGCACTGTCAATCTCGAACAACCTAACAGGAGAATTAACTCATGACACGTATTTGGAAGACGTTGTGGAAGCAGGAAGAAGGCCAGGACCTGATCGAATACACTCTGTTGTTGGCGTTCGTTTGCCTGGCTGCCGCGGCCTTGTTTATCGGCTCGGGCGCTACCATTTCCGGTATTTGGAGCATTTCGAACGACACGCTTAGCAACGCCAGCAACGCAGCGAGCTAGAGTTACGCGCTAGGCAGGTGGGGCGCGCGAATTGTGCAGCCCCAAGAGGTCGCGATGAGCCTAAAGATGACAACAGCGGCCATACGCCGATCATTCGTTTGCGACGATGAAGGTCAGGATCTGATCGAGTACTCGCTCCTTCTGGCCTTCATCGCCCTTTCAGGGGCGGCGATGTTCATAGGCATGGGTCGCATGACTAGTGGCATCTGGAGTATTGTGAACAACAATCTCGCGTCAGCCAATCAATCGTCTGGCAGCTAAAGAAAGGATCAAGCGAACATGAACAAGAGACTCGCCGGCGTGCTGGCGTTCGCTCTGGTGGTTTCGGCGGTGGCCAGCTTTTTGATCTACAAGCTGGTATCGGCTCGCATTGCTGCGACGCCGAAGCAGGCGTCCAGCCGGTTGCTGGTCGCCGCCAACAATCTTCAGATCGGCGCTTTGGTGCGCGACGCGGACATCAGCGAAATCGATTGGTTCGGCTCTCCTCCTCCGCAGGCCATCAAGGTCAAGGAGGACATTGTAGGGCGGGGTGTGATCTCCAATATCCTTCAGGGTGAACCCTTCCAGGACAGCCGCCTTGCCCCCAAGGGCGCGGGAGGCGGGTTGGCGGCCACGATCCCTGTGGGTATGCGCGCGGTGGCGGTACGCGTGAACGACGTTGTAGGTGTTGCGGGTTTCGTCACCCCGGGCATGAGGGTGGATATCTTGATCCTGGGTACGCCGCCCAATTCGCCTCCGACTTTGGGGACCTTGACCAAGACTCTGCTGCAGAACATTGAAGTCCTTTCAGCGGGGCAGCAGATTCAGAAGGACGCCGAGGGCAAACCCGTGCCGGTCCCTGTAGTCAATTTGCTGGTGACGCCTGAACAGGCCGAGATCTTGAGTCTTGCGAGCAACGACGCCAGGATCCAGTTGATCCTCCGCAACCCGACCGATACGAAAGAGACCAAGACGCCCGGAACGGCGATGGCACGATTGTTCACTGGGCAGACGGGCGCCCTTCTACCGGAGCGTAAAGCCGGTGGGGCTCCCAAGCGCGCCGCGGCGCCGCGGTTGGCTGCAACACCACCAGCACGGGCTTCCGACAAGAAAGCCGGCCCGCCGCCGATCATCGTCGAAATTATTACCGGCGCGAGGAAGACCGAAGTGAGGTTCACGGAGAAGGCGCCGGAAAAAGCGCCGGAAAAGACGGAGGTGAAGTGACATGGCGGGGATGCGGATTCTCAATGGCTTCAGACTCTTGTTTCTGATCTTGCTTTCCGCCTCGATTGTTTTGGCGGTTCAGGCTCCTCCCGCCGCGGTGCGCGACCTTTTTGTGACGGTGGGCAAGTCCGTGGTGGTGGATAGCCTGGTGAACATTGAACGTGTCTCGGTGGCCAGCGGAGAGATCGCCGAGGCTGTCGCGGCCACGCCGCGCGAACTGGTTATCAACGGCAAATCTCCGGGGGAGACATCTCTGATCGTCTGGCAGCAGGGCGGTGTACGATTGCTGTTTGACCTGCACGTGCGGGCAAACACATCGCGGATTGATGCATTGCGACGGGAAATCGCCAAAGAGTTGCCCGGGCAGGACGTGAAGATTACACAGGACGGCCCGAATGTCTTTCTTAAAGGTACGGTGAAGGACTTGAACAGCGCCCAACGGGCGGTTGCACTTGCCTCGACTTTGGGCAAGCCGGTCAACATGCTGCACGTGAAGGTGCCGCCGACGGACCCGCAGATCCTCATAAAGGTTAAGTTTGCCGACGTGGACCGGAATGTTACCAACGAGCTGGGTGTCAACATATTCAGCACTGGAGCTCTCAACACCCAGGGCAGGCTTACGACAGGCCAGTTTCCCTCCGCGGGCACAACATCGGTAGGACCGGCTGGTGATTCGACGGTGAGGCTCACGGACGCCTTGAACGTTTTCCTCTTCCGGGCGGACTTGAACTTGGGCGCCACTATCAAGGCGCTCGAAAGCAGGAAGCTCTTGCAAATCCTGGCGGAGCCCAATGTGCTCGCGATCAATGGAAAGCAGGCCAGTTTCCTGGCCGGTGGGGAGTTCCCTTACCCCACATTGCAGGGCGGTGGTGGCGGGTTGGGCGCCGTGACCATTCAGTTCCGCGAATTTGGCGTTCGCATCAATTTCCTGCCCACGGTGACGCCACGGAACACACTGCGTTTGCAGGTGACCCCGGAGGTGAGTTCGCTGGATTATGCCAACGGTCTTACTTTCCAGGGCTTCACCATCCCCGCGTTAAGCACGCGTCGGGTGCAGACGGAAGTGGAGTTGCAGGACGGTCAGAGCTTCGCTATCGGAGGTCTGCTGGACAACCGTTTGACAACCAGTTGGACCAAGATTCCGGGATTGGGGGACATCCCGTTCTTCGGAAGGCTGTTTCGTGCTCGATCGGAGAACCGGGGCAACACGGAGTTGCTCGTAATGGTGACCCCGGAATTGGTGCGGCCCATCCCGGCGGGAAAGCCATTGCCGAAGATTGACATGCCCGAGAAGTTCCTCGTCGAGGGAGCCAAAGCGCCTCCGCGGACGCCAGGCATCGACGTGACAGGCCCGGTGCCGGTGGAGGGAGGACAGGATACGATCCCGGTCGAACAACTCATGGAGAGCCAGAAGACGGCTCCGGCGACCGCGCCGAACACGCCGATGATACAATTTGTGCCTATGGTGGTACCTCCGGCACCCCAGCCGCAGGCAACGCCGCAGACGCAACCGCCGGCGGCGGAACAAAGTGGTGCAGGAAAGAGCGGGCAATCCAATTAGGGGAGGAAGAAGGCTGACGTGCAGACTTTGACGCTTGGCATCGTGATTGGAAATAAGGCGCTGTGGGACGAAGTTCAGTCCTGCATATTCGACATGCCGGCCAAGGTTGTGCTCGAGCAGCATGACATCGGCGACTGGGCGGCCTTTCTGGACAAGCTGACGCGCTACAGGCCGGAGGTTCTACTGATTGAACTGAGCCAATTGGCCGATCCGCTGGATGACGTCGTGCGCCAGATCAAGACGTCGCCTGGGGCGCCGGCGGTGATTGTCGTGCATACGGAGGCAAGCTCGGAGAACCTGCTGCGGGCAATCCGGGCCAGCGCGGATGAATACCTCTATCCGCCCCTCAGGGGGGACCTGTTCAAGGCGCTGGAACGGATGGGCGGCGAAAGGGCCAAGTTCAAAGCCGGCACGCGTCCTAGGGGTAAGGTCTTCGGAATAGTCTCATCGAAAGGCGGCTGCGGTGCCACCACACTGGCCTGCCACCTGGCGGTGGAAATGCACCGCAAGACCAAGCTGGAGGTCCTGCTGGCGGACTTCGACCTGGATGCCGGATTGGTGGGCTTTCTGATGAAGTCGCAGGGCCGCTATTCCGTGCTGGATGCGGCGGACAACATTCACCGGCTGGATTTAAGCTTCTGGAAGGCGCTGGTATCGAACGGGACCATGGGTGTGGAGGTCATCATGGCCCCCACCAATCCGGGCTCACACCGCCAGCGTTCGATGGAAGACTTCCAGCACGTGCTCCGGTTCGTGCGGTCGAATTATGACTGGACTGTGGTCGACCTGGGGCGGAGCCTGTCCGAGATGGCCATGACGGTGCTCGAGGAGCTAGACGAGCTTTACATTGTGACGACGCTGGACATCCCGGCGCTGCACCATGCCAAGCGCATGGTCCAGACGCTGCACGAGACCGGCTTCGGGCGGCAGCGTACGAAACTGGTGTTGAACCGGATGCCCAAGCGTTCCGAGGTGAGCGTGGACGAGCTAGAACGGATGCTGGGCGCGCCGATTTACAGCACTGTGCCGAACGATTACCAGGGACTTTACGATGCGTTCGCGGAAGGCAAGATCCTGGAGCCGGGCAGCCACCTTGGAAAGGCTTTCCAACGTCTGGCGGCCAAAATGGTGGGAGCGCCCGACGAGCCGAAGCCGAAGCGCATCTTCTCGCTTTTGGGGTAGATGCCCGCGGCGGACAAGTTGTATCTTGCGGCCCGGGAATCCTGGCAACCGAACATAGACCGCGAGAGGTTGGAGTGTGAAGGAGATTTATGGCGTCGACAATTTCGTCGGGCGGCGATAGCAGTTGGGTAACGCGGCTCACCAACAAGGCGGGGCACCCGGTCAGTCCTGAGTATCAGGAACTGAAGTTCACTCTTCACAGGAAGCTCCTGGACCGGGTGAACCTGGAGGCATTGTCCTCGGTGCACGGGGAGCGTGTGCGCGCGGAAATGCGGTCGGCCATCGCCCGGTTGATCGAGGAGGAGCGGACACCCCTCAGCTTCGTCGAAAAGGAACGGATCATCGACGAGGTCATCGACGAGGTATTCGGCCTGGGGCCTCTGGAGCCCCTGCTGGACGATCCGACGATCTCGGATATCCTGGTGACCACCCCGAAGCTGGTCTACATCGAACGCGGCGGCAAGCTGTACCGTACGCCGGTCCAATTCAAGGACGACGCCCACCTGAAGCGGATCATTGAGAAGATTGTGGCGCGCGTGGGAAGGCGCATCGACGAGTCTTCTCCCATGGTGGACGCCCGGCTGCCGGACGGCTCGCGCGTGAACGCCGTGGTACAGCCCGTGGCTGTAGATGGGCCGCTGCTCTCCATCCGGAGATTCGGCCGGGAACCTCTGAAGGCCCCGGACTTGGTCAGGATGCTGACCATGACCGAGGGGATGCTGGCCCTGATGCAAGCCTGCGTCAAGGCTCGCCTGAACATCCTCATCACGGGTGGCACCGGGTCGGGAAAAACCACGCTGTTGAACATCCTCTCCTCTTACATTCCGGAGGAAGAGCGCATCGTGACCATCGAAGACGCCGCGGAACTCCAACTCAGGCAGGTCCACGTGGCCAGGATGGAGACGCGCCCTGCGAACATCGAAGGCGAAGGGGCGGTGCGCATCCGGCAGCTTGTCATTAATGCGCTGCGCATGAGGCCGGACCGCATCATCGTCGGTGAGGTGCGCGGCGAGGAAGCCCTGGACATGCTGCAGGCGATGAACACCGGCCACGACGGCTCGCTGACCACCCTGCACTGCAACAGTCCCAGGGACGCCCTCACCCGTCTGGAAGTGATGGTGGGAATGGCCAACGCTAACATGGGCGTTCGCGCCATCCGCCAGCAGATCAGCTCCGCGGTGGATCTGTTCATCCATCTGTCTCGCATGAGTGACGGCACCAGGAAGATCAACTATCTGACGGAGTGCGTGGGCATGGAAGGAGAACAGGTGACCACGCAGGACATAATTCTGTTCGACAAGACCGGCTTGGGAGAGAACGGGCGGGTCACGGGACGGTTCCGGCCCACCGGCATCCGGCCGAAGTTCTATGATCGGCTGCGCGCCATGGGCGTGCACGTGGACGCGGACGTCTTTCAGACCGTTACGGAAGTGCTGTAGAGAGAGTGAGGCGTTATGCCGTGGGCATTGGCGTTAATCAGCTTCCTGGTAATCTTCGCGTTGCTGATGCTGGTGGTCAGCTTCGGAATGAAGATGATCGAGACGCAACGCAAGGCCAAGGTGGGTGGAATTCTGAAGACCGCCGGCGGGAACCCCCTGGCGCCGGAGTCCACCATTCTCATAGACGCGCCCTCGGACAAAGGCAAAGCCTCGCATGAGTTTTTCCGGCACATCCCGTTCTTTGCTTCCTTGGATACACAGATGCAGCAGAGCGCCCTCGGGTGGACGCTCGCCCGCTTGTTTATGCTCTCGGCAGTTTTCGCGGGAGCGGGGGTCTTCCTCGGCACCCGGATACCGGTTCCGGTGTTCCGGGAATTCGCCACGCTGGCCTTTGGCTTGGGGCTGGGCTTCCTGCCGTACGTGTACATCCGGGTGAAACGGCGCAACCGGCTCAGGGAATTCGAAGAACAGTTCCCGGAAGCGCTGGATTTCCTGGCGCGCTCCATGCGAGCCGGGCACGCCTTCAGTGTGAGCTTGGAGATGCTGGCAGATGAGTCTCCCGATCCATTGGGTATGGAGTTCCGAAGGTTGTTCCACGAGCAGAACCTGGGTACGCCCATCGACATCGCCATGCGCAACCTGACGGAGCGAATGCCTCTGATTGACGTGCGGTTCTTCGTCTCGGCCGTTTTACTGCAACGCGAAACCGGCGGCAACCTGGCGGAAATTCTGACGAAGCTCTCCTATGTGATTCGCGAGCGGTTCCGGTTGAAGGGGCAAGTCCGGGCGGTGAGCGCGCACGGTCGCATCACTGCAATGGTATTGACAATTCTGCCGATTGCGACCATGCTGGCGCTGATGGTCATCGCGCCAGGCTACCTGAAAAGCATGGCCGAAGACCCTGACGGAAAGTACCTCATCATTGGCGCTATTGTGGGTCAGATCTTGGGCTATTACTTCATGCGGCGGATCATCAACATCAAGGTGTGACTCCATGGCTATCCTGATTTCGGCATCATTGTTTGTGGTCCTGCTGGCGATCATCGGCTACGTCGGCTACCGGTACTATGCGAAGCCAGGGCGCTTTTACGAGCAACTTGGCACGGCAGTGGTCACAACCGAGTTCGAAGGTCTAGGAATGCCGGGGACAGGCCAGCCGGGGGCCGTCGTGCGGGTGATCCGCACGCTGGGAGAGAAGGTCCCGGTTTCGCCAGAGGATGCCTCCACGAACCGGAAGTTCCTGATGGCCGCCGGGTATCGTTCCCCGGATGCCATGGCGACTTTCTATGGGATTAAGATCTTGTCCGCGCTGGGTATGCTGGTAACCGCGTTCCTCTTTCGATCTTACATCCCCGGACTTCCCATAATGCGCATCCTGGCTCTGATAACGGCGGCTCCTCTTGGGTACATCATTCCGAACTTCGTTCTCGAGTACTTGGTCAGCAAGCGGCAGGAAACCTTGAAGCTCTCCTTGCCCGATGCCCTGGATTTGATGGTTGTGTGCGTGGAAGCAGGACTGGGCCTGGACCAGGCCATCGTCAACGTGGCTCGTGAACTGGCCATCACCCATCCGGAACTGTGCGAGGAACTGAATCTTGTGACCCTCGAGATGCGCGCAGGCAAGCGGCGCGCCGAGGCGCTCCGAAACCTGGCGGACCGAACCGGCGAGGCCGAACTGCGAAAGCTGGTTGCAGTACTGATTCAGACCGACAGGTTTGGCACCAGCATGTCGGATTCCCTGCGTACACATTCGGACTTCCTTCGGGTGAGGCGCAGGCAGGAAGCCGAGGAGCGCGCCGGTAAAGTAGGCGTAAAACTTGTTTTTCCGATTTTTTTCCTGATTCTGCCTTCCATGTTGGTTGTGGTGGCGGGACCAGGTGTGCTACAGGTGTTCAAGCACCTGTTCCCGATGATGCGACAATTCAAACAAGGCTATGGAAAATAGGAGGCAACAGCGAACATGGATAATGCGACATTAGCGACGATACTTTGGATTGCAGCCGCGGTGGTCTTCGTCCTCTATATCTTGCGGCGGCGCAGCCGGAAGAAGAAACAGTTTTGAACTTGGTCCTAACGGAATGTTTGTGCCGTTCGGTTGCCTGGGTTCACCGAGCGGCACAAACCGGTATCGAGGCGTACTTCCGAAAGAGCGCACCCCACGCAGTCTGTTTCAGCCACCGTTCAAAGACAACGCGATCTTTGAGCGGCCAGCGATACCAGTCGTGATAGCACTCCGATCCGAACACGAAGAGATGTACCAGGGGGGTGCGGAAGAGAAGCTTTTGCGCCCAGCTTAGCCAACCAAACCAGCAGATGTCTCCCACCATACTGGCAAGATTGTCCCCCACACTGAACCCCCAATTCTCATCCTTGATATCGTCTCCGACCAAACTGATATCGTTCGGATCACCCACACCGAGGCTCTGTTCACTTGCCATCCGGATGTAGCCTATTCCCAAAGGATCGAAGCCCATCACCTTAGCCGCGACGGCATCGATAGCGACTTGATCTGAGCTGGCGAGTATCAGGTTCTTCACGTGCGGGCGCATTGTGCGAGGCCCCGGACCATCACCGGCTGTGGTGCCGTCCATGATGGCGAAAAGTCCTGTGTGGATCTCTTTTTGAATGGCGAGCAAATCAACCAGCGTCTCATGGATCCAGGTGTGCGTGTAGTGGCGTTTCGTGTTCAGCAGCCCGCCGAACGCGTTCTTCATGGCACCAGTGGTCGTTGTGTAGATATGGCACTTCACGGTGGGGAGATGGACGATGTTCTTGCCTACAAAGTATTCCGGGATACGGATCCCATCCGGGAAGATTTTTTGCAGCGCTAACATCTTCGCTTTCGGCTTGTACTCGACCCAGCGCATGTCGGCGTCGTGGAAGTTGTAGAGGACCGGAATATCATAGCCGCGGAATACAGGAAGGTAGTGATTGAGATCCTCCCCTTTGAAGGCGTTGGTCACCACAGTTTTGTTCTGTACACAAGCGATTTGGCCGAATCCGTGTTTCCGCAAAGCCAATATGGCCCCCTCGAGTTGCCACGGCGTAGTATTGGCGCCAGGAAAGGGGAAGTGCCACGAAATGTTGTCCTTCAGGATAGTTCCGGCGCGGCGATCGAGTACCGCCTCCATGCCTGCCAACTCGCAGGCCCGGACAATGTCATCCAACACTGTGTCAGGGCTTGTGCGGACCACTGCAACGACTGATTTGGTCAAAATGTTCCTCCTCGGTGACCGGATGTGTAGATCACGAAACAGCACACCAATAGCCACAACGCAATGCAGACGGTCAGCGGAAGATCTCGCACTACAAGGGACGCCGGATTACCGCCGTCGGACCGCACCTCTACCAGATAAAGGTACCGGAATAAACCGTAGATGACGAATGGAACGGTGTAAATGAGCCGGTCTGTCCCGAACTTGGCCATCGTGTCTGGTGCGACCGTGTAGATCGCATAACAGACTACTGTTGCCGCACAGAGAATGACGTTTAATTGTGTAATCAGGGCAGTGGAATAAGAAGAGAGCACTTCACGGTGTTCGACACTGTTTCCCTTGAGCAGTTCAAGTTCGCTGCGCCGCTTGGCGAAACCCAGAAACAACGCCAAAAGCAACGTACAGAGTAAGACCCAGTGGGATGCCCCCACTCTTACTGCGGACGCCCCCACTAGGATCCGGATTACGAAGCCTGTGGCGATAGCGAACACATCCAGAAGCACAACGTTCTTCAGACACCATACGTAAAGTAGATTGATGGCCAAGTAGAGCGCCTCCAGGCCGGCCACGGAAGTGTTCGTTGCCACGAGCGCCAGGCAGAAACCTGCAGCGAGAAGTGCTGTGCCAAAGATGGCGGCACCTAGATGAGAGACCAGTCCGCTGGCGATGGGACGCGCCCGCTTCACAGGATGCTGGCGATCTTGGTCCTGGTCGAACCAGTCATTCAAGACGTATACTGCGCTCGCCACCAGGCTGAAGGAGAGAAACGCCCAAACAGCGAGAACAATGCTGCGTGACGAAGTGAGTTCTCCAGCGAAGATCAGTGGTGCGAATACGAACGCGTTCTTAATCCACTGATGTGGGCGAAGCAGGATGAAGTACGACCGCAATGAGGCAGCACGGCCGTGTGCGGCAGATCCACCGGCGGACGATGACACCCAAAGGTAATTCTTGATGGTCATGTGCCCTCAATGAGCAAACTATCGGTAGGTAAGCATAGCTGCGTTAGCCCCGATTACAATTAGGCTTCCCGCGTACTGCGGTCTTGTACCCGGACTGCAACATTCACTGAACACCACCTGTTAGCCCCCGCCCTCAGTGAGCATCGTAAACCTTTTTCGCACTATGGCAACGGCGCGTTCGCTTGTGGCATAGACAGAGACAGTTCCAAATTCAGGTGCGATACGGCGCCGGTGCAACCGCCACTGTCCTACTCGGACCCATTGGGAGGGGACCTGACCCTGGAACCACTCGTCGTAGATGAGTGCGAGGTCTATCCCCTTTGAGGCGGTTAGTTCCATCACGCAGCGAGGCTGTCTGGAAAGCCTGCATGTATAGGCCTCCCAGGATGCAAGTCCATAAAGATCCAGTACATAATTGGGGTTTCCATATGAAATCCATCCGACATCATTAGCAGCCACTGGGCCTCGATAGTAATCGACGGTCAAACGATGCATCTGGTAGTGTTGGTCGTAGATGTTGTTTGCCGCGATTGGGGTATCGATCGCAGCTCGCACGAATCCTAGCGACGCAAGTACCACACAACCAATAGCCAACCAGAACCTGTTACTACGTACTAGCGCGTCGCGCAGCAGATAGAACACGATCGGCAACAGGAAAGCGGATAAATAGACTTCATACCTGTAGAACGAACCGTATTTTCCAAACGCGAGATGCGCCAACACGGGTATTATTGCAGAGACAGATAACCAACGGTCCTGTCCTTTCCTATGGAAACACAGCACAGCCAGCAAATATCCGGCAAATACATGCACCAGGGCGAACAGCGGTCTTCGTTGAAGGAAATTGTTCAAAAGCTCGAATCCAAGATGACCATCCGCTCCCCCAGTCTTCACTAGTACCGACATCGGTAAGAGTGGTAGGTTCATGGATCGCAGCCAGAATGAGAAAATCCCCATGAGTATGATCATTATTGTGCCGGAAGCGAGCGCCGTCACACGATGCTTGCAGACAAAGAGGTAGATGAGCGCAGCCGACGAGACTGCGACACATTCGTATCGAACCAGAGGCGCGAGAACGACGACTGGTGGAAACCACAAAGGGACACGCTGCTCTTCGGTCGCCCGAATCAGGCCAACAGCCAGAGCGACAGAAAGGAGCACCTGCAGCGAGTGCTCCATACCCGTGAAAATGAGGCCAACTACGTTTCCGCACAATAGACCAGCCAGGACGAATGCTGTCACCCTGCTGCCCGCCCAAAATCGTTTCCCTGTGTGGATGAACAAAGAGGCCGTGCCAAGGGCGCAGAGGAGGTTTATGAGTAGAGGGAGGTATTCGTGAAGGCGAGTCCCTGCGAAGGGTGTCACAAGAAACGGCCAGACGATTGAGGAGCAGGGTGACGAACTCTCGCCCATGTTTAGGCCATAGTGGCCCCTTGCGAGATTCTCGGCTACTCGGAGGTGTATATAGGCATCATCTAGTGTGTACGCAAACTTACCGTGATTGAGCCAGAGTACCGTTGTGAGCTCCAGTGAAAAGACACCAATAAGAGCGCCAAGAATGAGTTTCGTCATGCGGCAATTCAGGCTCGAAAAGACTCGACAGGCTGGACAGACTGAGAGATTGAATGTGATAGGATCCCGCCAGGCTTTACGCCGTTGCGAATTCAAGAGTCTGACTCCACTAAGCAGTACGTAAGGCAATGTCGCACAGACACCATGCTGACTGCAATAGCCGTTTGTAGTCCTTCTGTTGCGATCAGGTCTCAAGAGATTGTTCTGCCCAGACTTCTGGTGTGGGAGAATCAGTGTACGATGAGGAGTCACGCGAGTGAGCATGACTGGACGCGTCCCCCCACTTCGAATTGTTGTTCATCCTTTTTGTGACGGCCAGCCGCGCAGCTCTTCTGTACGGAGTGGTGGGCTATGACCATCCCGCTGCTAGGCTTGATGAGATGGCTCATATTGCGGAGAATCTTGTTAGAATTGGTCATCTCGCGGACCCTGCCCCGGTACGCCAAACTGGGGCGACCGATGTCGTCGCATCAGCGTATCGTGTTTTTCTGGCAATACAGGACTTGGGAGCGATACAGATACAGTAGTTTGCATTGAAGTGATTTTGCTTGATAGGATGTCAAATCTGTAAAGCGCTTGTAGGAGCCGTACAGCGGGAAATTATCCGGCGTCATCATGCCGGGCATTGGAGTGTGCCGAAATGAGCGAGCTGTTATATATGTGGCCCATGGCCATTGCACTGGGACTCGGATGCCTCCTGTTGTGGCTCACTGAGGCGGGCTCAAAGTCTGCTGTAAAGCCCATTCTCTACGTCCTCGGAATACTCTCTCTCATACTGGGCATGAGGGGATTGATGGTGCAACTGCGCAACATCCAATCACGTATCGAACAGGCGGATGCGGGCGCCCACCAGGCGTATCACCTTCAGGCAGAGCGGGCGATCCGCGACATTCTCGCGCAGCCAAGCCGCAGCGACCTGAGGCGATTAGGCCATTTTGAGCACAGGGTGTTTTCTCAAAACGGCGAAGACGGGATCATCATGGAGATCTTCCGGAGGATCGGAACGACGGACCGTTCTTTCGTTGAGTTCGGAGCTTCAGATGGAAGCGAGAACAACACCGTGCTTCTGCTCACGGTGTGCGGTTGGAGAGGTGTATGGATGGATGGTGACAGTGACGCGGTCGAGCTTGCCGGTCGCCGCTTTGCGAACGAGGTGAACACTGGCCGATTGAGGATCAAGCGGACTTTCATCACCGCCGGGAACATCGAGGGTCTCTTTCGGGAGATGAGAGTTCCTCAGGAGTTTGATCTTCTCTCGGTGGACATTGACCGCAACGACTACTATGTCTGGAAGGGAATCAAGGATTTTCGGCCGAGAGTAGTTGTCATTGAGTACAACCCGCTATTCCCTCCTTATCTCTCTTGGGTCGTCCCTTACGACGCCAACGCTATGTGGGATGGCACATCTCATACTGGGGCGAGCCTGAAGGCGCTGGAGGAGCTTGGTTCTCAGAAGGGTTACAAACTGGTGGGATGCAGTCTTGCCGGAGTAAATGCTTTCTTTGTGCGGGACGACTGCGTGGGCGACCGCTTCGTAGCACCATTCACGGCGGAGAACCATTACGAGCCGGCAAGGTACCCCCTCGATTATTTTGATGGCAATCATCGACGCAAGCCTTGGCACGGGAATGTCCAGTGAAGAGGGCTTCCTTCGGCCCGATTTCGAATGCTAGTTTGTATTGCGATGGAGAACTTGAAGGGGAATAGTTGGCTTCAGGGAAGGCCTGCGGGGCAGGAGGTAAGAGAGTTGTCCTTTCTTGCCCAAGTCGCCCTGTTGGGGGCCGGGCTGACGCTTTGCTGGGCTGCGGTTGTGCCTGTTCATCCAGCGGCAATAGGCGGTGAGATGGGCCATGTCGCTGAGAACCTTGTTCGGACAGGACTGTTTGGCAATCCATTTCCTGTTCGCAAAACGGGAGCGACAGCTATTGTAACCCCAGCTTACCCTTTCTTTCTCGCTGGACTCCTGAACGTGTTTGGCAGTTTCGGTGGTTTCGCGATTATATTGTCCGCGGCGTTGGCACATGGTATCCACGCCGCATTGCTGATCCGGTTCTCGCGTGTACTTTTCAACAGCAACGCGCCGGGAACTTGGGCCGCCATCCTTGCAGTGGGCTTGCCGACAATTCGTTTTGTACCGTGTTGGGAAGCTATTTTCGCGGCCGCTGGGACGCTCGCGTTTTGCATTCTGTTTGAGAGGTGGACTCTCTCGGACCGCGGCCTTGTCGGGAAGATGGTAGTTGGCGGCTTGATCGCTGGATTCTTGGCGCTCTTGAATCCTATAACCGCTCTCGTGGCGGTCCTCTGGGCAGGCCACATGTTGCTCGCGCGTTGGAACGACATGCAACGTCCGATCTTGTTAACTGCCTGCTTTGCCGTATCCTGGCTCGCAACGCCACTTCCTTGGATGGTAAGAAACCAGATGGCGCTTGGTGCACCGGTGATCAAGGACGGCTTAGGCCTGAACCTGTTCCTGTCCAACAACGATTGTGCTACAGGGAGTTTCGTTCCGGATCTGCGGTCGGGATGCATCGCGCGAAACACTCCTTACTGTAACCGGGCTGAGGCGGATCTTTTGGCAACTATGGGCGAAGTCAAATATGATGCCTATCGATTTGATACTGCGAAGGCCTGGATCACGGCAAACCCGAAACCATTCCTTCGGTTGACCGCTCGAAGAGTGTTCGAGTTCTGGTTCCCCAATCGGGCAGAAGCTCCATACACCGCTACGATCTCTTTTGTAACGGTGCTGTCGATGGCGGGCTTCGTCCTCATAGCAAAAAGAAACCGTGTGTTCTTCCGGTTCGCCGTCTGGGTCTCGATGCTGTATCCAGTGACGTACTACGTTGTATTCTCAGACAGTCGTTTCCGAATTCCTATTCTCTGGATCTCGCTATTGGGTGCCGGATATTTTCTGCAGGCCACTTGGGCTCGTTGTCAGTCGTGGCGTGCGGCCTACCAGAACAGAACGGGGGGGGCTCCCGCTCGGCCGTTTACGGTATGAAGAGAAACCGACAAAGCCTTGCCCTGTTCGTTGTGGTGACATTTCTCGGGGCTATTTGCAGCCTCGGGTATGCCGTTTTGTACCCTGATCATCCCTTTGCGGTACGAGGCGAGATGGTGCGGGTGGCTCAGAACCTGGCTCTGCATGGGCAGTTCGCGAATCCATACCCCCTCCGTGAGACGGGGCCGACCGCTGTAATGGCTCCCGCGTATTCCTTCTTTGTGGCAACTCTGCTCGTACTCTTTGGCGCGCACTACGCGGGAATGGTGATGGTATTGGGCACAGCCCTGACCAACGGTCTGCATTCGGCATTGCTGATCCCACTATCACGTGCAGTCCTTCGGGATCAAAGACCAGGACTTTGGGCGGCCGTCCTTGCGGCAGGTTTCCCGTCAATCCGATTGTTTCCGGCCTGGGAGGCCATATCTGCGGCGACGGTGCTCTTAGGCTACTGCATCGTATCCTCGCACTGGCTCCACAAGAGGTCCGCGGAAGTAGGTCGGGCCATCCTCTTGGGGGCGGTGGCAGGATTCCTGGTGCTCTTGAATCCGGTGGTCGCCCTCGTTGCAATGATATGGGCGGGAGGATTATTCCACGAGCGTTGGAACAACCTTCAGCGTCCACTCGCTGCGGCTGCCGGTTTCGGGTTGATGGCTCTTGCCGTGCCGTTACCATGGGTGGTTCGGAATCAGGTTGTACTTGGAGTACCCGTGATCAAGAACGCATTGGGGGTCAATCTACACGTATCGAATAACGATTGTGCCTCCAGCAGCTTTATATTGAATTTGCGCTCAGGGTGTCTTGGCAAGCACAGTCCCGATGCTAACAGAGCGGAAGCGGATCTTGTCGCTGACATGGGGGAAGGCAGGTATGACGCTTACCGGTTGAACACGGCCAAGAGTTGGATCAGTGCCCACCCAGGGATCTTTTGCCGCTTGACGGCACAGCGTGTTTTGGAATTTTGGTTTCCGAACGTGGCAGAGGGACCTTTCGCTTACACAATCGCGACTATTACGTTGTTGTCACTGGCCGGTTTCGTGCTGATGGCGAGGCAAGATGTTCTGTTCCTGCGATTCGCTGTCTGGACGTCATTGCTGTATCCGCTGGTGTACTACGTAGTCTTTTCAGATAGCCGTTACCGTATTCCTATTCTCTGGATTTCACTTCTCGGAGCTGGTTACTGTTTACAAGCATGGTGGGAAAGATATTGTCTGTGGCGAAGGTCGCGTGACAATGGAAGACAGGCGGGCGCCTCCGCCCGACATACAGCGCCATGAAGGGGAGTAGGGAGCAGTTAGCTCTGTTTGTTTTGATCACGCTTGTCGGCGCGGCCTTTACCCTTGGCTATGGTGTTCTGGACCGAGGTCATCTTGGAGCCAGGGCAGGCGAGATGATGCATATTGCCCAGAATCTGGCCCGTTACGGCGAGTACTCCAATCCTTTTCCGGCGCACCAAACCGGCCCGACGGCTCTCGCTACGCCGGTTTACCCCATCTTCTTATCCATATTTCTCATTACTTTTGGCCCAACTTGGGCAGGAATGGCGCTGGTACTCGTTGGTGCCCTGATATATGGCGTCCATGCCGCCTTGCTGGTTCAGCTTTCAAGCGCACTCTTACAGGATCGACGGCCGGGGATTTGGGCAGCCGTCGTCGTCACGGTGTTTCCGGCGATCCGTTTTATGCCGGTGTGGGAGGCCGTCCCGGCGGCGGTAGGACTTCTCGCGTTCTGCCTTATCTCTTCACGATGGCTCTGCGCGATGACTACTCTTGGTCGCCGGAGCCTACTGATGGGGATGATGACCGGGCTCCTGCTGCTTCTAAACCCCCTTTCTGCCCTGGTGGCGTTCATTTGGGTAGTGTCGTTATTTCGCGCGCGCTGGCAAAATTTGCGGAAACCACTGATTGCTGCCGCATGTTTCGCATTGATGTCCTTTGCCACGCCGCTACCTTGGGTGCTACGGAACCAAATCGTGCTCGGCGCGCCGGTGATCAAGAGCGATTTGGGAATGGTTCTGGACGCTTCCAACAACGATTGCGCCGCAAGCAGTTTTGTGTTGAATTTCCGTTCGGGGTGCAACGATAGGCATCACCCGTACAACAACCGGGAACAGTCGGATCTCGTCGCCGCAATGGGAGAAGCAAACTACGATATGTTCCGGGTGCGTACAGCCCTGAATTGGGTACGATCGAACAAAGAACCTTTCCTTCGTCTGACAGCGCGCAGGGTTGTTGAGTTCTGGTTCCCAAACGCCGCGGAAGCTCCGTATGCCTTTGTTATCTCAGGCATTACACTACTGTCACTGGGCGGCTTCGTGATGATGGCGAAAAGGCATGGCAGCTTTCTGTGGTTCACGGCTTGGGTTTCGCTGCTCTATCCGCTGATTTACTATGTTGTTTTTTCCGACACACGTTACAGGATTCCCATCCTCTGGATTTCCCTGCTCGGTGCAGGGTACTTTCTACAGGCAATATATGAGAGGTTAGAATCCTGGTGCACTTCCGGCAAGCGTTGAAAGCGCCTCAGCCTTTTCGCGTTGCTTCGTAAGCCATGAAGACGGGCAGGCAACCGAGGGCGATCTGTGGGATCAGACTCCAAGGTGAAAACAGGAGCAACAGGATCGGAAACGGTGCAAGCATGGCGATCGCATACTTACGCAGCCAGGTAAAATGCGAACTGCGCGCGAGAACCGCCAAGGCCGGGACCAAAACCACGCAGTCGTACAGATAGGCGTGGTGGCTGATGAGAAGCCCCGAAACAAGTGTTGCCGCTGCCGCATAATCAAGGGATCCTGCGGTTCGACAGGTCCGCCAAGTCAGAAGCGCGATCAGCGACGCGGCAATGATCTCTAACGTCGCGCAATAAGGTAGCCCATGAAAGAGCCCGCGGAGATTGGCCATCTCCGCTACGCGCGGTGATGCACTGTCCGCCAGCATCACTCGCCAGTATTGGGTAGGCCAATTTGGGCCGGAAACGAGGTATGAGAAGAGCAACGTAGCGGTGGAACCGGCCAGGAATCCGGCACCACAGCGCCACAAACGCCTCCCTACAATGAAAAGCGGCACAGTGAGGAACAGACTCCACTTGAAGCCGCAGAGAGAAAGAATCAGACCTGCCAAAAATGGGGCGTCCCAGCGCAGTAGAGCGATCGCGAGTGAAAAGAACAAGACCAGGTACGCGGTAGCCTGACCTCGCAGGAATACATGGGCTACGGCCGGACTCCAGCATAGAGCGGCGGCCATCCACGCAAGTCCCAGATGCCTCCAGAGAATCGCTGTCAGGACCAGACTGAATGCGCTGAGAACAAGCCATGTGAGATAGGCTGCGTTATAGGGTAGCCACGCCAAAGGCTTCAGTAGTAGGGCGTAAAACGGCGGCCGCAGGAACGCCAACTTGTGTTGGCGTTCTCTGTCGAAGCCGTATTTGGCCTGCTCCTCCTCTGTCCGGCGAAGGTCATACAGGTTGCCGGAGTCGAGGAGCGCAGGTGCGGTGTAGAAGCTGACAAAATCATTGCGCGGCGCACCGGGCTGGAATGACCAAACGAGAGCCGGTCCTATGACTACGGCGTTTACTCCGATTCCGATCAATGCGAGAAGGACGGCCGTGGGGATTCGGAATCTGCTCACAGGTTTAGTTCTTCCTCAGCCTTAGCCCTTGGTGGGCGGAGATCTTGTCGATCAGGCGAAAGTCTGTGCTAAGCGGAACGATGGCTTCGCCTGCCTGCCGGATGTTGGACTCCCTGATAGGGCCGAGCCGTCCTGAGGCGTATGACAGGTAGCCGATACGAACGGGATCGATCCCCATGATCCGGCAGCAGGTGGCGTCTACTGCGGGGGCGTTGCGGCCCATCACAATGACTCCGGCGGCTTTCGGATCGCCCATGATGGGACCGTCGCCTTCCATGCCTACGATGCCATCCACGATCGCCAGGTGTGGAGGCAGGGTTGCGCAGATGTCGAGAATGGACTTGAAGATGTTCTCGTAGTGCAAGACGTTTTTCGGCCAGCCATATACCTCGCCAGGCATGATCCCGAACATGTTCTTCATGGACAGCGTGACCCCGGTCCAGTGGTGTGTCTTCATCTTGGGCATGGACACGATGAGATCTACGCCCCGGAGAACGGCGGGGAACGAAAGCTTCCCTAACGTCGTCAACCGGCCTTTGTTTGGCAAGGTCCAGAGCGAGTCCGAATTGAGGTCGTGGAAGGGAATGCGGTCCTCATGGAGCACGTCCCCCAAACCAGATTCCTCCAGCACCAATAGAGTGTCCATGCGATGACCAGGTCCCTCGCCCACCAGGACCCTTGCGGCACCCAGCCGCAGAAAGACCTCCGCCGCTGCCCTGACCATCAGTGGGTGCGTGTTGATATGGGAATGGCCCTGGAAGGGTTCGACCAGGTTCGGCTTAAGCAGAACCGTCTTGTCGCGGACCTCGTGATCGCCCACGCCAAGTTCGTGCAGGCCACGGGCGATGATGTCAGCCAGGGGTGCATCGTACCGGGCGGCTTTGGCCACGCAGACCGTAGCGCGTTGGCCCGACTCGTTGGGCCCCAAGTGATACCAACCGCCCAACCCGCCTAGGCCTACGCCGGCGCCGACGACACCCAATACGCTCCGGCGGCTCGATCCACGGGAATTGCGCTCCTTGGAACCGTCATGCGGTGTCATAGTCTGCGCTCCGGTGTTCCACGGCGAAGACCGCTACGGGCGGCGGACGCGGTCAGGAGTACCGCGAGCGAGTTGGCGTCATAGCGCCCAAACCGCGTTTGTTGCTCGAGTGTTTCGACGATCCAGGCGTCCGCGTCTCCCGGACGCTTGCCCCATGCGGCGAGTCCCAGAAGCGCCCAGCCCAAACTCCAAGGTGTACGAAGCCGCCGCGCCTCGTTCTCTAGATAACCAATGCTATGCTCCACGGCGGCGGGTGCGGTATGCCCCGCCAACGCCGCGAGGGCCAGACCGGTCGTGTCCGGGAACGAACGGAGAGGCTGGCCAAATACTTCGGCATTGCCGTAATTCCAGCCTCCGGCTTTCAACTGGCGGTCTAGGAGCACGGCGGCCGCCTCCTTGGCTCGATCATGACCAGAGCGGCCGGCCAGATCGAGTGCGAGCAGGCCGGTACTGGTCGGAAAGACCCAGGAGTAGGAATTCAGGACCCAGGGCCAGCCGCGTGCTGGTGAGGAATGGCTTACCGGCCCGCTCGGATCGGTGCCTAGACGCCGCTCTGAATGAGCCACGAGAAAGTCGCAGGCACTCGCCAGTTCCTTCGGCCTCTCCCCGGCCAAGGCCCAGGAAATCCCCGCAAGTGCTGTCGGCCAGATGACATCGGGATGGTTCGTGAAGAGGGGGACGCGGCCGTCGTCTCCCTGCGCCTGGGCCAGACGGGCGCAGGATGGACCAAGCGCATCCCGCGCGAGGCCCGC
>JAJFUV010000121.1 GCA_021372245.1 Terriglobales bacterium
TCGATGTCGGCTCATCGCATCCTGGGGGTGTAGAAGCTCCCAAGGGTTAGGCTGTTCGCCTATTAAAGCGGTACGTGAGCTGGGTTCAGAACGTCGCGAGACAGTTCGGTCCCTATCTGTGGTGGGCGTAGGAGATTTGAGGGGGCTTGTCCTTAGTACGAGAGGACCGGGATGAACGAACCTCTTGTGATCCAGTTGTCGCGCCAGCGGCATGGCTGGGTAGCGAAGTTCGGTCAGGATAAGCGCTGAATGCATATAAGCGCGAAACCTTCCCCAAGATGAGATCTCCCAACCGAAAGGTAAGAAGGGCACTGGAAGACGACCAGTTTGATAGGGCAGGTGTGTAAGTCCAGTAATGGACTCAGCTAACTGCTACTAATAGCCCGTTCGGCTTGACCATAGAATTTACTGTGGCTACAGAGTGGCGGCGGTCGGAAAGGCTGCCGTTAGGCGCCGCATGCAAGCGGTGCCCGTCAATATATCAGGTCACACGATCTTTCGGGTGACTCTAGCGAAGGGGTCACACCCGTTCCCATCCCGAACACGGAAGTTAAGCCCTTCAGCCCCGATGGTACTGCGCGCGCGAGTGTGTGGGAGAGTAGGAAGTCGCCCGGATAATATTAAAAGAAAGCCTCTGGTTTCGGCCAGGGGCTTTCGTGTTTTTGGCGGACAGTAAACGACCCGTGCTCCGCGTAGGACCCACTTGCGAAGCCGCCGGACCGCGTTTTCAGGGCAGTGCGGCGATCAACTTCCCGATGTCGTCGGGGCTGATGTAGAAGTGAGGCGAGGTCCGCACCCAGCCCTGGCGAGGGCCGGCGATGATATTCCGTTCCTTGAGGTCGCGGACGATCAGGCGGCTGTCAATACCTTCCTTACGGAAGCTGACGATGCCGGCGCCGCTCGACGGCGTGCGCGTGCCAAGCACCTCGTAGCCCTTGGCCCTGACGCCATCGGCAATCTGATCGCCTAGTTTCTGGACGTGCGCGGCGATGCGGTCGATGCCTACTTCGAGCAGAAACTCGATGGCTGCCCTCAGTCCGAAGCACCCCACCGTATTCAACGTGCCGCACTCGTAGCGGCCAGCGTCGGGACGGAGGGCCATGTCGCGCGACGCGTAATCGTTATAATTGGCGACGTTGGTCCAACCGAACTCGACCGGCTCGATGGAATCCTGCAGGTCTCGCTGGATGTAAAGAACGCCACAGCCTTCCGGGCCTAGCAGCCACTTGTGGCCGTCGGCGGCGAGGGCGTGGATGTGGGCTTTGCGGACATCCACCGGAAAGGCGCCCAGGCCCTGGATCGCGTCCACGAAGAAGAAGCACCCGTGGCGCTGGCAGATCTCGCCGATTGCGGTCAGGTCCGAGCGATACCCGCTGAGGTACTGTACGAAGCTGATGGCCAGCAGGCGTGCACCGCGGGCGGCACGGTCGATTTCCTCGATCGTCGCGAACACACTGAGCCACTCCACTTTGACGCCGCGATCTTCCAACTTCTTCCACGGGAAGTAGTTAGCGGGGAACTCCTCCTGGAACGCCACGACGCGGTCGCCGGGCCGCCAGTCGATGCCCCGGGCGACGGTCGAGACTCCCTCGGAGGTGTTCTTGATGAGCGCAATCTCCTCCGGAACTGCATTTATGAGTCTCGCCGCGGCGGCGCGGAGCCCCGCGTAGGTTTCCATCCACTCCTCGTAGTGATACGAGCCGTACAGGAGGCAATCGTCAGCCAAATGATGGATGGCCTCGGCGGCGCGGCGGCAGAGGGGGGCGACCCCGGCATGATGCAGATATATCAAGTGTTCGGCGGCCGGAAAGTGGTGACGGTATTCGCTCCATACCGCCGTCGTATTTACGTAACCCATCAATCCAACTATACGTTAAACGTGTAGGCGGACCGCAACCGCAGGCCGCATGCGCACTATAATGAAATCGAGGGTTGGGGAGCAAAGGAGCATCACCATGAGACGCGCTATGCGCAGCAGCGCCGTCCTGGCGCTGGCGTTCATGTTGGCGATTCCCGCCGGCGTCCTGGCTAAGGACAAGAAAAAGGATCCCGATACCATCGGCGACCGGGACGTGGGCAAGGGCTTGAACTTCTATTCGCTTGAGAAGGAAATCGCCCTTGGCAAGCAACTCGCCCAGGAGATCGAGCGGCAGGCGAAGATCGTCGACGATCCCGTGGTGAGCGAGTACGTAAACCGGGTGGGTCAGAACTTGGTGCGTAATTCGGACGCCAAGGTCCCGTTCACGATCAAGGTGATCGACGGTGAAGAGGTGAACGCGTTCGCGCTGCCGGGCGGTTTCTTCTTTGTCTACTCAGGGCTGATCCTGAAGGCGGATAACGAAGCCGAGTTGGCCGGTGTGATGGCGCACGAGATCGCGCACGTGGCCGCCAGGCACGGCACGCGTCAGGCGTCGCGTGGAACACTGGCGAACCTGGCCACCATCCCGCTGATCTTCATGGGAGGATGGGCAGGCTACGGCGCCCGGCAAGGCGCGGGCGTGCTGATCCCAGTGGGCTTCCTGAAGTTCTCTCGCGGATTTGAGTCGGAGGCGGACCTGCTGGGCCTGGAGTACATGTACAAGACCGGCTACGACCCGACCGCGTTCGTGGACTTCTTCGAAAAGATCCAGACGCTGGAAAAGAAGAAGCCGGGCACCATGTCGAAGATCTTCTCGTCGCACCCCATGACGGATGACCGTATTCAGACGGCGCAGAAGAACATCCAGGAAATCCTCAAGGCAAAGCCAGAGTACGTGGTCACGACGTCTGAATTCGACTCCGTGAAAGACCGCCTGATGGCGATGCACAACCGCCGCAAGATCGACGACAAGGACGCCAACAAGCCGAAGCTGCGCAAAGCGCCTGGCGCGGGCACGGGTCCGATCGAGGGCGAAAGCGGCGACAAGAAGAGCGGCGACGATTCGGAAGATCGCCCGACGCTGAAGCGCCGCAACTAACGGGGACTACCCTAGCGGCTCGAAGCGCGCCTGGAAGAAGCGCAGATAGCGCGGCTCATAAACCATCCGCAGACCGCGGACGTTGCTGCGTTCCTGATAGACAGCCAGAATCGATTCCGCAACCACATCCATGTGCGCCTGCGTATAGACGCGGCGCGGGATAGTGACGCGTACCAGCTCCAGCTTGGGCCGGTATTCCAAGCCGGTGTCCTTGTCGCGGCCGGCCGAAACGATGCCGCGCTCCATGGTGCGGACACCCGAATCCAGATAAATCGCCGCAGCCAGAGCCTGCGCCGGATACACCGACTGATCCAGATGAGGCAGGAACGCCTTGGCGTCGAGGAAGATGCCGTGCCCGCCGATGGGCAGCACGATGGGGATACCCCAGGCGCGGAGTTTCTCACCGAGATAGAGAACCTGACCCACGCGGGCGCGGATGTGTTCGTCGTCAACGGACTCTTCCAACCCGATGGCCACCGCCTCCATGTCGCGCCCCGCCATGCCGCCGTAAGTGTGCAGCCCTTCGTAGATCACCACTATGTTGCGAGCTTCCTCGAAGATGTCCCAATCGTTCACGGCGAGGAAGCCTCCGATGTTGACCAGGGCGTCCTTCTTTGCGCTCATGGTGCAGCCATCGGTGAGCGAACAGGTTTCCCGCACAATTTCGGCGATGGTGCGGCCCTGTTGTCCGGGTTCGCGCTGCTGGATGAAGTAAGCGTTTTCGGCGACGCGTGTGGCATCCAGGATGACGCGTATGCCATGGCCGCGAGTTAGTTCGCGCACCGCGCGGAGGTTTTCGAGCGAGATCGGCTGCCCGCCCGCCATGTTCACCGTAGCCGCGATGCTGACGTAAGGTATGCGGGACGCGCCATACTCGCCGATGACCGCTTCGAGCTTCCCGAGGTCGACGTTGCCCTTGAATGGATGCTCGCTAGCCGGGTCGTGCGCCTCCGGGATGATGACGTCGATGAACGATCCGCCGGCCAGTTCCTGGTGCAGGCGAGTGGTGGTGAAGTACATGTTGCCGGGGATGATGTTGCCCGGCTTGATGAGGACGCGCGAGATGATGTGCTCAGCGCCGCGCCCCTGGTGGGTGGGGATGAGGTGCTGGTAGCCGTAGACGGAGCGGACCGTTTCTTCGAGGTGATAGAAGTTGCGGCTGCCGGCGTACGCCTCGTCACCAAGCATCATGCCGGCCCACTGGCGGTCGCTCATGGCGGAAGTGCCGGAGTCGGTGAGCAGGTCGATGTAGACGTCCTGGCTGCGAAGCAGGAAAGTGTTGTATCCAGCCTCGCGGATGGCGGTGAGGCGCAGCTCGGGACTCACGAGGCGGACAGGCTCGACAACTTTGATCTTGAAAGGTTCGGCCCAACTGCGCCGGGAAGGGGGTGCCGGATCCATCGGTTTGCCTTTTCCTCCGCGAGCTTCTAGTATAGAACTTCGGCACCGCACGCCCGGTGAACCGCAATCCATGAGTTGGGAGGAGAACCTGCGCATGTGGAATCGACGTAAGGATGAGGAATATACACCAAGGCAGACGGCTGTGCCGCCGTCATCGGTGGAACTGGCTAAGGAGGGAATACCGATGTCCACGCTGTCCGGGCGCATGGACCTGGACTCGCATAGAGCAACTTCTTCGATCGGAAAGTCCGTCATTGTCAAAGGCAATATTTGCAGCCGTGAGGACCTGTACATCGACGGCGAGCTGGATGGAGCCGTAGAACTGCAAGAGCACCGCCTGACGATCGGTCCGAACGGTAAAGTGTCCAGCAACGCAGTAAAGGCCCGTGAAATAGTTGTGCTCGGCACTGTCCACGGCAACGTCGAGGCCGCCGACAAGATTGAAATCCGCAAAGATGCCAGGCTGGTTGGCGACATCAAGACCGCCCGCATCATCATCGAGGATGGAGCTTATTTCAAGGGCAGCATCGACATCGTGAAGACCGAGACGGGCAAGGCCGCCATCCCGCACGCGCCCAAGGCGCAATCGGCGACCGCTCCGGGCAACGCCACGCTGCCACTGGCGGCGGGAACGGGAGAACCCAAGCGCTGACGGAAGGAGGTCGAGGGCCGTTGGTGAACGAAGTCGCCGTCCAAGCTCGGCCGAGCCAGGGTGTCGAGCAATTCTTCGGTGTCATCCGCGGGAAACATGGCTTGTCGCTCGTGGATTTCGCCCGCGTAAGCCAGTCGAGCGTGAGTTTGATCACGGGTCTGGGGCACAGGATCTACTTCGAGGATTTCATCCAGGAATTGGATGCGACCTTCGGCAATGGTGATTTTTATGCCAACCAGGCCGAGCCCAATTCCAAGAACCGCTTTCTCAGGAACACGCTCAACCACGGCGACGGCGCGGTGGATGGCGTGTTGGTTTGGGATTGCCTCGAATTCCTGGCTCCATCATTGCTGCAGGCCGTTGTGGAAAGGTTGCATCGCCAGATGAAGCCCGGCGCCTGCCTGTTGGCGCTCTTTCACGGCGAAGACAAGTCCGGGACTGTTCCCGTCTATTCCTACCGGATCTCGGACGAAAAGACCCTTGCGCTCACGCTCCGCTGCCAGCGCAAGCCTGCCCAACTGTTCAACAACAGGGGCCTTGAAAAGCTCTTCGGCGGATTCCAATCCGTGAAGTTCTTCCTCACTCGCGATAACCTGCGCGAAGTCATCGTGCGGCGCTGACAAAACCGGCTTTTCGTACCAGGACCTTTCGTAGTGGGGTACGGGACTGTTTTCCCATTGGCAACGTTCGCTTGCACTGAGAAAGTGGAAGCGATGAACGGGTTCTCCAGGCAGCTCATTCACTTTACGCGCAACTGGCTGCATTACGGAATACCGTCCCTGGTGGTGCTTTGTGCCCTGGTGGGCGCCTTTGAGAACCTGCTCGCACGCTGACCTCACAAAAAAAGCGGCCCGCCGAAGCGGGCCGCGTGTGTTCAATGCACTCCGGTCTTCCTACGGATCGATGAAGTTGACCAGCGTCGTGGATGTACTTCTCGCTCCCTTGTCGTCGGTCACTGTCAACTCGAAGATGTACTCGCCCCAACCCTGCTGGAACCGCACTGTCGGGGTAGCGGTATTCCCGCCGGCGATCTCGGCCGGCTTGGCTCCCGATACGCGCCAGGAGTAGGCGATCGGATCGCCGTCCGGATCGTAGGAACGCGAGCCGTCCAGCGCGATCTGGGTCTGCGTGGTCGTCTGGTTCGGTCCGGCGTCGGCGACCGGCGCGCGATTGCCGGTGGTTGACGAACCCACCCGGACGATTACCAGCGCCGTTGCCTGCGTGCGTTTGCCGTAGGCGATCAGCGAATAGCTCACATCGCTGGCCGGGTTCACCGTCACCGAACCGTTCGCGGCCACCGTGCCGATGCCGGTGATGACCACCTCGGTTGCGTTGGTGGTCGACCACGTCAACTTCACCGGTTCGCCTGCCTTCTTCGAGGTCGATGGACTGGCCACGAAGTCCATGATCTTCACAGGAGAGATCACGCCGACCGTCGCCACGGCCGAGACCTCGCCGAGCGAGTTCTTCGCCGTAATCGTGTAAGAGGTGTTCTCCTTCGGGCTGACCGTGGAGGTGCCCGTCGGTTCCACCTTGCCGATGCCGCTGATGGTCACTTCGGTGGCGTTTTCCACCTGCCAGACCAGCGAGGCCTGCTCGGTGGGCAGGATCTCGACCGGGGTGGAGGTGAAACGGATGATACGCGGAGCCTGGGCCGGCCCCACGGTCACGGTCGCCGTCGCGTTCACTTCGCCGTACTGGTTGCGGGCCGTGATCTTATACGAGGTCGTATCGGTAGGCGATACCGGAGCGGTGCCGCTGCGCTGCACCGTGCCGATGCCGGAGATCTCCACTGTGTCGGCGTTCTCGGTCTCCCAAGCCAGCGTGGAAGCTTCGCCTTTGGAAATGTTGGCCGGGGTGGCGCTGAAGCGTAAGACGCGCGCTCCGGGCCGATCGACCGTCACCGTCAGGGTTTTGCTCTGCTCGGTGGCCTTGTTCCTGGCGGTCAACTGATAGACCGTCGTCGAGTCGATCGCGACCGTGGATGTTCCGGCGCGCGGGTCGACTTTGCCGATGCCGGTGATGGTCACTTCGTCAGCCTCTTGCACTTCCCAAACGAGATTCACAGGTTGGCCGGCTTTCACCGAATTGGGTGTCGCTTCGAAGCGGACGATCTTCAGTGACGCTGCGGTTTGGGTACTTACCGTGACGCGGGCCACGCTCTTGGCGCCTTGGGGATCCTTGACCGTCAAGCGGAACTGGTAAGTCTGACCCGCTGCGGCGGTGAAGGTGGCTTTGGCTGTGTTTACGCCCGTGATGGAGACTGTCTGGCCGCCGATCTGGGCCCAGTTGAATGTGATTTCGTCGCCGTCCGGATCGTAGGAAGCAGAGCCATCCAGAGTGATGACGCCCGCGGCGGCGTTCATCTGGTCGGGGCCGGCGTCAGCCACAGGCGGATCGTTACCCGTGCGCACTCGGCGCGTCAACATTTCGTAACGCAACCGCGGGATGTCCACGGGGACCGGCTGCTTCATGTCGCGGAATTCCTTGGGACTGCCGAAGTGGCCGAACTCAACGCCGGCCACCACGCGGCCGCTGTCGTTCGAGCTGATCAATGTTTCGTTCAGACCAGCCTCGATCGTGAAGGCCACATGATGGTTCACCGGCTGTACCAGGCGAACCATGCCGCCCGGACGGTTGTTGCCGCCTTGCCGGAACATGGCGCCCAGGTTTCCTTCTATGTAGGAATCCTTCCACAGGCCGATCTGCGTGCTACCGCCGATCTGGTCAACCACTCTCAGGTAAGTCTCTTCGAGAATATTGCGGCTGGCCGTCGTGTAAGCGCGGTTTATGACCGCTTCATTCATGAAGCCCTTGGTTCCGAACAGCCCGATGCGGCCGCGGCGGAACAGATAGTCGAAGGTCATGGCCGCGTGGCCAAGTGTGCCGCCGTTCTGCATCTCGCGCATGCTGACATGCTTGAAGCTGGAGAACAGGCCGGCCTGCACGTTGCGGTACCGGTTCACGAGGCCGATGTCGAACTGGCCTTCCTGCCGTTCGCGGAAATACAGGTACTCGCCCTCGATCTGCAGCGCTTTCGAGGAACTGAACGGTGAGAAGAAGCGGCCTTTGCCGGTGAAGCTTACGTTACCGGTCGTGTCGGGACCGATGTTCAAACCGAGCACGGAGAACTTCTGGGTCTTGGGATGCGCCTGCTCGACCGCCTTCACGATCTCGGCCACCTTGGGGCTCTCGACCTTCGGGGCGGCGGCGATCTGGTCGACGTCCTTCTTCAGGCCGGATTGGCCGGAGCGCAAGTCGGCGACGTCTTTCTTCAAGCGTTCGTTCTCGCCTTTCAAGTCGCGCAGCATCGCCAGGATTTCGTCCAGCTTGTCGAGCTTCTTGAGGATTGCGTTGCAGCAGTCTTGCTGCTTCTTGGCTATTTCGCTGAGCGCCTTGATCGCGTCGCCCACGCCGCCGTCGCTGATCACATTGCCTTGCGCATCGGTGAGTGTCAGGACGACGCGGCGATTCATGAAGCGCCCTTCTCTGCTCTTGTTGTCGACCTTGGGCAGCTTCTTGCCGCGGCCGACCACCTCGACCTGGTCCATCCGGGCGCCGTACTTGACCAGGAAACTCTTGACGGTTTCAGAACGCGAGACGGCCAGCTTCTGGTTGTACTTGTCAGAACCGATTCTATCGGTGTGTCCTTCTACCTTGACCCGGTATTCCGGGTGTTTCTGCAATAGGCCCGCCAAACGGAGCAGGCTCGGGTATCCATCGACCAGAACCGAGGAGTTGAATTCGAAGTTGATCTCTTCCCAATCCTCCTTGGCTGCCGGGTTTGTAAGGCCTTGCGGGGAGAGGTAAGTGGCGCATGCCAGCAACAACACTGGTAGCGTCCACAGCATTCGCCTCATAAGGATGATTCCTCCTAAAGTGTTACAGGGGTGCGAAGACTAACGAAGCAAAGTTCTAGGATACAACGATCAGTGCGCTCGAAGCTTGCGCCAGGCGGCCATCGATCGGGCCAGGTGGTCTCGGGCATCGCCGGGGATTCCATAGCACTGCAGTCCGACGGGGCCGCGGTAGCCGAGGTCTTCCAGAGTACGCAGTACGGTTGAAACCTGGAAGGAGCCACTGTCCAGGGGCTGAATCCACTTCCCCTTGCCGGATTTGATCGCGGCACCGTCATCTGTGCCGTTGATGCTCACCGCCATCAGGTACGGCATCGCCTCCTGAAGCAGCGGGCGGAGGTGGGTCTCGTCATCCAGCTTCAGCCAGTGGCACAGGTTGAACATGACCCCGACGTTCGGGCGCTCAATCTTGCGGGTGAGCCGGATGCTGTCCTCCACACGCTCGAGCCAGTTGTTGACGTGTGGGTAGAGGACCACCCGGACGCCGTTGGGCTGGGCCATTTCGGCAATTTCGCGCAGCAATACCACGGCGCGGGGATCGAGCGTTACATCCGACGGCCTGCCTCCGGTGACCAGGACCGCGAGCATCACGTCGCGGCCCTTGAGGAGCGGCAAGGCCTGCTTCAGCTCCGGATCGTAGGCCTGCTTGGCCGCCGGATCTATGTTCAACGAAAAGTACACCTGAAACAGCCGCAGGCCGGCGGCATCCAGCGTGGCCAGCCTTTCAGACAGCCCGGCAAGCCACAAGTGGCCCGCGCCGTCATAGCCCAGTTCCCTGAGCATCCGGGCCTGTTCCTGCAGATTCCGTTTCTTGGCGTCGTGAGTGTCCATGCACAGGGCGAAGAAGGGGAAATCCGCGGCGCGGGCGCACGGCGCCGCCAGCAGCGCGATGGCAAGCAATATCTGCATTCCGGAGCGCACGGCTACACCTGTTCCCAGTGGCGCAGCCATTGGTAGTCCGGAGTCAGGTTGGCGTGGAAATTGGCGCGACAGGCGTCGAGCACGCGTGCCTGCGTTACTGTGTCCTTGATTTCCTTTTCATAGGAGCCCTTGACGTTCTCGACGAGCTGATCCGGAAAGTTGACGCCGGGGATGACGGCGGACACGCGCTTCTCCCGGAGCATCTCGCGGAGCAGGATGGACGCGCGCGAATCCACGCGGCCGGTGATCTGGCGCGGCTTCAGATTGAACGTGGTTCCCGCGGCGAAGGGCTTCAGCCCGATTACCCCGACATGCTTCTTCGCGGCCAGCTTCAGCAGGCTGTCTCCGTCCATTTCCTTGGTCAGGAACAGGTAAGGGAAGATGATCACTTTGAACTGCGGATATCCTTCCAGCACGCGGCGGAACACCCTCGGATTGTGCGCGGAGATGCCGAGGAAGCGCACTTTACCCTGCTGCCTGGCCTTCTCGTACACTTCCACCACCATGTCCAGGGTCCTGGGTGTGACCATCAGCAGCGTGGCGATGTTGGTCTGGCCCTTGCCCCAGGTGGCGCCCACGGGACGCCACAAGTCCAGCATGTCGGTGTTGTAAGAGCGCAGGCGAGCTTCGATAGCCCGCATCATGCCTTCGCGCGTGAGTTGCGATTCGTACTCCTCGGTGAGCTTCTCCGGCCACGAAGCGAAGCCGATGAACCATTTGTCTCTTCCCGCCGTGCGCGAAGCGGCCATGGCCTTGCCGTAGAGGTCACACTCTTCGCAGATGTTGTTGTCGACGTAGTTCATGCCGAGATCGACAGCCTGTTCGAGCACGGCGGTGCGGTTCTTGACCGGGTCCTCTCCCTTTGCTGCTCCATGTCCACCGAGGCTTATCTCGGAGATCATGAAGCCCGTCTTGCCCAGCGGGCGGTAGCCCATCTTGGGGTTGTAGTTGAGAATCTTCCCGCGGCCCGCTTTGGCGGCCTCGCAAGCGAAAGGCGCGCCGGCGGCCAGCGAGGCGGCTTTCAGGAAATCACGCCTGCTGTTTTCGCTCATAGGGGATGCCCCTCCTCTCGCGCGGCGGATGCGACCATAGCACCGCGCGACGTTGCCAGTATACACCGGCTCGCCGAACGGTTTGCCGTAGTTCTGGGATAGGAGATAGAGATCCTGGAAGCTGCTCCCTCCGTCCGTTGAGTCGGTTTCCAGTACGCTTCGTCGCTGCCGCTCAGTCTTCCCTACCGAGCATCTCAAACCTCCGGCTTCGCATTCCACACATAGTCTTCTCCGTGATCAGCCAGAAGCGTCCACGAGCTCCTAATCTGCTCGGTGATCGAGGTAAGAGTGGCCTGAGACCGAAACCAGTTCCGATGTGTGAATACGGGATCTTTGGAGGACTCCCGATAGGCATCTACCAAACCCTTGATTGCCACCTTGCAATGCCGGAGGAGAACCTTCTTGGTCGAGCCAGTCCCTGGCTCCTTAAGCCATTTTGGATTCGAGAGCGACCGGAGCGCAGCGTCTCGGTCAAGGCCAAGATGTTGATATGCCACTCGGATTGATTCTCCGAGAGCGTAGAAGAACATCCATCGCCGTTCAAGCGCAGGCTCCTTGCCTTCCCGCAGCTTTGCGCGCCAGATATCCTTCGCCTGATTGCATGCAAACCAGATTCCGGCGTACAAGCTAAAGCAATCTCCAGATAAGCACGGGAGGATTTCGCCTCCTTCGCCGAACAGCTTGGTGTAACCTCCATTTTGGGTAGCATCGAACACGTGTCCTGTGCCGCCGTACACATCATCCGGCCCGAAGCGAAATGCGTAAAGCGTCTTAACGAAGTCCTCCATTCCGATGACTATACGGTCGGACTCGCGTTCACCTGAGCGTTTGTTCTTGTATAGGAACTTCTTGCCACCAACAGACGGAAGCGCATCGAACCGCTTTCGAAGATCAAATTGGACCTTGTCATTGCTGCGGAAATCCGAGACCTTGATAGCATTTTGTGTGTTGTTATACTTCGTTACGTTGTCCAGAAACTGTTGTTCAGCAGCGGTCTTCTTGGCATCGAATTCGGTTACCCTCATCAACACCTGAACCTCGTGAGTGGCTGACTTGGAGATGACGTGTGCCTTGTGCAAAGATCGTATGGTCTGTGCACCATTTATGATTGATAGCCGCTCGCAAAGCAGGACACGCTCATCGTGCTGGTCGGGTGTGATGCGTGTCGCCAGCGCTGAGATGCCATTGTTATAGAAGAAGAAGTCGTCCGCCGCATCCACAGCAGTCTGCCGGATAGCCTTGTTGGTAGCATTGTCACCTATATAGTTACGAATGTTGAGACTGAACAGTCTGGACTGATTCTCCTGGAACAGCACCGCCAATTGAGCACCGCTGATTCGGCCGACGTAGCACGTGCGTTCCTCGGTGCCAAGTCGTATCCAAGGTCGTGAGCCCTTGTTGTCAGTGAAAAGCAATCGAGATGTTTTTGCTTCAGACCGGTCGATGCTGAGCGTGTCTCGAAGTTCCACATTTAGTTTGTTCTCATCCAGCAAGTACAACTCCGTCCGGTCCGGCAAGTCGGGAAGATCTGGGATCGGTTCAATTTCCACCATGAGCGAGGTCTGCTGGTTTGATGTCAACTGACGTAAGGTTATGTAGTACAGCTGGAACTTGTCTGTGTCCCAATCGATTTCGGCCGCGAGTTCTCGCAGAGGCTGCGACATCTGCAATGTGCGGAAATTCTTCAGCCTGCTCAGGACGGACCGGAAGTACTCGAAATCCGCGGCTTCCTCGTGCGGGCGCTTGGTGAGTTTCTTTCCGCCGCTGAATTTGGCTTGGATGATTAGAATGACTTCGCCCTCGCGCGAGATAAAGTCCACCCCACAGTCATCTTTGCCGCCTACTACGCAAGCGTCCAGATCCTCATCGGCGAAGGGCAGCAGCGTTGGGTTTCGAGGCCCCAGGACCTTTTCCGCAAAGAATCGCGCCATCAGCTTCGATCGCTGAACATCGGTCAGTTCGTTGAATGGTTCCTTGAGGGTCGTTTCAACCCACTCGCGCAAGTGATCTCGAAACCAGGCATTTTTCGGTTCTGAGCTCATGTTGAGTATCCAAAAAAGCCAAGTCTATCAGAGGCTACGCGAGGACGTGCCCGCAAAGGCGTCGCCTCACCGTCTCTATCGCTTGTCCACGCTCTTCAGGATACACTCGCAAGAAGGCTCAGAACGCGTTGCCCATTCGTCGTCCTCAGCCTTGCAGCGGATCATGCAGGGGACAGTTTCGACACCTCTGGTTCGCGGCTCTACTCTTCGTTGCACTGATGGTCTGTGCGGAAACCCTAGCTCATATGGCGCACCATGCGACGGTGTATCTTTGCTGTGTGACCGAGCCTCGCTCGCTACGAGCCACGAAATAGTGGCAGTGAACTCAGCGAGGACTGATCCGGAGATCAACCGTCACAAAGAGAGCGGAGAGCGGGCAGTCCCCAGGACCCCTATCTCCTATCCCCTTGCCGTAGTTCTGCGAAAATAAAGGTTGCTACCCTTCAAACCTCTCTTCAGCAACGCACATTTGCAGACGACGGCATCCCACTTCTGGCCGCGGCATTTCGATGCCCGGCGATTTCCGGTCGAATCGTGGTATTTCCCGACGGAGCCTGGGGTGCAGGTGCTGATCGAGTCACAGCGGCCCGAAGGGACAGCCCGCGGCGAGATCGTGCTGGTGCACGGGCTGGAAAGCTCCGGCCGTGCCGGATACGTGCTCAGCATGGCGCAAGCGGCTCTGGAGGCGGGCTACGCGGTACACCGTTTCAATATGCGCAGCTGCGGCGGTACCGAGCATCTCTCGCGCACCTTTTACAATGCTGGCCTGACCGTGGACCTGCGCATGGTGCTCGAAGAACTGGCTCGCCGCGGCCGGGCGCCGGTCCACCTGGTGGGGTACTCGCTCGGCGGCAACCTGGTCCTGAAACTGGCCGGAGAATGGGGTGCCGCCGCACGCCCGTTTATCGCCAGCGTGTGCGGGGTATCCGCGTCCATCGACCTGGAGGCCAGTTGCCGCGCCATCCTCCGGCGGGAGAATTTCATCTACCACCGCCGTTTTGTGCGGCGTTTGATCGCGCGTACGACGCGGCGCCTGGAAGCGAATCCGGACATGACGGTCCGCCCGGGTTTCGATCGCGCGGGGACCATCGTGGAGTTCGACGATATGGTCACGGGCCCGGCGTTCGGTTTTCGCGACGCCGTCGACTATTACCAGCACCAATCCGCCACGCGGTTCCTGGACGGCATCCGCGTGCCCACCCAGCTCATCTATGCCCTGGACGATCCGATCATCCCGGCGTCCATGTACGACCATCCCTCGATCGCGGCCAACCCCTGCATCCATCGTTTTCCCACGGCCCACGGCGGTCACGTGGGGTTCATCGCGCGCGGCAAGCACAGATTCTGGCTGGATTGCGCTGTGCTCGAATGGATCAATGAAGTGGGGAACCGGTTGCACTCGGTCGAAGGCTCGTGTATCTGTTGAAAAGGGACGGCAGCGCTCCGGGAGACTGCTTTGAGCGTTCACTGGCAATCCTACACGAGCGCGCGGGAGGCCGCGCGGGCTTGCGCGCAGGACGTTCTCGACTGCCTGGACGAGGCCCTTGCGGGCGAGAGCTTTGCCACGCTGGCCGTGACGGGCGGCGCGGAAGCGCGGGACCTATTCCAGGAACTTGCCAAGGCAGGACGCGACTGGCGGCGCATCCACCTGTTCTGGGCGGATGAACGCATGGCGCCGCCGGCCGATCCGCGGAGCAACTACCATTTGGCCGAGGAGACGCTCATCAGCATCGCGCGGATTCCGCGGGAGAACGTTCATCGCATCGCCGGCGAATTGCTGCCGGAGACAGCCGCGCGGCGTTACGTCGACCAGATCCGCGAGTTCTTCGGGCTCGATCCGGGTGAGATGCCGCGGTTCGACGCCATGCACTGTGGACTAGGCGCCGACGGCCACACCGCCGGTCTGTATCCCGGCGAACCGCTCGTCGAGGATCACGAGCGCATTGCCGCGGCCGTGCACGTCCCTGGGCTGGGCACACCCTGCGTCACGCTGCTCGCAGGAGCCTTTCTCGCCGCGCGGGAGAACCTGTTTCTGGTTGCGGGCGCCGGCAAGGCAGCGGCCGTGCGGTCGGTGTTCCACGCGCCTTACGAGCCCCTGAAGTATCCCGCCCAGGTGGCATCTCACCATGACCGCCGCGTCGCGTGGTATCTGGACGACGCAGCGGCGGCGCTGATGGACGAATGAGTTCCCGCCGCGAAATCCTGTGGGCGTCGGTCGCTGCTTTGGTGTGTTCTCACAAAGCAGGCCGGCAAAGCGAGACTCCGGCCCCTCTTCCGGCAGTGCGCCTGTTCTTCGGCGGGGACGTGATGTTGGCCCGCTACGTGGGCAAATTGGCGCGGATCAAGCGGGATCCCGCCTGGCCGTGGCGCCAGGTGGCCGGGAGGTTCGCCGCCGCCGACATCGCCTGCGTGAACCTGGAGTCGCCTTTTTCCGACCGCCCGTTGCGCACTTCCGCCAACATGATTTTCCGTGCGGAGCCTGACATGATCCAAGGGCTGGTTGCCGCCGGCGTGGACGTGGTTTCGACGGCGAACAACCACTCGCGGGACTGCGGTGTCCACGGTGTAGGCTTCACCATCGACTGGCTCAAGCGCCATGGGATCGCTGTCGCGGGCACGGGCCACAGCGAGGAAGAGGCACACGCCGGCGCGATCGTCGAGCGGGCCGGTACGCGCTTCGGCTTTCTCTCCTATACCTACGATCAGTCCAACGGCAACTACCGCGACACCGATGCGCGCGTGGCCGTGATGGACCTCGAGCGGTTGCGGCAGGACATCGCCCGGCTGCGCGAAAAGGCCGACGTGGTCGTGACGCTCATGCACGCAGGCAACGAATATGCACCGAAGCCAGATAGCCGCCAGCAAGAGTTCGCGCGAGCGGCCATCGACGCGGGCGTAAAGCTCGTCGTGGGGCACCACCCGCACGTTGCACAGCAGGCCGAGTCCTACCGCGGCGGAGTGATTCTCTATTCGCTCGGCAACTTCATTTTTGATCAGTTTCAGCGTGCCGAGACGCAGCGAGGCCTGGTGGCCGAGGTGGTTTTCCGAGGCCGGCGCTTGGAACACGTGCAACTGGAAACGGTCCAGATCCGTGCAACGGCACCCGTCTTCGTCTGAACGGTACGCCGCCAGGCACTATGCCTGGATTCGCTTTCGCATCCGCAACGCAAACGACAGCATGCTCAGGCCCGTGCCGCAAAGGATGAGCGTATCCAGATCCGGCGTCTCCTCGGGCTGGGGCGCGGGACCGTTCGAGAACACGAAGTTGTCAAGGGTGTAATACCCTTGAGATCCATTCACACCAGTCCTGGAAGCGAACCATACCTGAGTGACGGGCACGTCCGACACGAAGCCGACGAATCCGCTGGTGTTGGTCGGCACCCACGAGCCGACGACGTCTTCCTTGACGTAAAAGGAGTTCGACGAGGTGGAAACGTCCACGCCGACCGCTAAGTAGCTGGCGCCGTTGAGGAACGTGACGCTGGTATAGGCCTTCGGTGGATACGACAACGCGTTGCCCGTCGCATAAAGGTTCGGGTTGGTAGGATCATTGTTGCTTACGTAGAGATACGAGTTGCCGAACTCGTTGTAAGCCTGGAACCAGACATCCCCAATCGTTACACCGGCGCCGGTACTGTAACTGCCGATCGGGGCTTCGCTGAAATCGATCAAGCTGAAGGTGTTTCCGACCGCGGCCTCCCAAGCCGCGCGGTCGTTGTACCAGGTCAAGGTCGCCGACGTTGCCGGCAAGGCTGCGGCCAACAATACTACAAGTGCCAGAATCAATGATGCTTGGCGCACGATGCTTCTCCTTCTCCCCTTTGTTCTGCGTGGTCACACGGCGGCGGCGCGGGGCGGCTACAGCCGCATTTCTCGCGTTATCGCGGCATCGGCACCGGCTGGCTGCGATTCGGATGACAAAGAGTAGTTGATCCTGCGCGCCGATATTCTCGGCATTGAAAGGCGTATTCGGAATGATCCTAAGCTGGTCCTAACACCAGGCCTATTCCTGGGGACTATGCCTTGTGTTGCCGATTCGGGCCGCGAAGCTGGTGTAAGATACGCTTTTGGGAGAATCCGAGACACTATGCCATTTTGTGTGAACTGCGGTGGAAACCTTGCGGCCGAGGCACGTTTTTGCGCCAATTGCGGCCAACCGGTGGTAGGTGGGGTGAATCCAGCAACCTCCGCGGTGATTCCGCCGCCAGCGCCTCTCGAATACACCATTCAGGGCGACAACCTGCAGGTGGTGCGGGTGAAGATGAAGCCCGGCCAGGAGATCTTCGCGGAGGCCGGCAAGATGGTGTACAAGACGGCCAATGTCAGTTGGGAAAGCCGCATGACGGGCCAGTCGCTCGGCGACAAGATCTGGGGCGCGGTGAAACGCAAGCTGATGGGCGAATCGCTGTTCTGGACCTACTTCCGCGCTTCGAGCGACGGCGAAGTGGGGTTCGCGGGCAGCTATCCGGGACGCATCCAGGCATTCGAACTTACTCCGGGCCAGAGCGTGCTAGTGCAGCGTGACGCCTTCGTGTGCGCGCAGCACAGTGTGCAGGTGGATATCGCACTGGTGAAGCGCATCGGGGCGGGCTTTTTCGGCGGGGAAGGGTTCATCCTGGAGAAACTGACAGGTCCCGGCGCCGCGTTCATTCACGCGGGCGGGGACTTCATCGAGTTCCCGCTGAAACCGGGCGAAGTCCTGCAGGTGGACACCGGCTGCATTGTGGCCTTCGACGCATCGGTGGATTACGACATCCAGCTGGCAGGAGGCATTCGCACCGCCATCTTCGGCGGGGAAGGTTTCTTCCTGGCGACCCTGACAGGACCCGGCCGGGTGATCATCCAGAGCCTGACGCTGGAGAAGTTGCGCCGCGAGTTGGCCCCGACGCAAACGGGAGGCGACGAACACGGGCCGCTCGGCGCGCTGGGTGGAATCCTCAGCAGTGAGGACTGAGACAGGCTCAGGGCTATCCTGTTGATTAAATTCCTCTAAATATCTGTTGAAACCTGCCGATCTAACAATTGTCGGATCATGACGGCAGCTATAAGTTATCCACAACCGCTCACAGACAGCGAGCACGCCGCAGCGGCAGGCGAGTTGATGCGGTTGAAGAGCTATTTCCTCACCAGCTTGAACCACGAGATCCGTACGCCGCTGAGCGGCATCGTGGGCATGACGGATCTGTTGATGGAAACGGATCTGGACGAGCAGCAGCGCGAATGGGTGGCTGCGGCGCGATTGTGCGCGGATAACCTGTTAACCGTTCTCAACGATACGCTCGAATACTCAGCCTTGTCGGCCGGCACTGTGAAGCTGGAGTTGTCCGAGTTCAACCTGATGGAGACGCTTCGTGCCGCCGCCGCCGAACACACGCGGCAGGCTGAAGCGAAAGGCCTCAAGCTGTTGTGCATCTTCGAGGGGCGGCTGCCGGAAATCGCGGTGGGCGATGCCCTGCGGCTGCGTCGACTTCTGAACTGCCTCTTGAACAACGCGGTGAAGTTCACACACCAGGGGCAGGTGGTGATGACAGCCTCCGCCGAGGTGTCCGGAGAGAAGCGCTGCAAACTGTTGCTGCGCGTGCGCGACACCGGCATAGGGATTCCGGTCCACGCCATCGACGAGGTCTTCGACGCGTTTCGCCAGGTAGAGGGCGGACCGGGACGCAGTTACAGCGGCCTGGGGCTCGGCCTGGCGATCGTACGGAGGTTGGTCTCCCTGATGGGCGGCACAATCGCGCTTGAGAGCGAAGCCGGGCAGGGCAGTGTCTTCACACTTACTATCCCCGTCGGCCTGCCGGCCGAACTGCCCGTTACGGTCAACGAAAAACAAGCCGGCGCCGAAACCGGGCTGAAACGTCACATCCTGCTGGCCGAAGATGACCGCATCTCTCAAACCGTCATCATGCATCACTTGCGCCGCGGCGGTTTCAAGGCGGTGTGTGTAAATTCCGGCGAGGACGCCGTGGAGGCCGCGCAGAAGACACGGTTCGATCTTGTATTGATGGACCTTGGCCTGCCCGGCATGGACGGTCTCGCTGCCACCAGGGCGCTGCGCGCTATGCCCGACTATGCTTCCACGCCCATTCTTGCGCTTACCGCGGCCTATGGCGAGCAGCACCGCAAGATGTGCCGCGAGAACGGCATGCAGGCTTACCTGGCCAAGCCCGTTAAGGCTGAAGAACTCTTGTCCACCCTGCGCCAGTTCCTGCACTGATTCAACTCCGTCCGCTCCCCCGCGCTGTACAATCGAGCTGAATGAAACTGTTGCTGTTTTCGGACATCCACAACGACTTTGCGCGTCTTGGCGAACTGTTGAGCATCGAAGCTGACTATTACGTGGCGGCCGGCGACACGGTGACCTGGGATCGTGGTTACGAGGAGGCCGGCCAAGTTTTGCGCACGCGCGGCGAGCGGGTGCTCATGCTCCCCGGGAACCACGAATCCGCCGCGCACACGGCTGCCCTGTGCCGCAAGTTCGGACTGCAATACTTTCACGAGCAGTCCATCGAGCTTGAGGGCTTCCAGGTGGCTGGCCTGGGCTATTCCAATCCCACGCCATTCAACACCCCGGGCGAATACAGCGAGCCGGAGATGGCGAGCCATCTTAAACCCTTCGCCGCCCTCAATCCGCTGATCCTGGTGTGCCACTGCCCACCGAGGAACACCAAGCTCGACCGCGTGAGGGAGGGCGTGCATGCGGGGAGCCAGGCGGTGGCGGATTTCATCGCACGGCACCAGCCGCGGCTTTTCTTCTGCGGGCACATCCATGAAGCCGGGGGCGTGGAGGAACGCATCGGTGCCACGGTGGCCCGCAACCTCGGGAAACAGGGCTACTTACTCGACTTTGGTAAACTCAAACTATGAGCATTGAAGAATTCGAAAGAGAGTACCAAACGCTCCGCCAGCAAGCGCTCGCTGTGCGGAGCTATCTTTGACGCTCCCGCCAAGCAGAGTCAGCTAGCCAAACTGGAAGAACAGATCGCGGCACCGGACTTCTGGAATCAGCCGGAGAAAAGTCAGAAAATCCTTCAGGAACGCAAGCGCCTGGAGCAATCGCTAGGCGACGCGAAGTCGATCGCGTCGATGGGGTCGGACGTCGAGACGCTGTTCGATCTGGCGCGCGAGGGCGAGGACGTCGGCGCGGAGCTCGCCAGTGAGATTTCGAGTTTCCGCGAACATCTCAGCCGCATAGAAGACGCCATGCTGCTCAGCGGCGAGAACGACCGGTTGGGCGCCATCGTTACCATACATCCCGGCGCGGGCGGAACCGAGAGCCAGGACTGGGCCGAAATGCTGCTGCGCATGTACCTGCGCTGGGCCGAGCGAATGGATTTCGGCGCTGTCATCACGGACCGGTTGGAGGGCGAAGGCGCGGGGATCAAGAGCGTGACGTTCGAAGTGAACGGGGAAAACGCTTACGGCCTGCTGCAGTCGGAGGTGGGAGTGCATCGGCTGGTGCGCATCTCGCCGTTCGATGCGAACGCGCGCCGGCACACGAGTTTCGCCAGCGTGTTCGTCTATCCGCAGGTGGATGACGAAATCAAGATCGACATCAAGCCGGAGGATTTGCGCGTGGACACGTTCCGCGCGAGCGGCGCGGGCGGCCAGCACGTCAACCGCACGGATTCGGCCATCCGCATGACGCACCTGTCTACCGGCATCGTCGTGCAGTGCCAGAACGAGCGTTCGCAGCACAAGAACCGCGCCGGTGCTCTCAAGCAACTGCGTGCGCGCCTCTACGAGTTTGAGATGAACAAGAAGCGCGCCGAGAATCGCAAGATCGAGGACACCAAGCTCGATATCAACTTCGGCAGCCAGATCCGCAGCTATGTGCTGGCACCCTACCGGCTGATCAAGGACCACCGCACCAAGTTGGCCATAGGGGACGTAGACCGCGTGCTGGACGGCGATCTGGGCGATCTGATACACGCCTTTCTCGTGTACCGCAAGACCGGCAAGACAGCGGGCGACGGCAATGACGAGCTGCCGGACTAGCGCGGTGGCCGGAATGGATCCTGAAATCCTGGAACGCGCGGGAGCGCTGATCCGCGCGGGCCGCCTGGTGGCATTTCCCACCGAAACGGTGTACGGGTTGGGCGCCAACGCTCTCGACGAGAAAGCTGTCAAGCACATCTACGAAGTTAAGCAGCGTCCCGCGACGAGCCCCATGATCGTGCACGTCACGTCCATCGAAATGGCCCGATCCCTGGCGCGCGAGTGGCCGGAATCGGCCGAGAAGCTGGCGCGGGCCTTCTGGCCGGGCCCATTGACGCTGGTGGTGCCCAAGCAGCCGTCGATCCCGTCGATTGTTACCTCCGGCATCGACACCGTGGGCTTGCGCATGCCGTCGCATCCGGTGGCGCTCGCGGTGATCCGGGCCGCGGGAGTGCCCGTGGCCGCGCCGAGCGCGAACCGTTTCAAGGGACTGTCACCCACCACGGCCGGGCATGTCCGCGCCTCGCTGGGCGACCGCGTGGACATGATTCTCGATGGCGGCATGACCCAGGTGGGCATCGAATCCACCGTGCTCACGCTGGCCTGCGCCACGCCGCGAATCTTGCGTCCCGGCATGATCTCACGTAAGGACATCGAAGCGGTGATCGGTCCGGTGGAAGAGGGCGCGGCGACCGCGAAGGATTTGCTTTCAAGTCCTGGGATGCACAGCCGTCATTACAGCCCGCGCACGAGGCTCATCCTGGTCGAAAGCGGCCAACTTCCGGAGCAAGGCCGCGGCGTTTACCTGTATCGGACCGCGCCGGGGGGCGAGAACTCTCTCAAGATGCCATCGACCGCCTCCGAATACGCCGCTGTTCTCTACGCCACGCTGCACGAACTGGACCACGCGGGGTGGGACTGGATCGCCGTCGAGCAACCGCCATCCGGCGTCGAGTGGGACGGCATCCGCGACCGCCTGCGTCGCGCCGCCGCGCGTTGATTCTCGAATCCATACCAAGTACGCTGTCTTCGATATGCGAAGACTTCCGTACGCCGTACTTTTTGCACTCAGCCTCTGCGCCGCGCCGGGAATCTATGACGACCCGGCCATCCAGCGCCTGAACCCGGGCGAAGTGGCGCGCACGCGCCATGAGGCGAGCTACGACGAGATAGCGCGCATTGTGGGCGGGCCGTTTTCACGGCAACCGGTAATCAGCGTGAAGGCGCACCCGGAAATCGTCTGGGTGCGGCCTGACATGGCCTTGCAGATGGTCGCCAACCCGTTTACCTTCGCCACCGGTGACACCGCCACGCAGATCCCCTGGCGGCGGGTGGAACGGTCTCTCGAACGCGGCTACCTGCCCATCGTCCAAAGCGCGTGGCGAGACGGCGCCATCGTGTACCGCCAGAGCGCATTCGCCACCTTGCTCGACGCCCGCACCGTGAAGACGGGCCGCGAAAAGCAGATCGTCATGGTGAAGATGGACGCGGTGAACACCGATGTGCGCGAGAAGCAGAAGGCCACGCTTTGGGTGTTCCTGCGCTGGATCGCTCGCACTAAGGGCGACTTGATCCGTAAGGCCGACCACTATGGGCTGTTCGAAGTGATGGAACCGCTGCCCGCGGTCGCGGGCGCGCCGGTTGCTGCAGCCGGCGATGTATGGCGGGACGGTGGCGCCGCGCTCGGCGTGTGGGCGGCGGATGCCGGTGTGAAGGTCACGCGCTATGGGAATACATTGAAGCTCGAAATGGAGTTGTGGCCCGGCACGACCGCCGGGGTGCGGGTCAAGGTGAGCACCAACAAGAAGGGACTCACGCCGGTCGAAATCGAGCGCCTGCGCAAGCTGGATTTCGAGGCCGCGCACGATCGCCGTGTGGCGGAACTGGAAGCGACGCTCGACGCGGGTATGCAAATCGACGTTCCCGAGACCGTGGTCAACAACATCTACAAGGCCCAGATCCTTTACACCCAGACCGCCATGGTGCAGGCTGCCGATCGCGACTACTATATGCCGGTGCAGGGCTATCAGGGCGTGTGGGCGTGGGAAGCGGCGCAGATGCTGATGCCGACGGCCGCGCTGGGCTACTACGGCGACACCGCGAAATCGTTCGGCTATTTCCTCAAGACGCAGGGGATGCGCAAGCCCGACGGGGAGGTGCAGTCGAAAGAAGGATCGTACAACAGCACCGGCGCTTTCGAGGAGAGCGGGTGGGAGGACGACAAGGAATCGACCATCTACGGGATGCTCTCCCAAGGCCGCCGCAAGCCCGGGAGTTTTCCGCTCTGGGTGAATTCCACCGGTTCGGTGCTATGGGCCATGGCGGAGCATTACTTCTACTCGAAGGATCGCCGGTGGCTGGGGCGCGTGGCGCCGTCCATGGTGGAGGCAGCCAACTGGATCGTGCGCGAGCGCTCAAGGACCATGCAGAAGGATGCGCGCGGCGAAAAGCTACTGCACTACGGCATGATGCCCGCCGGTAAACCGTACGATGTCGAGGAGCGCGTGGACCCCAAGCCCAGCTATGCCTACGCGTTCACCGACAGTTGGACATGGCTCGGCCTGCGGCGCGCCTCCGAGGCGCTTGCCGACGCGGGGATCCCAGAAGGCCGGCGCCTCCTCAAGGAAGCCGCCGCTTACCACGCTGACATTCTCGAGGTGATGCGACGCAAGCGTCAGACCGATCCCGCGCTGCCGCCCTATCCTGAACGCGTATACGGGCGCGACGAGTGGGGCAGTTTCATCACGGCCGGCGTCACCCTGGTGCAAACCGGATTGCTGGCGGCCAACGATCCAGCTTTCCCGCAGTTGGAGAATTACACGCAGAATCGCTTCGCCGTGCTGGGACTAAACGGCAAGATGGTGGCCAAGGAGATGCAATTCCACGGCATCGAATCCATCTACACGGTGACCGCGGACGATGTGTTCCACCAGGCCTGGATCGAGCGCGGCGAAATCGAGAAAGCGCTGCTCACTTTCTACTCGGTGTTGGCCTGCGGTGTGGATCGGGAGACGCTGGGTACGATCGAGAGGTTTTCGCCCGAGGATCGCCGGTACACCCCGTTCTTCATGAACGGTTCGGCGAGCGGCCGCATCCTCATGATGATCCGCAAGACGCTGCTGATGGAGCGCGAGGGTGAGCTGCAACTGATGGCAGGCGCGCCGCGGCGGTGGCTGGAAGACGGAAAACGGATCGAAGTGAAGCGTGCGCCCACGTATTTCGGAAGCCTCTCGATGAGTGTGCGGAGCGAGGTGAACCAGGGCCGCATCCGGGCACGGTTGGAACTGACGCGTACACAACCTCAAAGGCTCCACGCGATTGAGTTGCGCCTTCCGCACCCGGCGCGGCAGCCCATGCGAGAAGTGCTGGTGAACGGCAAGCGATGGACGCGTTTCGATCCGGTGCGCGAGAAGATCGAACTGCCGGTGAAAAGCGACCGCCTGGAAATCGCCGTGAAGTACTGAGATCGGCTACTGTCGCCGCCAGTTGATGAGGGCGTTCAGCTTGGTCATGGCGGCGCCGGAATCGATGGACTCGGCTGCCAGCGCGGCGCCTTCCCTGAAGCTGCGGGCCCTGCCTATGGCGACCAGGGCCGCTGAACTGTTCACTAGCACGACATCGCGTTGAGGACCGGCAGCGCCGGAGAGAACCGCGCGCGCGATCTCGGCGTTGAGGGCCGGTTCGCCGCCGCGCAGATCGGCGGGCGTGCCTTGCGGGACCCCGAAGTCATCAGGAGTAAGAGTGTGATGGACAATCGCTCCGCGGGTGATTTCAAGCGCCAGCGTCGGGCCGGTGGTGGTGATCTCGTCCAACCCGTCCGAGCCATGCACCACGAAACCGCGTTCCAGCCCCAAACGGGCCAGCACTTCGGCGATCAACTCCGCGGCGGGCACCGATGGCGCACCCACCAGTTGTGCCGAGGCGTTCGCTGGGTTTGCCAGCGGACCGAGCAGGTTGAATACGGTGCGCATCTTCAACTCGAGCCGCGCCGGCTGCGCATACCGCATGGCCGGATGCAGCGCCGGGGCGAACAGGAATCCGATGCCCAATTCGTGGATAGCGAGCCCCGATTCTTCCGCCGAGAGCCCCACTTTGACTCCCAAAGCTTCCAACAGGTCCGCGCTGCCGCAGCGGCTCGAAATGGAGCGGTTGCCGTGCTTGGCTACGCGCCCGCCTGCCCCCGCCACTACGAATGCCGCGATGGTGGAAATGTTGAATGTCGAAGCGCAGTCGCCACCCGTTCCGCAGGTGTCGAGCAGCGGCCCCTCGCCTGGACCTGCATCAACTTTGTTCGCGGCCGCGCGCATGGCACGCGCGAAGCCGACGACCTCGTCCACCGTCTCGCCCTTCATGACCAACGCGACCAGGAACGCTACGATTTGCGGCGTGGTCGCCTCTCCGGCCAGGACGACGGCCATGGCGCTGCGGGCGTCGTTTTCGGGCAGATTTTCGCGGCGGACAATACGATGCAAGTAAGGCAAAAGCGACATGTTATATAGTGGAATATACTTTCTTGCGATCGTAGCACAGGCACTCCCCTATGAAAATCCACGAGTATCAGGCGAAAGCGATCCTGGCGCGCTTCGGCGTTCCGGTTCCGCAAGGTGAAGTCGCTTCGACGCCTGATGAAGCAGCCGACGCCGCGCACCGAATTGGCGGCGCCGTGGTAGTAAAAGCGCAGATCCATGCGGGCGGCCGCGGCAAGGGTGGTGGCGTAAAGTTGGCCGCCGGACGGGACGAAGCCGCGGAAATCGCCCGCAAGATGCTGGGCATGACGCTGGTCACGCATCAAACCGGGCCGGAAGGACGCGTGGTGCAGCGCGTGCTCGTCGAGCAAACCTTGCCGATCGAGCGCGAACTGTATCTCGGCATCGTGCTGGACCGCGTGCAAGCGAAACCGGTTCTGATGGCATCGGCGGCGGGCGGCATGGAGATTGAGGAAGTCGCCGCCAAAACGCCGGACAAGATTCTGAAAGAGACTATCGAGCCGGGCTTCGGCCTAATGGCGTACCAGGCGCGCAAGCTGGCGTTCGGCATCGGGGTGCCTGCACTGTGCGTGAACGCAGCGGCGGCGGCCATGACCGCCCTTGCGCGCGCTTACGAGGCCGTCGACGCCTCGCTCGCCGAGATCAACCCGTTCGTGATCACCAAGGATGGCAAGGTCTTCGCCCTGGACGCCAAGATCAACCTGGACGACAACGCACTGTACCGCCACAAGGATTTAGCCGAACTGCGCGACCTGAACGAAGAGGATCCGCTCGAAGTGGACGCGTCGCGCTTCGGGCTCAACTACATCAAGCTGGATGGCAACGTGGGCTGCATGGTGAACGGCGCTGGGTTGGCCATGGCTACCATGGACATCATCAAGCACGCCGGCGGCAACCCGGCGAACTTCCTGGACGTCGGTGGAGGCGCCAGCGCGGAGCAGATCAAGAACGCTTTCCGGATTCTGCTGACCGACAAGAATGTGCGGGCGGTGCTGATCAACATCTTCGGCGGCATCCTGCGCTGCGACACGCTGGCTACGGGCGTGGTGGCCGCCGCGCATGAGCTTAAAGTTGCCGTGCCGATCGTGGTGCGCATGGAAGGCACCAATGTCGAGGAAGGACGCCGCATCCTCAAGGATTCCGGCTTGAATTTCACGGTGGCGGACGGCATGCGCGACGCCGCCGAAAAAGTGGTGAGGTTGGCCCAATGAGCATTCTCGTCAACGAATCGACACGCGTTCTGGTCCAGGGCATCACGGGCCGTGAGGCCACCTTTCACACGCAGCAGTGCCTGGCTTACGGTACCAAGATTGTCGGCGGCACATCGCCGGGCAAGGGCGGCACAAAGCACCTGGATTTGCCGGTCTTCAACACTGTCTCCGATGCCGCCGCGGCGACAGGCGCCAACGCCAGCGTGATCTTCGTCCCGCCGGCCTTCGCCGCCGACGCCATCATGGAAGCTGCCAGCGCCGATCTGGAAGTGGTGGTCTGCATCACCGAGGGCATTCCCACGCTCGATATGGTGAAGGTGTGGCGTTACCTTGAAGGCCGACGCGCGCGGTTGATCGGACCGAATTGCCCCGGCATCACTTCGCCGGGGAAGTGCAAGATCGGCATCATGCCCGGACACATACACCTGGCCGGGCACGTCGGCGTGGTCTCGCGCTCGGGCACGCTGACTTATGAGGCCGTACAGCAGTTGACGCAGTTGGGCATCGGGCAGTCGACCTGCATGGGCATCGGTGGCGATCCCATCATCGGTACCAATTTCGTCGATGCCATCCGCCTGTTCAACGAGGATCCCGAGACGAACGCCATCGTGATGATCGGCGAAATCGGCGGCAATGCCGAGGAGACCGCCGCCGCCTTCGTCAAGGCGAATGTGAAGAAACCGGTCATTGGATTCGTCGTCGGCCAGACCGCGCCGCCGGGCCGCCGCATGGGTCACGCTGGCGCCATCATCTCCGGTGGATCGGGCAAGGCCGCGGACAAGATCAAAGCCATGGAAGCGGCGGGTATCACGGTGTGCGCCACGCCGGCCGAGATCGGCGAAAAGGTGAAGAGCAGACTATGAATCAGTTGGAACGCACGCTGGCGATCATCAAGCCGGACTCTTTCGCGGGCGGTCACGCAGGCGAGATCCTTGCCATGATCGAAGCCGCCGGTTTCCGCATCCTGGGCATGCGCATGACGCGCCTGAGCAAGGCGCAGGCCCAGGGCTTTTACGACGTTCACCGCGAGAAGCCGTTTTTCGCAGGCCTGGTCGAGTTCATGACCGAAGGCCCCGTGGTGGTGATGGCGCTCGAGCGCGAAAACGCCATCAGGGCGTGGCGCGATCTGATGGGCGCGACCAATCCGGCCAACGCGGCCGATGGCACCATCCGCAAGAAGTTCGGCACCGCCATCGACCGCAACGCGGTGCACGGCTCCGACGCGCCGGATACAGCGGCCTACGAGTTAGGCTTCTTCTTCAGCGGCTCGGACCTGGCGTAACGGGTTCAGCGCCGCGGGCAATCACCTTCCGCAATCGCAACGTGGCACTTGACGTACGTCCTTCGAGGACGTCCTGTTCGGCGAAGCTGGCCATGAGGATCTCGCGGTCCGTGGTACGGTTGCGATCGTAGATGACGAAGATGCGGCCGTCCGGTGCCTGCGCCACATCGGGATACGATACGCCGTTGCGCTCGTCGAGCATCAGAGGCACGCTCCAGGTCTTGCCGTCGTCATCGGAGATGTAAGCGGCCAGGTGGCTACGCAGCCTGCGGCCTCCCGGTGCGGGAGGCGGATTGTGCCGGACCATCAACAGATTGCCCGACCTCAGGCGGCCGATGAAGAACCGCGTACTGGGATGGAAATAGCCTGTGTCGGTGCCCTCGCTCCAACTGCGGCCCTGATCGGTCGAGAAGCTCTGGCCGATCCCGTAGTGAGTGCGCACCAGCATCCACAAGCTGCCGTCGCGCCGCTCGACGATCATGTGCTCGTTATGACTCACGTCCGGCACCACCGCGTAGCCCAGCTTTCGAAAACTCCTGCCGTGGTCATGCGACGCGAAGACCATAGACTGGCCGGCATCCTTGAGTGGGAAGCTGAGCGCCTGCATGGCGGCCGGCGAGAGGCCGAGCCTCTGCTCCCGATTGACTCTTTCGGTATCGGCCGCGTAAGGCCACATTGCCACCGGGAAGAGCCATCTGCCGGACTTCAGCACCGTCGGCTTGTTCATCATCACGCCGTCGGCGAGGCGCCGCGGCCGGCTCCACCTGGGACTCTCCGCGTCTGGGTTTGACGTGGTCATGAACCACACGCCGCCGCGTCCGTCCCAATGCACCAGGCTCTGTGTCCAGAAGAGCCACAGCCTACCCCGCGGATCCAGCCACAGGCATGGATCGAACACGCGACCCCAGTCCGGGATATCGACAACAAGCTTCGGTCCCGACCAATTGCGTCCGTCGTCCGCGCTGGTCACAAGAACGACGTAACTAAGCGGGCCCTCTCCCGCGCCGCCCGCGTACCAGCCGGCCCACAGACGGCCCTTGGGCGCGCGTTCGATGGTGGGAATGCCTTGAAACATGGGCCAGCCGACGGTGTACTCGACGCCGGGCGGCGAATGCACCACGGCTGGCTTCATGGCCGGATCGTAGGCCGGCGGCGCGGCTCCGAGCAGCGAGGCGAAAAGGAGCAGCGCAAGTTTCGTCATGGGATCAATTCGTAATAGCACTGTAACGGCTGTGCCGCGGCGCGCTGCCGCGCGGCGAGTTCTTCGTCCAGGGCGTCCAGGTTCGAGAGGATGGACTGTAACCGCGGCAGCGTCTCGTTCTGGAACGGCACCTGGAACTGGCGCCAGCGGGCGTTGTGCACATCCGAGCGCTTGAGAGTGAGCGCGTGTACGCCGGCGGCCTGCTTGGCCATGGGTGTCGGCAACTCGCCCAGGTTGATCCCGGCGGCCAACTGCGTTCCGGAGAACGTCCCCACCGTCGCTCCGTTGATCTTCAACGTGTAACTTGCTCCGGTGAGGCTGGTGACGCGAAGGGTCTGCTGGTTGAGCGTCTGGACGAAGTCGGAACTCTTCACGGCGAGCGCAACCACGGGATCATTCATGTTGACCGGCATCGGCAACGCGGCGTCGGTCTGATTCCATCTCAGGCCCGCGCCCCTTTCGATCCCGGTGACTGTCGAGTTTACGGCTTGGGTCAGCTTGCCGGATGCAGCGTCAATCTCGACACGCGTGACCAGTGGGGTGGCGCCCCACGCCTTCAGCACAGCGGCAGCCATCAGGAGGTGCCCACCCGGCCCGGGGTGCACGCGGTCCGGGACGATCCGCTCGGCCAGTTTCGCGTCTGTCGCGCGGGCGCGGCGCAGCGCCTCGACCAGCGGAGTATTCTGATCCGCCACCAACGCGCCGCGCTTCCGGGCCAGTTCCTTCACGAATTCGCCATAGCGCACGAGAACCGTGTTGTAACCGCCTGCGACGGTTTCCGGGCGCGTCACGTCGTCGAACGGCGAAGGCTGGATGAGCGTCAGTCGCAGGTCGGGCGCACCGGCCTTGACGAAGTCCAGGATGTGCTCATAGCCGGTCGAGTACTCGCGGAAGATCTCCTGGTCAAAGGGCCTGTACCGGCCGTCGTTCATGCCCAGCATGATGGTCATCACCGTGGGCTTGTACGCCAGCACGTCGCGGCGCAGGCGTTCATCGACAGGACCGCCGCCGCCACCGGAAACGCGGTCGCCGCCCCAGCCCGAGTGCACGAATCGCACGGGCATGGATGGGTAGCGGGTGACGACAAAGGTTTCGATAAAGGTGGTGTAAAGACGCTGATCGGTGATGCTGTCACCATAGAAGACCACTGTGTCGTTGGGACGCAGATGGAAGGCGGATTGAGCCTGGGCCAGGAAGGCGCAGGCCAGAATCAGGACGAGCGCGGCCGCGCCGCGACGGAGTTGTGTGTTCATAAAGGGCTATTCTACAGCGTTCGGAAGCCGCTTCCGGTGCAGGTATTCTTCGTCGTGATTGGCATAGACGGCGTCGAACACCACCGGCACGAGCGCGGGCGGCTTCGTCGCTATCTCGCGCGAACGCAGCGTCCACAGGCCTAGCCAGCGCGGGGGAATTTCGGGGTTCGCCTCCGCCAGCCGCAGGTTCGGCGCATTCACACGCTCGAGCAACGCCACCGCGTCCGCGACTTTGGAGGCGGGACGGGTGGGCGCGACGCGAAGGTGGAGCGTCACACCTTGCGCGCGCGCATCGGCTGCTATCCGGCGCAACGTCGCCTCCCAGGATTCCCAAGTGGCTTTCGAAGTGATGTTGGTCTCGGGAACGCGATCGAGCGCGAGGATGAGGTCCTTCGCGCCGAGGATCTTCATTTTCGAGAGGACATCCTGGATGACCGCGAGACTGGCTTCGTGCTCGCTCCGTATGTTGTCAACCAACCGCAGGTCCGGATAGAGGTTGATGCCCGAACTGAGGTCCACCATCACACGAAGGTTCTGCAGGTTGATCCAGCGCGATTCGCGGGCGAGTGCTTCGCCGGTGCGGTCGTGCAGATACTTCCAATCGACCACGATGCCGTCGAAGTGCTGAAAGAACGTCGGCCGGGCGAGAATTTCTTCCTTGATCGGCCGTAAGCCGCGCAACGTGAGAATGCGATCACGCGGACGCGCAGGCGGCACAGCGTGCTTGGTCTCGATGACGTTCTCCTCGTGAAGCGCTACGCGGAATATGCGGACGTCGCCTCCGGCGATGGTCTCTGCATCGCTCGAGCCGGTAGCGGCCTTCTCGAAGCCTTCGGGCAGTTGACCGGCCGCGCCCTTCTCGGACTGGTCGAGTGGCAGTTCACGCACCGAGGCGATGCGGCCGATGCGCGAGCGAATCGCAAAGGGCAACGGATGCAGTGTGTTGTTCGCGATGCCGACGGTGTAATCGCGTGGCGCGCGACGGCAGACAATCACGCTTAAGCCGTCTCCAGCCTCGAAGAGCGTTTGGGCACGGAATTCGCGGTCGAGAATTGCGCGCGTCTCTTCAAGCAGAGGGCAGGGGTTCGGGAGCGGCGTGTCTACAGCGCCTTTCGCCGGAGCGCCTCCGGATGCGGCCATTCCGAAATCCCCAGGCAGCGCAACGTGCGCGAAATCCAGTTTTGCCCGCCGCGCCAGGGTGCCAGGAATCACCAGCCGTCCTCCGTTCGCCACGTAAGCGCGCAGCTTGTCGCGCAGTTCTTCGTCGATCTGAAGGTCGCCCGCGAGAACCAATAACGGATAGCGGTCAAGTAGCCAGCCGGGCGCGTCGCTCAAGAGGACATCAGCCGAATCGCCGTAAGGCGTGGCGGTAAGGAAGCCAGTCTCATCGTGAAAGTAGGAAGAAGACTCGTAACCGGGGTATAGCATATCGAGGACGCCGTGCGTCAGATAGTCGCCGCGCTCGTATGGCAGGTTGCCCCAGACCCGATACACGTCGCTCGTGTAAAGGTGCCGTGGGAACGACCACCCGGAGTAGAAGTCCACCATCAGCGCGATCGGCGTCTGCATCACGCCGGGTTGCCCATTGTTCTTCACCCAGCGGTTGGCGGCTCTCTGTATGCTGCCGATGGGAGTGAGTTCGTTGTTCTCGATCCAACCGGATTCGAAGCCCACGATCATCGAGTTGTAGAGGATGTGGCTGTACATCAGGCGCTTCATGAGACTCAGGCTGGTGCCCTTTGCCGGACCGTGCGCGAAGCCGTCAGACTTGCCCTGCGGTCCGTAGTTCTTGAAGCCCCAGCGATTGAACACCGAGGCGTTGCCGAACCAGGGCACGCCGTACTGCTTGCCGGCGCCGCGTATGAACGCGTAATAGACCTGGCTGTTGGGCAGCGCCTGTGCGGTCTCGGCGCCGAGCAGGGTGTAGAGACCCTCTTTGAGAAAGTAATGGCCGAAGTTGAGCGAAACCAGAGCGGACATGCGGCTGCCCAGGTCGTTGGTCATGCGTTCAAAAAACCGCTGGAAGTTCAGGTACTGTTCGAAGCGCGGCGCATCCGGAGGCCAGAGCAGTTTCGCGTAACCGCCGACGTAGCGCCCGTCCTGCTCGCCCACGTCCATGCCCAGCCAGCGGCGGCCCAGCTTGGATTCGAGCATGGGGAACACGCCTGCGGGGGGCTGGAACTGCTGCCAGTAGCCGCCAGGCCCCGAGCCGGGCACGTATCCCCAGATGTCGAACAGGAACAGGCCGCGGCGGTTGATCTCGTCAGCCAGGTCGCCGAGGTTCGAGGCGAAGATAATCGGGTACGAAGGCCAGATCACGTCACCCAGCTCGAGCGTGCGCGTGTACTTCTCGATCTCTTCTGTGTACCTCACGATGCGGCCGTCCGAAACCTCGAAGCTGCGCAGGGAAGTGAACTGGGTGCGGTTGCCGAAAGTATTCCAATCCGGCGGTTGGACGTGACGGCGTGTGTCGTCGGGGTGTTCACGGGGATTCAACAAGTGCGAGTAGACTCGCGGACGCGGGTCCGCGGCGCTCGCGGGGAACTCCAGTAGGCACGCCGCAATCAACAGCCAGAGCGCTTTCGGCATGACCCATTGTGCAGCAGCCGACCTTCGCGGCGCATCTTCCTCACGCGACGGTTCCGCGGATGTTCAAATGGTTGGTGAGGAGGAAACTCTCACAATGAGTTGCAATAATTGCCGGGCGTCGCGCGCGGAGGAAGAATCGGATCGCTTGTTCCATTCGGGATGGAACTGCGCCGAGTCGGTCTTTCAGGCGGTCTACAAGCAGTCTCGCGAGGACGAGCCTCCCGTGTACCTGCTCACGGCGATGGGCGGAGGGATGGGGTGCAAGACGACCTGTGGCGCGGTGAGTGGCGGCGTGGCTGCATTGGGGCTCGTGTTCGGCCGCAAGACCCCCGATGAGGCCGCGAAGAAGCTCGCCGGCGCCAAAGCCCATGATTTCTGCAAGGCGTTTCGCGAGGAGTTCCATGCCCTGGACTGCTGGGAATTGATCGCCGACTTTGACAACGAGCAGGACCGGAAGAGCGGTTGTACCCGCTTCGTCCGGCGGGCCGCCCTCATGGCGTGCGACATGATGGAAGGAAAGTAAGCGCGGATCGCCGCACCTGAATATGACGCATCGAAACGTTGTGATTGTTGGCGGAGTGGCAGGCGGTGCCAGTTGCGCGGCCCGCCTGCGCCGCATGGATGAAGGCGTCGGCATTCTGGTGCTCGAACGCGGACCTTTCGTTTCCTTCGCAAATTGCGGCCTGCCCTACTACGTGGGCGATGTGATCCGGGACGAGTCCAAGCTTCTGCTGGCGACGCCGGAACTGTTCCGCCGCCGCTTCAACATCGAAGTCAGGACGGGCAACGAAGTCACCGCCATCGACCGGAAGGCGCGCGAAGTAGAAGTTCGCGACGTTGGCACGGGCAGGGTCTATCGCGAAAGTTACGACGCGCTGGTGCTTGCGCCTGGTGCGGCCCCTGTACGCCCGCCCCTTCCGGGTATCGACCTGCCGGGGATCTTCACCCTGCGTGAAGTTCCTGACAGCCGCTCGATACGAGAGTGGATCGAAAGCCGCAACGCTCACAGGGCCGTAGTCGCCGGGGGCGGATTCATTGGCCTGGAGATGGCCGAGAATCTGGCGCATCGTGGGTTGGAAGTCACCATCATCGAAATGGCGGATCAACTGTTGCCGCCGCTCGATGTGGAGATGGCGGGGTACGTTCGAGAGAGGGTGGCAAGCAACGTGGCGCACCTTCAGCTCGGCGATGGCTTGGCCGGTTTCGAACAAGCATCCAGCGGGGGTCTCGTCGTACGCACTCAAAGCGGCGCCTCGTTTCCCGCGGATCTTGCAATTCTCTCGATCGGTGTGCGGCCGGAGACGGACCTCGCGCGGAGGGCCGGCCTTGAGCTGGGTGAGCGCGGCGGCATTCGCGTCGACGACCGGATGCGTACCAGCGACCCGCATATCTGGGCGGTAGGGGACGCAGTTGAAGTAGCAAACACTGTGTCGGGCGAAAGGGAACTGATCCCGCTGGCCGGTCCCGCCAACCGGCAGGGGCGCGTCGCGGCGGATGTCATCGCCGGGCGGGACGCCCGTTTTCGCGGCGTGCAGGGGACCGCTGTCTGCGGCTTCTTCGGCATGACCGCAGCCTTGACCGGCGCGACCGAAAAGAGCCTGCGACGCGCGGGCCGCGACGATTTCGAAGCCGTTTACCTGCATACGCCCCATCACGCCGGTTACTATCCCGGCGCCAAGCCCATTCACATCAAACTGCTCTTCCGAAAGCCGGACGGGTTGATCCTAGGGGCGCAGGCTGTGGGCGAAGAGGGCGTGGAACGCCGCATCGACGTGATCGCCACGGCGATGCAGATGGGCGGTACCGTGTTCGATCTGGAACAGGCCGAACTGTGCTACGCGCCGCAGTACGGAGCCGCCAAGGACCCGGTGAATCTGGCCGGCATGGTGGCTTCAAATGTCTTGCGCGGCGACGTGGAGTTTGCGCCGTGGTGCGACTTGGCGGACACGTCCGCTTTCGTGCTGGATGTTCGGGAGCCCGGCGAATTTCAGTGCGGCTGCCTCCACAACGCGGTGAACATCCCCCTGGGCCAGTTGCGCGATCGGTTGGCGGAGTTGCCGCGAGACCGCGAGATCTGGATTAACTGCGGTGTCGGGCAGCGCGCCTATTACGCCTGCCGCATTCTGAGCCAGCACGGGTTCCGGGTGAAGAATCTTTCCGGCGGGTATCAGACCTATTGCGCCTGGGAATCGGAAACGTCGAAGTAGCGCGCCGCTCTACTGCGCGCCGCGGCCGAGCAGCATCACTTTGATCGTGTGGAAGATGATGTAGGCGTCCAAAGCCGGTGACAGGTTCTTGATGTAGTAAAGGTCGTATTCGAGCTTCGTGATGGTGTCTTCCAGCGAATCCGAATACTTGTGGCTGATTTGCGCAAGCCCTGTGATCCCGGGTTTGACCGAGTGCCGCTGGCGGTAGTACGGGATCTTTTCGGTGAGCATGCTGACGAACTCGGGCCGCTCCGGGCGCGGACCCACGATGGACATCTCGCCGCGGAGCACGTTGAAGAACTGGGGTAGTTCGTCAAGCCGCAGTCGACGCAGCCAGCGGCCCACCGGCGTCACGCGCGGATCGTTCTCCACGGCCCAGACGGCGCCTGTGGTTGACTCGGCGTCTTCACGCATGGATCGGAATTTGTAAAGCGTGAACGGCACGTTGTTGTGCCCCACGCGCGCCTGCCGGAACAGAATGGGCCCCGGCGAACTCAGCTTCACCGCCACTGCCACTATCAGCATGATGGGCAGCGTAACCACCGCCCCCACGAGCGCGATAAGCGATGAGTAGATCGACTGCAGCATCAGTTTCCCGGTGCTCGGTCCCAATTCGGAGCTGAAAATGAGGTGGCCGGGACGCAACTCGCGCGCGCAGATCCTGCCGAAAGCATTCTCGAACGCGGTGGCTGATTCGTCCACCTGCAGGCCGGACAAGCGGAGATCCAGCAAGTCGATCACGGGCAATCGGTTACGACGCTCGGTGAGACCTACCACGATGCGGTCGGGCTTGTACTGCTCCACGACTAGTCGCAGAGCTTTCACCTCGCCCAGCCAGGGGACGCCTGCGATCAACTCCCCTTGCGACGCATCGTCCAGGTAGCCAATGGCGGTGAAGCCAAGCTGGGGAAGTTCTTTCAGCCGCGCCGCGATTTCGGCCACCACCTCGGAGCGTCCCAGGAACAGAACCTTCTGGGTGCCGATCGCAGACAGCCCGGCCGAGCTGAACATGAGACGCCAGGCCGTGAGAAACACCAAGCAAAAAGCGCTGCCCAGCATCATGATCCAGCGCGGCAGCACCCAGGAAGACGCTCCGTAGCTAAGGAAACCCTGAGCCAGGAAGGCTACGCCCAGCGCCAGGCAAAGTTGTTGAAAAAAAAGGGTCTTACTGCGGATGCGCAGGTTTGTGTAGAGATCCTGGAGGTAGAGGCCCGCAATCAAGGTCGCCACTACCACACAGATCCGGGTGGCTCCGCTGTCATAGAAAAGAAAAACCACGGGGTCCACGTCGATCAGGATGTAACTGGCCAGGATGTAGCAAAAGAATATGATCGTGACCTCGGAGATCAACAGCGCGAGCACGCTCGTGGGAATGAAGACCCTAAAAAGACGCATGGCCGGGGATGATCGGCGCGGAGCGCCAACCTCCCGCAAGGATATCACGGCCGCCCAAGACTCTCAATTTTTCCGGTGAGGCCTTTTTTGTGACCAAAGTCATGGCGCAGCCGCGTATGCTGGTTCAATCTGATGACGGACAGGAGAACCGTGCAAATGAGAAGACTCTGGCTGGGTTTTGCGGCGGTAGTGGCGATCAGTTTCAGCGTTCTGGGCTGGATTGGAACGCGCATCTACCAACAGATGCCTCCGCTCCCGGATCGCGTGGTGACCAACGAAGGCGAGGAAGTGGTTGCGGCGGGCGCCATCGGCCGCGGACAGAACGTCTGGCAGTCGATGGGCGGCATGGAGGTGGGCTCCATCTGGGGGCACGGCAGTTACGTGGCGCCGGATTGGACGGCGGACTGGCTGCATCGCGAAGCGGTCTATGTTTTGGACGGTTGGGCGCAGGCTGGCTTTGGAAAGCCGTACGGCGAACTGGGTACCGAGGACCAGGCCCGACTGAAGGGGCGCCTGGTTCAGATGTACAGGGCCAATACTTACGATCCGGCGACGAACACCATACGGATCGACGCCTCGCGCGCGAAAGCCATCGCGGCGTGCGTCAAGCATTACAGTGCCGTATTCATGAGCGGCAATGCGAGTTATGCGATTCCCGCTGGCACCATACGAGACGATACGCGCATGCAGGACCTGAGCGCATTCTTTTTCTGGACCGCATGGGCCGCCTCGACAAACCGCCCCGGCGACACCGTCAGCTACACACACAACTGGCCTCACGAGCCATTGGTGGAGAACCGTCCCACAGGCGAAAGCGTGATGTGGACCGGCGTGAGCATCCTGATGCTGCTGGCCGGCATCTGCGCCATGGTCTGGTGGTACGCGAGCGAGAAGCAGAAGGAGCAGGAGGAACTCGGGGCGCTGCCCGTCTCCGATCCGCTCGGCGCGTGGAGAGCCAGCCCTTCCCAGCAGGCCACGCTGAAGTACTTCTGGGTGGTGGCAGCGCTGATCCTTGTGCAGATCCTGATGGGGGTAATCACGGCCCACTACGGCGTGGAAGGCGAGGGGTTCTATGGTATCAAGCTGTCGGAAGTGCTGCCCTACACCGTGACGCGTACCTGGCACGTGCAACTCGGGATCTTCTGGATCGCCACAAGCTGGCTCGCGGCGGGCCTCTTCATCGGCCCCCTGGTAAGCGGACATGAGCCGAAGTGGCAGAAGCTCGGCGTGAATGTGCTGTTTCTGGCGTTGCTGGTGATTGTCGCAGGATCGCTCACCGGCGAATGGATGAGTGTCCAGAACAAGCTCTCCGACGCGGCCTCGTTTCTGTGGGGCCACCAGGGCTATGAGTACGTTGACCTGGGACGCGGCTGGCAGCTACTCCTTTTCGCGGGCCTGCTGATCTGGCTATCCCTGGTGATCCGCTCCATCCGCCCAGCGCTGAAGAACGCGGGCGAACAGCGCCACCTGCTCTGGCTGTTTCTGATTTCCGGGGCCGCCATCGGCCTCTTCTATGGAGCGGGCCTCACCTGGGGGCAGCACACCAATTTGACCCTTGTCGAGTACTGGCGCTGGTGGGTGGTGCACTTGTGGGTGGAAGGCTTCTTTGAAGTGTTCGCCACCACGGTCATCGCGTTCTTCTTCACGCGGTTGAACCTCATAAAGCCAAAGCTGGCGGCCAAGGCGGCGCTGCTATCGGCGACAGTTTACCTGGCGGGCGGCATCATCGGTACCTGCCATCACCTGTACTTCGCCGGGACGCCGACCGTGGCGCTGGCCTGGGGCTCCGTGTTCAGCGCCCTCGAGGTCGTGCCGCTGGTGCTGGTAGCCTATCCGGCGCTTGACGATTTGCGGCGCGGCCGGTTGACCGTTTGGGCGGCCCGCTACAAGTGGCCAATCTACTTCTTCGTCGCTGTGGCGTTCTGGAACATGGTGGGCGCGGGCTTGTTCGGATTCATGATCAACCCTCCCATCGCGCTCTATTTCATGCAGGGCCTGAACACCACGCCGGTACACGGCCACGCCGCGCTGTTCGGCGTCTACGGGATGCTCGGCATCGGCTTGACGCTGGTGTGCCTGCGGGCACTGGTCCCCGGTGCGGTGTGGAACGAGCGACGGCTGAAGTTCGCTTTCTGGGCGATGAACATTGGCCTCTTTACGATGTGCGTGGGCAGTCTCCTGCCTGTTGGCCTGCTGCAGACCTGGGCGTCCGTGGACCAGGGCTACTGGTACGCGCGCAGCACCGAATTCCTCGGCACGCCATTAATGCAGACCCTGCGCTGGATGCGCGTGCCGGGAGATACGGTGTTCGCGCTGGGCGCGCTGGCGCTGGTGTGGTTTGTCGCTAGTGTGCGCAATGGGCGGCAGGAGGCTGGCGGCCGCTAGGCTTCCTCACTTGACCACTGGTAACAGCAGGTGCGACGGATGCCGGCGGTCGTGATAGATCGTCTGCCGCGCCGTTCGAACCTCGGTATCCTCGGCTGCCGGGCGGCCCGTGTTGAGATTGCGCGCGAATCGCGGGAAGTTGCTCGATGAAATTTCCAGGCGGATCGCGTGCCCCTTTGGGAAGAGGATGGCGGTTGGACCGGCGTCGATCGTAATGCGGTAGATCTCGCCCGGTTCCGCGGGTACCTGTTTGGCAAGCGATTCCCGGCAACGCAATTTCAGGACGCCGTCGGTGAGGTTGATGGCACGCCCGTCGGGCCAAACGTCCACCAGCTTGGCGGTGAAATCCGTGTCGGCGGCCGATGTCGCGGCATAGAGCACAACACGCACCGGGCCGGCGATCTCCAGGGGGTGCTTGAGAGGACTGCTGGTGTAAACCAGTACATCCCGACGGCGCTCGACCTGCCTCTGATCCAGCGGCCCCCAGAGAAACTTCTTCGGGTTGCAGCAAACAGCGCCACCCACGGTAGGCACGGGCTTCATTGGGTCGTACACGAACCTGTCCGCGGGGTTCACGTCCGGCTCGCTCTCTCCTAGTGCGCCGTTGCCCGAAACCGAGTTGGCGTGTCCACCGCTCGAGAGATAGAACGGCACGTATCGTGCCCCTTTGGGCGGCCACTCGTCTGATTCGCGCCACTGGTTCGCACCCATCACGAAGTACCGCAGGGGAGGCGTGGAGGGCGCCGGTTGGGAGCCTCGCAGCCAGTAATCGAACCACGCAAGCTGCAATTCGCGCAACGGGATGGTGGTCTGACCGCCGAAGTCCATGTCCGGGAACTTGTACGACATGTTGTGCGCCCAGGGACCCACGATCAGCCGGTTGGGACGGCCCAGTTTACGCAACAGGGTGAAGGCTTCCAAGTCGCTCTCGACGTAATTGTCGTACCAGCCTCCGATGGCAAACACCGGGACTTTGATCTTCTCGATATTGCTGCGCGCGCTCACGGATTTCCAAAAGCCGTCGTAGGACGGGTGATCGAGCGCCCGCTGCCACATGGCGGAACGTTGGCCGGTGGCGGCGCGGTCTGCCATGCGGAGCGGCAGACGCCAGATGTAACGGTTGAAGTCCGGCTTGGGAGAACCCGGTACGGAAAAATGCTCCGACATCCAGAGTAACCGGTGCCCGAGTTTCATCTCCCCGCCCTTCGAGTAGAAACGGTCCAGGTACTCGTCGTCTCCGGAAACCAGGGGCAAGATTGCCTTCAAATGCGGGTTGCCGGACAGCGCCGCCCTCCACTGCGCAATGCCGAGGTACGATCCGCCGTACATGCCGATCTTGCCGCTTGACCAGGGCTGCGCCGCGATCCAATTCAGCGTGTCGTCGCCATCCGGCGTCTCCTGGTAGTACAGGTCGAAAACACCTTCGGAGTCGAAGCGTCCTCGCACATCCTGAACCACTACCGCATAGCCGTGTTCGACCAGCGCCTGCCAGCCGGGTGTGATGTCTTTGCCCTTGTTGTAAGGCGTGCGCACCAGGATCGTTGCATGGCGTCCGTTGCCCGCCGGCCGGAAGACGTTGGCGCACAGATGCACTCCGTCACGCATACGTACGCGGACATGTAAGTTCTTTTCGATTGCGGTTGGCGCGGCGCAGAGCGAAAGCGCCGCGATCAGAATGAACGATGCAAGTCGCATAGTAACTTCCAATAACGCGCGGCGACGGTATCGAGCGCGTGGTGCTCCGCGATCCACTTGCCGGCACGAAGGCCGATTCGGCGGGCGTCCCGGGGGAACAGCGTAAGCCATATCATAGTCTCGGCCAGCGCGCCGGGTTCGGCAACCCCAGCGGGAACACGCAGGCAGGCTTCGGGCGGACAGGACGAATTCTCGCTGCTGTCCGTCGTCACAACAGGCTTGCCGATGCCCATCAGGCGCACGGTGATGCCGCTGGTTTCGCCTCCCGCCGGATGGCGCAGATTCACGCAGGCGTCCACGGAGTGCGCGGCGCGCCAGAAGTCCTCCTCGCTCATGAATCCGGCGCGCACGATGCCGGGCCGCGAGAGAGCTGGCGCGATGGCGCGTTCCAGGTCGGACGATACGAATTCGCCCGCGATGAGCAATGCGGCATCGATGCCGGCCTCACGTACCCGTGCATATGCGTCCAGAACGCTCCACAGGCGTTTTGACTCCCGTAGGTATCCGAAGACACCGAACAGGAAAGTGCCGGGGGCCACTTGCCAGTTCTCGCGCAATCGCACAACCTCCGCGGCGGGCGGCGCCGGGGGGCGTACGAACAGATGAGGAATTTCGACCACGCGCGCTCGTGGCGCTTGGCGCAGCACGGCCGCCGCCGCGGCCGGATTGTGCACGACGATGGCGCGGGAGACCTCGGCGACGCGGCGCAGCATGGGGTAGTCGAAGTAGCGTGCATCCTGCGCCGAACGGGCCCGGCCGCGCCACAAGTCGGCCGCCAGATCCCGGCTCCACTCGCCGTAGTTGTAAACGAATTCCTCGATGTAGGACGCTTCGTCGAGAGTCCCGAGGTAGAAGTGCTGCAAGACGGCATCGTGCAGCACCACGATGCCCGGCCGCTGCAGGGCTTGCTTGTAGATTTCGCGGTGCAGGTTGTTGTTACCCAGATGATAGAGGCACACATCGGCGTCCTGCGCGTCTACTTCCACCCTGCCCATGCGCTGCAGCGCGCCAAGTAGCGCGGCCGAGTAGTCCGCGACGCCCGTGCGCTGCGGCGGAAGCGGGGAGTAGAATCCGACTCTCACGTGTATTTGCGAGGCCCGAACAGCGCTGTTCCGACGCGAACGTGGGTGGCGCCTTCCTCGATAGCCACTTCGAGATCGTGCGACATCCCCATAGAAAGATGCGGCAGCCCGTGCGCTTGCGCCAGTTCGCGCAGCCGCCGGAAGTAAGGGCGCGAGAGTTCGGCGTCTTCCGACCATGGCGGCATGGTCATCAGGCCGGTGAGGTTCACGTCCGGCAGCGCGCGGATGGCGTCCACCAGGGCCGGCAACTCCTCGACCGCGGCGCCGCTCTTCGAGCCCTCTCCGGAAACCTTCACCTCGATCATGACCTCGAGCGAATGGCCGCACTCGGATAACCGTCGTGCCAGCTTTGCAGAATCAACGGTCTGAATAACCTGGAACAGGTCCGCCGCGATCTTGCTCTTGTTCGACTGCAGGTGGCCGATTAAATGATAGGTCGCCTCGCTGAGACCGCCGAGTTCGGGCCGTTTGCCCGCGAATTCCTGCACGTAGTTTTCGCCGAAATGACGCAGACCCAGCTCATATGCCTCGCGGATGGCCGAGGCGGGGAAGATCTTGGTGACGGCGATGAGCGTGATCTCTTCGCGCTTGCGTCCGGCGCGGCACGCAGCATTCTGGATGCGTTCCTCGACTTGTTGAATCCTTTCGGCGAGCATCTCGTTTCTATATTAGATAATAGAGTGGAATGATGAAGCCCGCCGGGCCCGCCGAGGCCCAAGCGGCGATCGAGCGTTTTCTCGACCGTTCCCGCCAGCCCGCCCTGCTCGAACCGGGCGAAGAACCCATTCCTCTTGAACCGGGCCAATACGCCCTCGAACACCGCGGCGAAAAGCTGTGGATCCATGCCTGGGACAAGACGCGCAACCTGACGCGGCGCATCGCGGGAGTGGCCAGCGAGACCGCGGGCAAACTCGAACTCTGCGTCGAGAAGTTCGCCAAGCAACAAGGACAACTCACGCTGGTCGACCTGGAGCGTCCGCAAGGCCAGAGCGTGGAACGGCGCGGCGCGCGCATGGTGCTCCGCGAACAGTTCAGGCGTTTCCTGCGGCGGCAGTTTCCGGGGTGGACCCTCGCGGAACTGAGCACGGAAGCGGATTTGACGCACAGCCTGTCGCCGTCTTATCCGCGTGCCCTGGTGAAGCAGGGCGGGCGAGCGTGGGCCGCGTTGGGGACCGGCGCCGAGGCGCGGGATGCGGCAGGCGCGCTCACCTTCGGGCTGATCTGGCTCGACTACCTGCGGAAGCGCGAGCGGAGGCTCACCGTCGAAGGCTTGGCTCTGTATACGCCGGCGGGGGCCGAGCGGTTGACCTTGCAGAGGCTGCGCTACCTGAATCCGCGCGCGGCCGCGTGGACGGCGTGGGCGTACGACGAGAGCGGACTGGAACGCCGCCTCGATCCCGCCGACTACGGCAACCTCGATACCAGCCTGGAGAATCGCCGCGATGGCGCTGGGCCGGAACACCGGGCAAATGCCGGCACTCCGGAGCGCGTCCTGGAAGCGCGTGTGCGGGAGAACATTGAGGCCATCGACGCCACGCTCGTTCCGGAAGCCGTGTACTCGCAGGTGCCGGCGCTCGCCGGCGGCCAGCGCGGCATCATGGACTTGGTCTCCGTCGACCGCTCCGGCCGGTTGGCAGTCCTCGAACTGAAGGCCAGCGAGGACATTCATCTTCCCCTCCAGGCGCTGGACTACTGGATGCGCGTGGTCTGGCATCTGGAACGAGGTGAGTTCGCCGGACGCGGCTACTTCCCTGGTATCGAACTGCGTACGCAGCCGCCGCGTCTGCTCTTGGTAGCTCCAGCGCTGGACTTTCACCCGCAAACCGAGACCGTCCTCCGCTACTTCTCTCCCGCCATCGAAGTGATGCGCATCGGGCTGGCTGTAGAATGGAGAAAGTCGATCGAGGTGATGTTCCGCTTGAAGCAGGCGGAACGCCCCGGCTGACAGCGGTCCTATGGCAGGGATGTTCTTGCAGCAGATTCGGGCGGCGGTGGCGAAGTTGGACCCCAACGACATTCGCGAGGCCGCCGAGCGCCCGGTCAGCATCGGCCTGGTGGCTTCCTCCAGCAGCAGTTACAACGCCATGGAGGACTACTTCGCCCCGGCGGCCATTTCGCGCGGCAAACGCTGGGAGACAGCGTCCGTCCTCTATCGGGTGGGTGATGCGGGGGCGCCCCGAACGGTCGACATCGAGATTTACGAGGAGGGCTTGCCGGGCCCGCCGGATGCGTTCAGCTTTTCGCCGGGCAACCCCGAGCGGACGGTCGTGCAAATCATCAAGCAGCGCGAAGCGCTGGGGCTGCCACTGGCGCGCCGTTTGTTCCCCTTCCGTCAACCCGTAGTGGATCATGTGATTCGCACCATCGCCAAGGAGAACGCGGTCTTCGCCCTGGCCGCCGCGATTCCGGACTTGATGCCGAACTTGATGACCATGCCTTGGGTCATCGGCGAGTTCGCCTCCGATACGAGCTTCCTCACCCTGAACCAGGTGCGCATGGCCTTTCTGATCGCCGCGGCGAGCGACCGGCCTGTAGGTTATCGCGAACAGCGGGGCCAGATCGGCTCCATCATCGCGGCGGCCTTCGGTTGGCGCGCCCTGGCTCGCAAGATGGCCGCAAAGATCCCCTTTGGCGCGGGCGTAATCCCCAAGGCGGCCGTCGCGTTCGCCGGGACTTATGTCGAGGGACTCAGCCTGGACCGTTACAACCGCGTGGGTTACGGCTTCAGCCGCGCCGAGCGTCAGATAGCCTACGAACGCGCGCTGGGCGATGGCGCGGTGGCCGCCAGTCGCCTGCTTGCCCGCTTGCGCGATCGCCGGCGGGATTCGCAAGCTGAATGATCAAATGAAGAGACTTGCCATGTTCGCAATGATGACGTTGGGCGCGAGTGCGCAGCCGCCGCAGGGCGTGGTGGAGGGCCTGGCTTCGAGCCCGGTGCGGATTGTCGCGTATGAGGACCTGCAGTGCCCGGATTGCGCCACCTACCGCAAGATGCTGGACGAGAAGCTGCTGCCCGCCTTCGGCACAAAAGTTGCCTTCGAACACCGGGATTTTCCGCTGCCCAAGCATTCCTGGGCGAGGCAGGCCTCCGTGGCGGCACGCTTCTTCCACGAGGTGAAACCGGAACTTGGTTTCGCCTACCGGCGGCACATGCTTTTCTCGATTCGGGCCACCACGGACGCAAATTTCGTCCAGCGCTTGAAAGAGTTTGCCTCGAAGAACGGTGTGGCGCCCGAGAGGGCTGTTGCGGCGCTGGATGATGCGCGCTACCGGGATATGGTCGAGAAGGATTACCAGGACGGCATCGCGCGCGGCGTTTCCCACACGCCCACCGTTTTCGTGAACGGCGAGCCGTTCGTCGAAGTTTTTACTTTCGAGCAATTGTCGAAAGCCATTGATGCGGCCCTCGCCGGGAAATAGCTGACGAACACAATGAACAAACCGACTGCAATCGTGACCGGGGCAAGCCGAGGCATCGGGCGCGGCATCGCCACCGAACTGGCCAAGACCCATCGCGTGCTGGCGACCTATCGCGGCAGGTTGGATGCCGCCGAATCCCTGCGCGCCGAGACCGGCTGCGAAATCTTTCAGTGCGATATTTCCAGCTCGGCGGACCGGAAGGCGCTCATGAGCTTCGCGCGCGAGAAATTCGGCCAACTGGACTTGCTGGTGAACAACGCCGGCATGGCGCCGCGCGAGCGCCTCGATATTCTTGAAGCCACTGAAGAGAGCTTCGACGAGGTCATTTCGACCAACCTCAAGGGCCCGTACTTCCTCACGCAGCAGGCCGCGCGGTGGATGGTGGAGCAAGGCAGCGGCAGGATCGTTTTCGTGACCTCGATGTCAAGCTATACGGCCTCCACCAACCGCGGCGAATACTGCATTTCGAAGGCCGGCCTGAGCATGGCGGTGTCGTTGTGGGCGGTGCGGCTCGCGGCGCTCGGGATCAAAGTGTTCGAGATCCGCCCCGGCATCATCCGCACGGACATGATTGCCAAGGTGGAAAAAGCTTATGAGGAGAAGATTGCCGGCGGCTTGCTTCCCCAGCGGCGGATGGGCGAGCCCAACGACATCGCGCTGGCCGTGCGCGCACTGGCCGACGGCCTTCTGGACTACTCCACCGGCCAGGTGTTGAACCTGGACGGCGGATTCCACCTGCGGGCGCTTTAGCGGCCGATGGGCGGGGCAGGGTAACGGATCCGCCGATTTTTCGCCCGGCGGAGGCGCGGGCAGGATCCGTGTGGTATACTCATGACTTCGGGTACTGGCCGACCTTAAGTTCAGTGTGCCGCCACGCACAATGGACAGGTAAGTGCGCGAAACGGACGGGTGGCCGAGTGGTTAATGGCAGCAGACTGTAAATCTGCCGCCCCTAGCGGGCTACGGAGGTTCGAATCCTCCCCCGTCCACCAGTGATTCCCGGTTGGGTTAACGAGGGCCGACGTAGCTCAGTTGGTAGAGCGCGTCCTTGGTAAGGACGAGGTCACCAGTTCAATCCTGGTCGTCGGCTCCAGAGTTCATCTCCACCAGAAAATCAGGTCAGGTTAAGAACTGAGGTTTCACGATATGGCGAAAGAGAAATTCGACCGCAGCAAGCCGCACATCAACATCGGGACGATCGGGCACATCGATCACGGCAAGACGACGCTGACGGCGGCGATCACCAAGGTGTTGGCGAAGCACAATCCGAAGGTGAAGTTCCGGAGCTTCGACTCGATCGACAACGCGCCGGAGGAG